>NZ_JAABNS010000001.1:3815781-4169727 GCF_009928425.1 Pseudarthrobacter sp. ATCC 49987 | reverse complement strand
TCCCTGCATCATGCCTGACAGGTGCGCCGCGGTGTGGCCGTCACGGGTGCGGACCATGATCATGGTGAGCGCGACGGCGGTCAGGCTGCCTTGACCCAATCCCAGCAGCCCGGTCCACAACCAGATCAACTCGAGCGGGCCGAAGATGCTCAGTGCGAAGCCGCCACCGGTCATGAGCGCCACCACGGTGTTGATCGCGCGCTGGTCCCGGAACCGGGTGGCAAGCGCCGGGGCGAACAAGGACCCCAGCATCTGCAGCACGATCGAGACGGAGACGATCACTCCGGCCGTGCCGCCGTCCACCCCGCGTTCGCGCAGGATCGGAGCCAGCCAGGCGAAAACGCTGAAGGACATCATCGCCTGCAGCACCATAAAGATGGTCACCTGCCACGCGACCGCCGAGCGCCACACATTCACGCCGCCGTGCGCGCTCTGGTGCCGGCCGTGGCGCTGCCTGATGGCCAGCGGCAGGAACAGCAGAAGTACGACGCCGGCGGGCAGCGCCCAGAACCACAGCGCTGCGGTCCACTCCCCCGTCGCGCTGAAGACGGGGTAGGTGAAACCGGCGCCAAGGGCCGCTGAGGCGCAGATCGCCGTGGTGTAGAGGCCGCCCATCAGCCCGAGCCGGTGCGGGAAGTCACGCTTCACCAGGCCGGGCAGCAGCACGTTGCACAGCGAGATTGCGGCGCCGCAGGCCGCCGTCCCGGCCAGCAGAGCGGGAAGGTGCCCGGCGGCTCCGGCCTCCAGGGGCCGCAGCAGCAGCCCGGCGGTGAGCACCGCCATGGCGCCCAGCAGCACCCGCTCGGCCCCGAAGCGGCGGGCCAGAACGGGAGCCAGCGGGGCGAAGACCCCCAGCAGCGTCACGGGCACGGTGGTCAGGACGACGACGGCCCAGCCCGGCAGCCCGGCGTCGGCCGTCACTTCCGGCAGTACCGCGGCGAAGCTGGAGAAGACAGTACGGAGGTTCAGGCCGATCAGGACCAGGCACACGCCCAGGTAGGCCAGGGTGCGGCGGCTGCCGACCCGGGTGGGGTCCGCCGCGGGTACGTCGTCGATCTCGGCGTCCACCAGCAAGACCCGACGGTCCCCGGTCTTGAGGCCGCTGACGGTGGAGTCCTGGGGGCTTTTCGGTACAGTCACGGACCCCATTCTGGCAGGCTCGGTGCCGCCCGCGGTGTCAACAGAGCGCTTCCGGCCAATCCTGCCGACCCGGGCCTACACCGGAACTCCACTATTCTGGAAGGGATGAGTGAATCCCCAGAATCCCCCGAGTCGCCGCAGACACCGCGCCCGGTGACCCCCGGCAGCCAGGCCTCCTTCGGCACCTATGGCGGCCGGCCGGTCAGCTTTGTGCGCCGCGGCACCCGCCTGCAGGGGCGCCGGCAGGTGGCGTGGGAGGAACATTCTGACCGATGGGCCGTCGACGTCCCCCGCCACATCGCCAACACCTCCGTACACCCGGACTACGTCTTCGACGCCGAAGCCGAATTCGGCCGCAAGGCCCCCCTGATCGTGGAGATCGGCTCGGGGCTCGGCGATGCCGTGTGCCACGCGGCCGAGGAGAACCCGGACAAGGACTTCCTTGCCGTGGAGGTCTATACGCCGGGACTGGCCAACACGCTGATCAAAATCAACAGCCGCGGCCTCAGCAACGTCCGCGTTGTGGAGGCGAACGCCCCCGAGGTGCTGGCCACCATGCTGCCAGCGGCTTCCGTCACGGAACTGTGGGTCTTCTTCCCGGACCCGTGGCACAAGTCCCGGCACCACAAGCGCCGCCTCATCCAGCCGGCGTTCGCCGAGCTCGCCGCGCGGGCGCTCAAGCCTGGCGGCCTTTGGCGGATCGCGACGGACTGGTCCAACTACGCCGTCCACGTGCGCGAGGTCATGGCCGGCTCCCCCGACTTCGAGAACCTGCACGACGGCGAGCGCAGCGGCGCGGAGAGCCCGCTCACCCAAGTGTGGGAATCCGGCGTCGAGTCCCTCGTGGGCGGGGCCCCCGTCAAGGAGGGCCGCGCACCCGTGAGCACGGAACACACCGGACCCAACGAGGGCATCGATGAGACAGGCGGCTGGGCCCCGCGGTTCGACGGCCGGATCCTGACGAGTTTCGAGAACAAGGCGCACGAGGCGGGCCGGCTCATCTTCGACCTCAGCTACCTGCGCCGCTAGGCCGGTCACTCGACCGTGCTGTTCCCGGCGGCCTCCGCGTGGCACGATTACCGAAGATGCATGAACCGGGCGGAACTCACGTCCGGCAGAACCACCGAGCCAGTTGAGGGACCGCCATCAAGAGAGAACTGAAGGACGCCGCCGACGCGGCCGAAGACATCACCAATTCCCGCCCGCTGGAGCTGGTGGCCCGCGCCGGTTTTGCCGTGAGCGGCATCCTGCACTTCCTCATCGGACTCGTCGCGATCCGGCTCGCCATGGGCGGCGAAGGCGAGGCTGACGTCAGTGGTGCAGTGGAGCAGCTTGGGAGCCAGCCGGCCGGTCCACTGCTGCTGTGGAGCTCTTTCGCCGCCTGCGTCGCCCTCGCGATCTGGCAAACCAGTGATGCCATCTTCGATTTCGAGCACCTGCCGGCGAAAAAGAAACTGGGGAAAAAGGCCAAGGCCGCCCTCCAAGCCGTCGTCTACGCCGGACTCGCCCTCACCCTGTTTTCCTTCGCCAGCGGCGCCGGCAAGGACCACACCAGCTCCACCAGCGACCTCACAGCCTCCGTGCTGAAGGCCCCGGGAGGCTACGCACTCCTGCTCGCCGTCGGCGCGGGCGTCGCAGTCGCCGGAATCGTCTACGCCATCCGCGGCTTCCGGCAGTCCTTCGCCAAGCACCTCCGCCTCCCCGCCTCGCACAAGGCACGGACGGCGGTGACCGTCCTCGGCGTCGTCGGCTACGCCGCCAAAGGCATTGTCCTGCTTCTCGTGGGGCTGCTGGTCATTGTCGCCACGATCAAAGCCCACCCCGAGGAGTCCACCGGGCTCGACGGCGGCCTCAGGGCCCTCCGTGACCAGCCGTTCGGCATGTACATCCTGGCTGCGGTCGGAGCTGGCCTCATTTGTTACGGGATCTTCATGATGGTGCGCGCCAAACTGGCCAAGATGTAATGCCCGACGCGCACCGACCGGACACCCACGAACCCGTCGTCGGCTCCGCCTACATCCTGGCCGGGACACTGATCTCGGACGGCGCTGCCACGGCTGATTCCGTGGTCGCGGTGGCAGACGGAAGAATCGCCTACGCCGGCCCCCGGAGCGGCTTCGACGCGGCCCGCTTCCCCGTTGCGGAGGAACTCAAGCTTCCGCCGGGCAGCTCGATCCTTCCCGGACTCGTCGACCTCCACTGCCACGGCGCGGCAGGCGGCGGCTTTCCCACCGGCGACAGCCACGCGTGCCGCGACGCCGTCAGCTTCCTGCACCGCAACGGAACAACCACACTGCTGGCCAGCCTCGTCACGGCGTCAGGGCAGGAGCTCGTGAGGGGAGTCGGGGTGCTGAGGCAACTCGCGGACGAGGGCCTCATCGCGGGCATCCACTCCGAAGGCCCGTTCCTCGCCCAGGCCCGCTGCGGGGCACAGGACCCGCAATGGCTGCGGGCCCCGGACCCCGATTTGCTCCGCCGGCTGCTGGATGCGGCTGGCGGCACCCTCAAGACCATGACGTATGCCCCCGAGCTGCCGGGCGCCGACGGTCTGGTCAGCATGCTCGCCGCGAATGGCGTCACGCCGTCGCTGGGCCACACCGACGCCGACGCCCAAACCACCGTGGATTCCCTGACCAGCGCGGCCGCGTCCCTGCGCGCCCGCGCCGGAGCCCTGAACGCTACTAACTCCGGTGCTTCCGGGCCCGGAACGGGCCGGCGGCCGACGGTGACACACCTGTTCAACGGGATGCCGCCGCTCCACCACCGAAGTCCCGGCCCTGTGGCGGCATGCCTGCGCCTCGCGGCCCAGGGCACCGTCGCTGTGGAACTCATCGGCGACGGCGTCCATCTGGACCCCGCGACGGTCCGGATGGTCTTCGAGCTGGTCGGCGCCGGCAACGTCGTCCTGGTCACCGATTCCATGGCGGCGACCGGCCTGCCCGACGGCGACTACGCGCTCGGTCCTGCCGCCGTGGTGGTGCGCGACGGCGTGGCGGCACTGAAGAGCAACGGCGCCCTCGCCGGCGGCACGGCCACCCTGCTGGAAGTTGTCCGCCGCACGATCGGGGCCGGGGTCAGCCCTGCCGACGCCGTGAAATCGGCGACCCTGGTCCCGGCCAAGATCCTGGGCCTTGAGGCCGAGATCGGGAGCCTGAAGGCCGGCATGCGGGCCGACATTGTGGCGGTCGACGCAGACTTCGGGCTCGCCGCGGTCCTTCGCGGCGGTCAACCCCTGGCACGCCCCGCCTCCTGAGCCGGGGCTCGACGCCGTCGTGCACGGCTGCCGAACGTCGCTGACCTTCGGCCGCAATCATGGCGCCATGAGGCGGGATGTGGCTCTGTGTGATCGTTTGTTGCAGAACATGTCGTCATTGTTGGGAAATCGAAGATTCTGCAACAAAGTGGATGTTGCCGCCACCCGCAACGGTCGCGGAACCGAAAAATGTCCTTCGTGACGAATAAAGACCATCCAGATCGGCTGAGAGACCTGGCTCGATGACGCCGTAGCAACCACCCGCAAGGGCAAGGTGCTAATGCCAGGACCGATGGAGATTGCCAAGATCCCAGGTTCCACCGGCCCGGCCCCGTGCTGTGTCGGACAAACTCGTACGGTTTTGGCGTCCCCCGGTCACGACCGAGAGGATCCGCGATGGATACCCCTGAATCACTCACGCCCGCCACGAGTTCGAAGAGCAGGCGCCACCCGCTGCGTTTACTGGCACTGATGGGCGCGGCAGCCCTGGCCTTGAGTGCCTGCGGCGGTGCTGGCGGCACGTCGGCATCCCAGGCCGGCGCGGACGGAAAGCCGGTGCAGGGCGGAACGTTCGTCTTCGCCGAGGTCACCCCGATTAACAACTTCCAGACCCAGGCGGCGCGCTTCTACGAAAAGGCGAACGTCCTGAACAGCGTGCTGGACCGGCTGACCTATTTCGATGCAAAGAAGGGCGAGCTTGTCCCCTGGATCGCCAGCAAGTTCACCGCGAGTGAGGATCAGACCAAGTTCACCTTCACAATCCGCCCCGGAGTGACTTTCAGCGATGGAACGCCGCTTGACGCCAAGGCAGTCCAGGCAAACTTCGAGGCCCTGGGCAAGGGTATCGAGAGCGCCAAGATCCAGCCGAACGTTGACTTCTCCACCTACGAGTCCTCGCAGGTCACCGGCGAGGACCAGGTGGAAGTAACCCTGTCCTCCCCCGACGCCAACTTCCTGCGCGCCACGTCCTCCGTCACCGCCGGACTCGTGTCGCCGAAGACCCTCACCCTGGACAACGCCGCCCAGTCGGCCATCGCGAAAATCTCCGGATCGGGTCCCTTCACCTTCGAATCAGAGAAGGCCGATGAGGAAATCGTCCTGGCCAAGCGTTCCGACTACGCCTGGGCTCCGGAGGGTGCCGCCAACCAGGGGGCCGCCTATCTGGACAAGGTCGTCGTGAAGTACCTGCCGGAAGTGGCCCACCGCGCGGGGGCCGTGCAGACCGGCCAGGTTGACTTGGTCCGCGGCCTGCAGCCGGCCGACGAAACTGCCCTCGCCGGGAGCGGCAACCAGGTCCTGCCGGCCAAGGGCATTGACCTGACCGCAAACATGGCGGCGGCGCGGGTCGGCAGCGGCAAGCTGGCGGACGCGAAGGTCCGCCAGGCACTGCAGCTCGGCATCGACCGGCCGACGCTCAAGGACACGGTGCTCTCCGACAGCTACGAACTCGCCGGCTCCATCCTGAACCGTGAAGCACCAGACTTCGTTGATCTCTCCGCCGACCTGGCCTACAACCCGGAGAAGTCCAAGAACCTGCTGGATGAGGCCGGCTGGGCAGTTGGCTCCGACGGCATCCGCGCCAAGGACGGCCAGAAGCTCGAAGTCACCGTCACGTCATCCAACAACTCCGTGGTCATCAAGCCCGCTTTCGAACTGATCGAGCAGCAGTGGCGCAAGATCGGCGTGAAGCTGGTCAACCGCGCGGCGGACAACGCCTTCCTGGCGACTTCCATGAAGGACCCCAACGTGGAATTCTTCGGAACGCGGCAGTTCGCCTACGGCGGCCTGGGGCCGGTCTTCGGCCCGGTCACCAACACGCAGACATTGAACGCGGACCCGCAGCTCAATGCGCTCTTCGCCACGGAACGCGCCGCCACCAGCGCAGCAGCGCACAAGCAGTTCGTCGCCGAAGAACAGCGCACGCTGGTTGTCGACCAGGCGTTGGCCCTCGTTCTCTGGGACGAAGTCCAGGTCTACGGCGCCAACGCCAAGTCACACGTCGAATTCACCTCCGGCACCGCACCGATTTTCCAGGGTGCCTGGAAGACCGGCAAGTAGGTCGTCATGGGTCTTTACTTTGCGCGGCGCCTCGGACAGGCACTGCTTGTCATCTGGCTGGCGTACACGCTCGTCTTCCTGGCAATACAGCTGCTGCCCAGCGATCCGGTCACGATCTTCCTCTCGGCGGACGCCGCGGCTGACCAGGCAACGATTGATGCCATGAAGGCCCAATACGGCTACGACCAGCCCCTGCTGGTGCAGTATTTCAACCAGCTTGGGCAGTTGCTCGGTGGAGACGTCGGGTACTCCCTGGCCTCCGGACAGTCGGTGGCGACCCGCATCGGCGCGGTGGCCGGATCCACCCTGGCGCTGGCCTCCAGTGCCTTCGTGTTGGCCGTCGTCCTGGCTGTGGCCCTCGTGGCCGCGGCCTGGTTGAGCCGCTCGACGGCGCTGCAGCGCTTCATCACCAATCTCCCGCCGTTGTTCGCAGCGGTTCCGGTGTTCTGGCTCGGGCTGGTGCTGCTGCAGCTGCTGTCCATCCAGCTCGGTGTGATGTCCCTGTTCCCGGACGGTTCCTTTGCATCGCTGGCAGTTCCCGTCCTTGTCCTGGCCCTTCACGTTTCCGCCCCGATCGCGCAGGTACTGCTCAAGAGCATCACTCACGTCTATGAGCAACCGTTTATCGACGTACTGCGGGCCAAGGGCGCGTCCCCCGCATGGATCTTCTACCGCCACGCCCTGAAGAATGCTGCGGGTCCGGCAATGACCATTGCCGGCATCACGGTCGGAACCCTGCTTGCCGGTTCCGTCATCACGGAGACCGTCTTCGCCCGCTCCGGCCTTGGCTCGGTGGTCCTCCAGGCCGTCACCGTCCAGGATGTCCCGCTGGTCCAGGGCCTGGTCCTGCTGACGGCGTCGGCGTTCGTTGCAGTGAACCTGATCGTCGACCTGCTGTATCCGCTGCTGGATCCCCGCATCCTCAAGAGCAGTGCCCACGGCTCGCCACGAGCACTGGCTGCCTGAGACCGAACGGAGAACCTTGTGAGCCTCAACCTACTACCAACAGATCCTATTGATGAGGCCGCGCTGCCTCCTGCCGGTGGCAGCGCCGCAGCGATTGGCCCGGGAAAGCGCGAAAGAAGCATCCTGCGCTCGGCGGGCCTGTGGCTGACCGTCCTTCCGTTGCTGATCGTCCTGGGGTGGGCATTTCTGCCGGGCCTCTTCAGCGCCTTCGACCCCATCAGCGGCATTCCGAAGCAGAAGTTCCAGCCGCCAAGTGCCGGGCACTGGTTCGGTACCGACCACTTGGGCCGGGATGTCTACGCGAGGGTCGTGCATGGCACCTCGCAGACCCTGCTCACCGCAGGGCTCGCTGTCCTGATCGGATTCGTGGTGGGAACGGCCCTGGGCCTGTTTGCTGCGACGGCCGGCCGGGCCGCGGATTCGAGCACCATGCGCCTCGTGGACGTGCTCCTGGCGGTGCCGGGATTCCTGATCTCCCTGATCATCGTGACGGCGTTCGCGCCCGGACCAATCTCGCTCGGCGTCGGCGTGGGCATCGCCTCGATTGCCTCGTTCGCCCGCGTGGTCCGCTCGGAAGTCCTGCGCGTGCGCAACCTGGACTACGTCGAGGCCGCCTTCCTCAACGGGGGATCGTACTGGTCCGTCGTCTGGAAGCATGTCCTGCCGAACTCCTGCGGCCCGGTGCTCGCACTGCTGGCAGTCGACCTTGGAGCTGCCATTCTCGCAATTTCCGGACTTGGCTTCCTCGGCTTCGGTGCCCCTCCGCCCACCCCGGAATGGGGCTTGCTGATCTCTGAGGGTCGGCAATACCTCGCTGGCGCGTGGTGGATGACCAGCCTGCCGGGCCTGGTCATCGTGCTAACGGTCGTGCTCTTGGCCGGTCTCGGACGCCAACTTCTCAAGATCTTCCGGTTTTAGTCAGGAGCCCCATGACCATCAACACAGTAAATCCCAAAGCCGAACCCGGACCCCTGCTTGAGGTGCGCGGATTGCACGTCGAATACGGCCGCGGACCAGGGGCGGTCGTGGCCGCAGATTCACTCGAGCTGGTCCTCAAACCGGGCGAAATCGTTGCCGTCGTTGGTGAATCCGGTTCCGGAAAAAGCACACTCGCCAAATCGCTCATCGGCCTTCTCCCCGAAGCGGCCGCGGTCTCTGCCGGAACCATCGTGTTCGACGGCATTGAGCTGACCGGGCTTTCTGAACGTGCAATGGAGAAAATCCGTGGACGTAAGATCGGCATGGTTCCGCAGGATCCCGGCGCGTCGCTGGATCCGGTGAAGACGGTCGGATCCCAGGTGGCCGAGGTCTTCCGGCTGCACCCGGAAGAAGGCAGGCGCTCCAAGAGCGAGATCCGGGCGGAGGTCATCCGGCTCTTCGAACTGGTGGGCATCGACCGCCCCGCGGAGCGGCTGAAGCAGTACCCCCATGAACTCTCCGGCGGACTCAAGCAACGGGTCCTGATCGCGATCGCCTTCAGCCTGGGACCGAAGCTGCTGATTGCGGATGAGCCGACCTCGGCGCTGGACGTCACCGTGCAGCGCCGGGTGCTCGAGGTCTTCAGCAGGCTGGCGCGGGACCACGGGACGGCCGTCATCTTCGTGACGCATGACCTGGCCGTCGCAACCGATCTGGCCGACCGGATCGTGGTGATGCGGCAGGGCAGGATCCTTGAAGACCGTCCGGTCGCCGACATCCTGGCGCAGCCGGAGGACGACTACACGGTCAGGCTGCTCCGGGAGGCCTATCCTGCCGCCCCTAAGACTGACCGGGCCGACGTGGATACGGCCCGCGAGGAACCGGTTGCTGCGATCGAAGTCCGCGGCCTCACCAAGGTCTTCGGCCGGGGCGAGACTGAACACCGCGCCGTGGATGACGTCAATTTTGCGGTGCGCCAAGGAACCACCTTCGCGCTGGTCGGCGAATCCGGTTCGGGCAAGTCCACAACGGCCCGCATGATCATGCGGCTGCTGGACCCGACGTCGGGCACCGTGATGGTTCACGGGAACGATGTCACGTCGACCCAGGGAAAGGACAAACGGGAGCTGTGGCGCTCCCTGCAGCTGGTGTACCAAAACCCGGATTCGGCGCTCGACCCGCGGCTAACCGTTCGAGACATCGTCGCCGAACCCCTGGTGAATTTCCGTGTCGGGTCGCGCCTTGAACGTTGTGCCCGGGTTGCCGAACTCCTTGACCAGGTGAACCTCCCCGCACGCGTCACCGGCAGCAGGACCAAGGAACTCTCCGGCGGCCAGCGCCAGCGCGTGGCGATCGCCCGGGCCCTCGCGCTTGGCGCCCGCACCATCGTGCTTGACGAGGCCCTCTCCGCCCTGGACGTCCTGACGCAGGCCCAGATTCTGGTCCTGCTCGAAAACCTGCAACGCGACCTGGGACTTTCATACTTGTTCATTTCCCACGACCTGCACGTTGTTGAACGCTTCGCCCAAGACGTCGGCGTGATGAGTCGGGGCCAGCTGCGGGAAGTCGGCCCGACTGCGCAGGTCTTCTCCAACCCGCAAAGCGACTACACACGTCTGTTGCTCGATTCCAACCCTGGCCACCGCCTGCGCGACCTCGTTGCGGCAACCGGCCACTAAGAACGTCAGTCCCCCTTCAACGTTAGGAACAAGATGACTGTCTCGACAGAAGTAAGAGAACTCAGCGGAGAGGCCCGCTACGCGGCGTTGGCCGCCCGCTTCCAGGATGTCTTCGCGCGGATCGCAGAAGGTGCCCTGGAACGCGAGTCCAACCACGTCCTGCCGTTCGAGCCCGTTGCCTGGCTGAAGGAAAGCGGATTCACCACCATCCGGGTCCCCGCCGCGCACGGCGGGGACCCCGTCAGCTATGAGCACCTGAGCCGGCTGCTGATCGAACTCGCCGCCGCGGACTCCAACGTTTCACACCTGCTGCGGTCCCACTTCTCGTTCGTGGAAACGATTGCGCTGCAGCCCATCGAATTCCGCAACCGCTGGTTCCCCCGCGTACTCGCCGGGGAGATCTTCGGCAACGCCGCCACGGAACGCTCCGGCAACGCCCTGGGCACCACCCAGACCAAGCTTCGCGAGGAGGAGGGCCGCTGGCTGCTCAAGGGCGAAAAGTACTACACAACGGGCAGCATCTTCGCCGACTGGGTCGTGGTCATGGCGAGCACGGAAGGCCGTGAGGGCCGCCAGTACGCGTTGGTCCGCGTCAACGACCCCAAAGTCACGATCCTTGACGACTGGGACGGGTTCGGGCAGCCGCTCACCGGCACCGGAACGGCCATCTTTGCGGACGTGGAGGTCGACGCCGGGGACATCATCCAGCGCAAGGTCACCAGCACGCTGGAACCGGCGTTCTTCCAGCTCGCACTGCTGACCGTACTCGTCGGAATCGGCCACGCGGCTCTTCGCGACGCCAGCCAGCTGGTCCGCGAGCGCACCCGCACGTTCAACACCGGGTCAGGTTCGCTGTTCCGGGACGATCCGCTGATCCAGGAACGCGTTGGCCAGATCGCCGCCGGCGTCTACGCCGCCGAGTCCATCGTGGTGGCAGCCGCACGCGATCTGGATGCCGCCGTCGACCCTTCGCTGGGACTTGAGGTGGAGGCGGCCTTCGTCCGGGCCGAGCTGGGGGTGCAGCAGGCCCATGTGAGCGTCCCCGGCCTGGTTCTGGCCGCGGCGAATGAGCTGTTCGATGTCACCGGCGCTTCGTCGACCAGCCGCGGCAAGGGGCTGGACCGGCACTGGCGCAACGCCCGGACGGT
Source organism: Pseudarthrobacter sp. ATCC 49987 (assembly GCF_009928425.1). Taxonomy (NCBI): domain Bacteria; kingdom Bacillati; phylum Actinomycetota; class Actinomycetes; order Micrococcales; family Micrococcaceae; genus Pseudarthrobacter; species Pseudarthrobacter sp. ATCC 49987. The sequence goes on along the minus strand of NZ_JAABNS010000001.1, from coordinate 4,158,565 downwards.
AGCCACCCACAACCCGGTGGTGTTCAAGGCGCGGTCCGTCGGCGATTATCACATCAACGGAACCATCCCCACGGGCCTCCACAGCATCGGCGACGCGGTCCCGGCAACCACGTCCAGCCAGGGGAGCGATTCCTGATGGGGACCTTTGACGAACGTCCCCGGCTGCTCCTGAGCGCTTTCGTGATGAACACAACCACCCACATCCTGGGGGGCCAGTGGCGGCATCCGGAGGCGCAGCAGCACCGCTTCAACGAGCTGCAGCTGTGGGTCGATCTGGCCCGCGAGCTGGAGGAGGCGAAATTCGATGCGATGTTCTTCGCCGACGTCGTGGGGCTGTACGGTGACCACGAGGGCGGCTGGGCCTCGCTGGTCGAGCGGGGGCTTCAGGTCCCCTCGAACGATCCGCTGGTGCTCTGCTCCGCACTGGCCGCGGTGACCAAGGATATTGGCCTCGCCATGACGAGCTCGGTGATCCAGTCGGATCCGTTCCAGCTGGCCCGTCAGCTGTCGACCCTGGACCATATTTCCAATGGCCGTGTCGCCTGGAACATCGTTACCAGTGTGTTGGAGAACGCCCACCGGAACTTCGGCAACGCCGGGCTCACTCCGCACGACGACCGGTACGACTGGGCCGAGGAATACACCGAGGCCGTCTACAAGCTCTGGGAGGGTTCCTGGGACGACGACGCACTGCTGGCCGACAAGGTCCGCGGCATCCACGCGGATCCGTCGAAGGTCCACAAGGTCAACCACCGCGGGACCCGTTACTCCATTGACGGCCCACACCTGGTCGCACCCAGCCCGCAGCGCACGCCGTTCCTGTTCCAGGCGGGGAGTTCCGCCCGCGGCAAGAAATTCGCTGCGGAGAACGCGGAGGCAACCTTCCTCTTTGCGCCCAACGTTGACTACGTCAAGAAACAAACTGCCTCGATCCGGGCCCTCGAAGCCGCGGCAGGCCGGGCCGCCGGCGACGTCAAGATCTTTGGCGGACTGTCCTTCGTAATCGGCAGCACCGAGGCAGAGGTCGCCCGCAAGCAGGCCGAATACGACGAGTACCTGGATCTCCACACGATCATCGCGCATATCGGCGGCGGGATCGGCGTCGATCTGGGCGGCCTCCCGCTCGATACCCCGCTGGGCGACGTCGAGACCGAGGGCGCCCAGGGTGTTCTTCAAGCCGCCATTGCGTCCGTGCCCGGCGGCAAGCCTACGATCGGTGACCTGGCACGCTACCGTGCCAAGGCCCAGCAGATCGCCGGCACCCCGGATCAGATTGTGGACGAACTGGAACGCTGGCAGGATGCCGGGATCGATGGTGTGAACATCATCAACCAGATCATCCCCGGGTCCTACACGGACTTCATCCAGGGCGTGCTGCCCGAGTTGCAGCGCCGCGGCCTGGCCCAGACGGAGTACGCGCCGGGCACGCTGCGTGAGAAGGTTTTCGGCCGTGGCCCGAAGCTGGAGCCAACCCACCCCGCAACGCGCTATCGCGGTGCCTTCAGCGACCTGTCGGCCGCAGCAACAGTGAAGCCGAACGACCTGGCTCCGCTGCGGGTTTAGCCGGGCGCAGTGGGACCACGGCAGGCGGCGTGCCTGCCGTGGTCAGGCGGCGCCGGGAAGCAGCGCGTCGCGGAGCTGAACGCCGTAGTAGTTGCCCCTGTAGAAGAGCAGGGGTTCCGCGTCCGTGCGTGCACTGAGGGAGCGGACGGCGGCGACCACGATCGTGTGATCGCCGCCGTCGTATTCCTGATGGAGTTCGCAGTCCACCCAGGCCAGGGCCTCGGGCAGCACAGGGTTGCCCAGCGGGGACGGCGCGTGGTCGGCTCCGGCGAATTTTTCGGTTCCCGACCGGGCGAACTGGGCGGCCAGATGCTGATGCTCCTGGGCCAGGATGTTCACTGTGAACTTCCCTGCCCCGCGCAGCAGCGGCCAGGTCGAGGACGTCCGGGCCGGGCTGAAAGTCACCAGGGCGGGCTCCAGCGATAGGGAAGAAAAGGACTGGCAGGTAAACCCGGCAGGGCCGTCACTTGTGGCAGCGGTGATCACCGTCAACCCGGTGGCGAAATGACCCAAAACGTGACGGAGCCGTTGCGGGCTCAGGTCAGAATGATCCGTCATGGCAGTTTCCTTTCGAGGCTTTCCCCCAATCAACCACCGTTGCTTCCGGTTCCCAATACCAGGCGAAACCTGCGGACGCAGAGCGCAACGTGGCTTCACACGGCGCAGGAAATTACGACGACGGTCCGTCATCCCGCTTCATGAGGTGATCGCCCTGCCGTGTGAGTCAGGGCACGCACCAGCTGCAAACTCCGGGCCGGCTTTCCAGTCCCGGGGGCGTCGCCGCTGTTATTCCCGCGGCACGGCGATGACGGCCATGGTCTGCTGCTGCCCGTTCCGCATCTCAACGCTGGCTATGTTGGCAAGCTGCAGGGGCGTGGCTCCGGTGATCCTGACCCTCCCGCTCGGCGTTGCCGTCCATGCGCAGGCGCGGTCTTCGCCGCCGTCGCTGGCCTTCACCCACAGCGACAGGGTCCCGTCCACCGGGAGGCTCCGGCCTTCGACGGCGAGCTCAGTGCCCCAGGTCTTTTTGACCATCCCCACCGTGAACTGCAGCCCGTCGCCGGCCTGGACGGAGTAGCTGGCGTCCGGCTTGGGCGGCTGATTGACCAGCGGCGCCGCCAGGATTCCGAGAGCCAGGCAGCCCGCTGCCGCTGCGGCGAGCGCTGCGGTCCACCGGCGTCGTATTCTCCGGCGACGTGTGGACAGTTCGTCGAGAAGCTGCCGCGGCATGACGGCAGGCGTGGGGCCCGACGGCGGCGGTTCCGGCGTCGCCGGTTTCCGCCCGGTGGTGGCGGCAGCGGCGCCGAGGGCGACGGCGTCGGGCACCGGGAGCGCGTCCAGCAGCGCCGGGAGGCTGGCCAGCTCGTCCAGCTCACGCCGGCAGTCCGCGCAGCTGCCCAGGTGCTGCTCAAAGGCGGCGGCCTCCTCGGGTTCCAGCCCGCCGAGCAGGTAGGCGCCGAGCAGTTGGTGCAGGTCCGTGGCGCTCACCGCTGCACCCCCATCTCATCAAGGATCGTCCGGAGGGCCCGCACGGCGTAGAACGCGCGGGACTTCACTGTTCCGCTGGGGATATTCAAACTGACCGATGCCTCCTGCACGGTGTAGCGGCGGTAATGGAGGGCCACCAGAACGTCCCGGTGCTCCGCGCTGAGCCGGAGCAGCGCCTCTTCCATCAGTACCCGGTTGAGGAGTTCGTCCACGCGTTCCTCGCCGTCGGCCGGGTCTGCCAGGTCCCGTTCTGTCGCCTCGCGGGGCCGGCGCTGGGCCTTGCGGTAGTTGTCGATCATGATGTTGCGGGCCGTCCGGAACAGGTAGCTGCGCAGGCTTCCCGTGATCTGGGGGGCCTGCTGCCAGACCCGCAGCACTGTTTCCTGCACGACGTCGTCCGCCATGTGCGGATCCCGGCAGGCACTCAGGACGAAACGCCTGAGCGCCGGCCCGTGGTCGCGGTAAATCGCCGCCACCACGTCTTCGTCGAGCGACATGACCGTCCTCCCCGGGTGGGTTTGTGCGCCTGTTCCCCCTATGACGTGCGGATCGCCGGAACGGTTCACGTACGGGTTCCGGGGCGCAGTCCTGTGAACCATTCTTCCTCCGGAGGCGTCGTAACGGTTAGCGCCGGCCTGGCCAGTTGGCCGGTTCGACTCAAGGAGCAGCACATGAAAAAGCACCTCAGCATTGGCCTGTCCGCTTTCGCCCTCGCCGCACTGCTCTCCGGCTGTGCCGGCACCAGCGGGACTGCCACGTCCACGACGCCGGCGGCCGCCACGACGCCGCCCGGCAGTGCCGCAGCGGGTTCGGCTCCGGCTTCCACCTCTGCACCGGCCGCGGCCGGGCCGGATCTCAAGGTCGCGGATTCCACCGCCGGCAGGATCGTCGTCGACGGCAAAGGCATGAGCGTCTACTTCTACACGAAGGACGTCAAAGACTCCGGGACGAGCACCTGCACCGGCGGGTGCATCGCCGCATGGCCTCCGGCCCTCGCCGCCGGTGACACGCCAACGGTCGACGGCGTCACCGGCACCGTGGGCACCATCGCCACCCCGGAGGGCAAGAAGCAGCTGACCATCAACGGGATGCCCGTGTACTACTACGCCAAGGATGCGGCGGCCGGGGACATCCGGGGCCAGGGTGTGGGCAGCGTCTGGTACCTCGTGGCCCCCTCAGGTGACATGATCACCGGCACCTCCGGGTACTAACTGCCGGCCATCACTGCCGCCGGCCGCGGCCGGTGGCAGTTGTTCGGGCTCAGTCGTCCTCGACCTCGAACTCGACGGCGGCCAGAATCTCCTTGCTCTCCGGGTGGATCATGACCGCTTCGCGTTCGTCCTCGAGCATGAGGAACTCGCCCTGGTCCGTGGTGAAATGCCAGGCCAGGGTGGTCTGGCCCTCGTGGTCATAGTTGGGGTCGCCCATGGTGATCTTCAGGAGGGTGTGGCCTGCCACGTCGCAGAGCTCGCGGATGATCATTTCGAATTCCGGCATGTCGAGCAGATCACCTTCAGCGGCCTCGGCCTGGCGCTCCGCCAGGTTCGGGATCCGGGACACACGCTCGGCGATGTGGCGGTCGAGCTCCTCCTCGTCCAGGACCAGGAGGTCTGCCAGGTCCCGGAGCCACGCGGCGTTCAGCGCGATGATGTCTTCGGTCTCCAGCAGGGTTTCGAACTCGCTGTCGAGCTCTTCCAGGAGTCCGACCACGTCCGGGACGCCGTCCGTGCCGCTGTCCAGATCCGCGTCCCCATCAAGATACGCGTCTGCTTCCTCCTCGGAGAGGGAATCGAAGGCAGCCACGGTGCGGTTGAAGAGGTCCAGGTGAGCGGCGGCCCCCATGCTTTCGAGCCCGGCCCGGATGTAGGCGTCGATGTCCTGGCGTTCGGGCGCGGTAAAGACGTACTGGGCGAACCCGCCGCCCAGCGACTGCGTCAGGTAGAAGTCGACGTAGTAGCTGCGCAGCGCGTTCGGCGCGATTTCCTCGATGTCGAGCAACTCCGCGTACATGGCATTGACCACGTCCACGTTTGCGTCAACGACGTCCGCGTCGCTGCCGTTGATGACCGCCCGCGGCAGGACCGTCGCGTAACCGGTGGCGGGCAGGGTGGTGGAAAGGCCGTTGCTCATGGAAAATCCTCACTGCTTAAGGCGGGTGGTGCTCCGATCCCTTTCACGGTACGTGGCACCGCCGGCGCTGCGGTTGAGCCGCAGCTGAACGTCCGGCGAAGTTTGGGTGACCCGGCCAACGCTCTTCAGGTTGTGCCTTCGTTCGGACGTTTAAATCCCGGGCTCTTTTGGGTCCCAGCACGGTCCATAATCCGCCCTAAACACGTGGACTGGCATTTAAAATATAAGTAGGTATGGTGATGGGTAGATAGCGTTTAGAAAGGCGTGATTCCATTGTCAGGAAAGTCTCCCAGAAATGTCAATGCCAAGAAAACGGGAAAGTCGATTCTCGAAAAGAGAGCCGAGAAAAAGGCAAAAAACGAAACCAGCGAAATGCTGTTCGCAAAGCCGCGAAAAAGCCAGAGGTGACACCTAAGCCCTGATGCACCAGCGGCAGGCAGGTCACGGTGACAGGCGGAGACGCAAGCCACCAGGGCGTCGGTCCAAGTTCGCGCTAAACGATTAAATGCACGCCAAGCGGACGATACCGGGCGTTTCACAATGCTCCGACCGGGCACCGGGTGATTTCCGGTTGGACCGCGTTTCAGGCCTGTGGAAATTGTCGATTGTTCAAACACAGAAAGACCCGGTCATGCGCCAGACTCGTACCGCCCTGATTATCCCGGCCCGCCTGAGCCACCCCATTCGCGTCGAGGAGATCGACACGGCTCTTGCCACACGGCAGACCCTGGTTGAAGGAAACGTCGGAGCAATCAGTTGCATGGATTGGCACGCCTATCTGAACGACGAGGCAGACTTCATCCCCCTGCCCCTGAACGTCCGGGCCGAAGTGCTGATCCGCGAAGCAGGTCTGCATCTCGAGGAGACCGTCAGCGGGACGGTTGTGTTCCTCGGACACAAAAACGACGGCGGCGAGGCAGATGCACCTGCACACCTGCTCCGGCTGGCCGCGCGCCTCTTCGACACAGCGCGCCCGGCACCGGTCATGGTCCAGTAGACGAAGCACTCACTGTGGTCCCTTGTCCCATGGGTTCGGGGAGTCCCGCCAGGCTCGCTAAGATGGATCAGATGACCAACTGCTGAAAGTAGTGCGCACATGCCATCCCATCCGGACGAGAGTGCGGCACTGGCAATACAGACTCCCGCGATCAACGACCGCTCCCTGGCGGCCGGACTTGCCTACGCCATGGGGAGCCGCGTTTCGGGTATGTCCTTCGACGCCGCCACCGGTCTCATGCTCGGCAAGGTGCGTGGCGGCTCCGATGTGCCGTATTCGACGACGGCGAAGCTGGTCCGGAAGGCGGGCGGCTGGAGCTGCACCGTGGGGGTGTGCAGCTGCCCGGTCCGGAAGGACTGCAAGCATGTTGCCGCCCTGTTGTTCGCGGCCGAGGACAACCCTGCGATCCGTGTCCAGCTGCTGGCCCCCGCCGACGTCAGCCGACTGTCCCGGCCGGCCCCGGTGCTTGACGTGCCGGACTGGGAACAGGCGCTCAGCCCGCTGATTGCCCAGCCGGGAATCACGCAGTCCACCAATGGCATCCCGCTGGCACTCCAGTTCGAAATTGAAGAACCCGCCCCGCACTTCTCCTACACCGGGCGCCGCGACCCGCTGCGCAGCGTCCGCCAGCTTAAGGCCCGTCCGGTGATCATGGGCGCGAAGGGAAAATGGATCCGCGGCGACGTCTCCTGGAACACCCTGAGCTACCTGAGCTACCGGCGCGAGTGCAACGAGGCCCACGTCGAGTGGATGCAGGAGTTCCTCGCGTCACACACCGCCCTGGCGAACCGTCAGCACGCGGGGACGGGGCTGTGGCTGGGCCTGAACACCTACGCTGGCAAGAACCTGTGGAGCCTGCTGGCCCAGGCCCGGAAGATCGGCGTCGCCCTCGTCCACAGCCGCGGGGCGGAACCCGTGCGGTTCGTTGAGCAGCCGGCATCCGTCGGGCTCAACCTGGCCCGCTTCGGCGCCGCGCCGGTCCCCGCCGAGGCGGACGGCACCGTTGTGCTGCCGGCTGCCGGCGACGCGGACGACGGCGGGCTGTCGCTCGCCCCCACCATCACCGTTGAGGGGGAGGTGGTCGATCCGGCCTCCGTCGGGACCATCGGACGCCCCGCCCACGGGATCTTCCTGACCTCCGGCCCGGACGCACTGCCCGGAGCCGCACCGACGGACGCCGTCATTACGCTCGCCCCGCTCGAAGGCGGCCTCAGTGAGGAACTCCTGACCTTCGTCACGGCCGGAACCACGCTGCACATTCCGGCCCGGGACGAGAGCCGTTTCCTGACCGGCTTCTATCCCAAGCTCAAGCAGAGCGCCCGGGTCACAGCCTCCGACGAGTCCGTGGAGCTGCCCCAGCTGGCCGTACCCACCCTGTCGCTGCTGGCCAACTACGGCGCCGACCACCGGGTCCGGCTGCACTGGGAATGGCATTACAAGTCCGGCAAGCTCGTCACGGCCCAGCCGCTGTGGCGCCACCCCGGCGATCACGGCTACCGCGACGACCCTGCCGAGGCCCGCATCCTTGAGGCAGTCGGGCAGCCCTGGGATGTGGTTCCAGCCTTAGGCGAGTCGGCCACGGGAGGCTGGGGAACGCCGCGGCTGTCAGCCTCGGCGGAACTCAGCGGCCTGGACACCCTGGCGTTCACCGAGGAGCTGCTCCCGGGGCTCCGCGAGGTCCCCGGCGTTTCGGTGGACACGGCCGGCGAAATCGCCGACTACCGGGAGGCCGAAGAGGCGCCGGTCGTGTCCATCTCCACGAAGGCCACCGAGCAGCGGGACTGGTTCGACCTGGGCATCCAGATTTCCCTGGAGGGCCAGCCGGTGTCCTTCGCGGCCGTTTTCTCCGCGCTGGCGGCCGGCCAGACCAAGATGCTGCTCCCCAGCGGGGCCTATTTCTCTCTGGACCTGCCCGAACTCCACCAGCTCCGGGCCCTGATTGAAGAGGCCCGGGAACTGCAGGACAACAAGGACGCCCCACTGCAGATCAGCCGATTCCAGGCCGGGCTCTGGGACGAACTGGCGCAACTCGGCATTGTGGACCAGCAGGCCGCGGCCTGGCGCGAGGCTGTCGGCGGGCTGCTGGAAGGCGGCGCGAAGGGCCTGCCGTTGCCGGCAACCCTCAATGCCGAGCTTCGCCCGTACCAGCTGGAGGGCTTCAACTGGCTCAGTTTCCTCTACCGCCACGGACTCGGCGGGGTACTGGCCGATGACATGGGCCTGGGCAAGACCGTGCAGGCGCTGGCGCTGATCTGCGCCGCTAAGGACGCGGCAGTTGCTCCCGCTGCAGCTGCCGACGGCAGCGCTGCCGCCACGGTGCCTGGCGCTGCGCCCGGTGCTGCGCCCGGTGCTGCGCCTTTTCTGGTGGTGGCCCCCACAAGTGTCGTGGGCAACTGGGAGGCGGAGACCGCGCGGTTCGCGCCCGGTCTGACCGTGCGCGCCATCAGCGAAACCTTCGCCAAGAGCGGCTCAAGCCCCACGGAGGCGATGGCCGGTGCGGACATCGTCATTACGTCCTACGCCCTGTTCCGGATCGACTACGAGGCCTACGCCTCCAAGGAGTGGGCCGGGCTGGTCCTGGACGAGGCCCAGTTCGTCAAGAACCACCAGTCCAAGGCCTACCAGTGTGCCCGGAAGCTTCCGGCGGTGTTCAAACTCGCGATCACCGGCACCCCGCTGGAGAACAACCTGATGGAGTTCTGGGCGCTCACCTCGATTGTGGCGCCGGGGCTCTTCTCCAGCCCGAAGCGGTTCGCCGAGTCCTACCAGAAGCCGGTTGAAAAGAACGGCGACAAGGCCCAGCTGGACAAGCTCCGGCGTCGGGTCCGCCCGCTGATGATGCGGCGCACCAAGGAACAGGTCATCCACGACCTTCCGCCCAAGCAGGAGCAGATCCTCGAGGTTGTGCTGAACCCGCGGCACCAGAAGGTCTACCAGACGCACCTGCAGCGCGAACGCCAGAAGATCCTGGGACTGATCGACGACGTCAACAAGAACCGCTTCACGATCTTCCAGTCCCTCACGCTGCTGCGGCAGCTCAGCCTGGATCCCTCGCTGATCGATCCCTCGCTCTCGGGGGTCCGGTCCAGCAAGCTCGACGTGCTCTTCGAACAGCTGGAGGACCTGGTGGCGGAAGGGCACCGCGCCCTCATCTTCAGCCAGTTCACCGGGTTCCTGGGCAAGGTCCGCGAGCGGCTCGTCGAGGAGAACATCGAGTTCTGCTATCTCGACGGCAGCACCCGCAACCGCACCGACGTCGTCAATGAGTTCAAGAACGGCGCCGCCCCGGTGTTCCTGATCAGCCTCAAAGCCGGTGGCTTCGGCCTGAACCTCACGGAGGCGGACTACGTGTTCCTGCTGGACCCGTGGTGGAACCCGGCCTCGGAGGCGCAGGCAGTGGACCGCACGCACCGGATCGGGCAGGCCCGCAACGTCATGGTGTACCGGCTCGTCGCCAAGGACACCATCGAGGAAAAGGTCATGGCGCTCAAGGCCCGGAAGTCCCAGCTGTTCGCCGACGTCATGGAAGGCGACGCGCTCTCCGGTGGGGCACTCACGGCGGAGGACCTGGCCGGGCTGTTTAACGACTGAGTTCGTGGCTGGCGCGTTCCCACGCCTGACGCTCCCGGAGCCGGGCCAGGAGCGTCGCGGCGAGCAGCGCCGTCGTCATTTCCAGCGCAATGACCGCCAGCAGCGCCCCGGCGCCCGGGGGTGCCGCTCCGGCTGCTGCGGTGGCCGCGCCCTGGTGGACATGTGCCGAGGCGCCGGCTCCGGCCCCGAGGAGCAGGACCGCGTGCACCCCGGTCATCGCCAGTGCCGAGGCCATGACCTGCCGCAGGGCGCCGGCCCGTCCCTGCCGCCAGATGTGCGCGGCGCACGGCAGGCACACCGCCACCATGGCGAGCATCAGCAGGTTCAGCCACGTCCCGTGCTGGTTCGCGGCCACCAGCCACAGGTGCGCCAGGCACGACGCCGCTGTCACGGCGGCGCAGATCCGGGAATGGAAGACGATGCCGGCGCGGCCGCCCAGGCCCCCTGCGACGGTCATGGCTCAGCTGTGGCAGTGGCCACCGGCCGGCTGTGCATTCGCCGGCACATCCAGCACGGGGCTGCGGTCAAAGAAGCCTTCCGGGCGCAGCTTGAAGCCGGCTGTGTCCACGGGCATGATGGGCCAGTCCTCGGGACGCGGGAAGTGCGTGAGGCCAAAGGTGTGCCAGAGCACGATGTCCTGGCCGTCCAGGTCCCGGTCCTGGGCAACATAGGCCGGCAGCCCCGCTCCCCCGGAATGCTGGTTCACGAAGTCGCCGGTGGGGTAGCGCTCCGCGTCGGCGTGCCGGGTGACCCACAGGTCCTTCGTGGCGAACGCGGCGCGCCGGGCAATCGAGGACTCCGGGTCCGCCAGCAGGGTGGGCTGGCCTTCGGCGTGGAGCTTGTACGCCACGGGTTCGCCGAGGCGGTTCCGTGACTGCGGGTTGGAGATGACCCAGGTCCGGCCGTTGCGGGCGTCGGCCTCGCGCGCGCCCTCGGATTCGCGGGCAATGAGCGTGCGCTTCCGGGAAAAGGCGTTGCCGCGTTCGTTGCCTTCGCCCATCGCCTGCCGGACCACGTCTTCTTCCTCGACCCGGTTGGTGAGACCGTCGATTGCCATGTCCAGGCGTGCGCTGAACAGGTGCTGGTGGAACGGTGCGCCCAGACCCGGGGCGAGCTGGGAGATGTTGGCCGATCCGCCCTCCGGGTAGGCGGAGGTGAAGACGACGCCGGTGGCCTTGGCCTCGAACTCGATGGTTCCGTCGAGGTAGAGGTACCAGTAGAAGCCGTAGTCGTAGTTGCCGATGGTGGTGAAGAAGGAGATCACCAGGCGGCGGTTGCGGCGGGTGTAGTTGATGCCCGTCCAGAGGTCGCTGTGCTTGGCCAGGATCCCCCAGTCCTCCTCATGCATACAGATGCCGTTGCGGATCTCGCGGGGGTTGCCGAAGGCGTCGCTGATGACGGGGCTGAGGTAGGTGATCTCGCCGAGGCAGTCGCAGCCCAGCTCCAGGGAGTTGGCGTACTGGCCCACGAGGTACTCGCCGGTGTCGAAGTAGTTCTGCCAGGACCGGATCGGCGAGGGATCTCCGTACGGGACCACCATTTCGGCGATGGACGCCCGGTTGATGATGCTCCGTTTCCGGTCGCCGTCCTGGAACGCAATGTTGTGCAGTACTACCCCTTCGCGGACATCGAAGCCGACGTCGAGGCTCCACTTTTCCCACTCGATGTGGTTGCCGCCGGTGACGGTGAAGCTGGGCCCTTCCGGCTGGGTGATGTTGATGGGTTTCTGCGTGGTGCGGAGCGGACCGGTGAGCTCAGGGTCCGTGTAGTTGCCGTGCTCTGCGGGAATCGGCATGGCGCCCAGGTCCAGCACCTGCGTGACTTCCTTGCTGACCACATCGACGTACGCCACGAGACCGTCCACGGGGTGGGCCCAGGCGCTGTCCTCGGGGAAATCCTGCACGAAAGCCAGCCCGCGAAGGATGCGGCGGCCCTTTTCCTCCGGGTACTCGAAGACGCCGGCAGACAGCGGGGCAACGCGGACCTTGCTGACGTCCAGGCCGCGGTTGGCCAGCGCCTCAAGCCAGCACTCGTCCGTGGCCAGAAGCTCCTCGACGAGCTCGAACTCTTCCTCCAGGACGGGGAGTTCACCGGCCACCGCGGTGTCCAGCTCGACGACGGATATCACCGCGCTGCTGGACACCGAGACGGTCACGTCGGCCGGGCGCCCTCCGGACACGTCATGGACGAAGACCCGGAACCTGCGGTCCTCGCTTCCCTCCGGCGCATTCCTGGCGGGATCCAGCAGGCCCAGGTACGCGATGCGTTTGGTGTCGCCCAGCAGCCCCGCGGAGCGCAGGATGCCTTGAACTGCCGTGATTTCAGCGCCCGCGGCCAGGCTGTACGGACTAAACGGGGTGCGTGTGTCAGTTTGTACGGTCATCATGGCGGCCTTCGTTCGGGGACCCTGGCGGGTCAGAACTTTATTTTCTATAGTTGTAGAGAATACGGAAACGTAAGCTGTGCCACAAGAGTCCGACGCAAAATATTCCTGGGGAGCTGTCCGGTGCCAAAGATTGTCGACCACGACCAGCGGCGGCTTGAACTCGTCGACGCCACGTGGCGGATCATCGCCCGGCTCGGCATTGAAAGTGCCACGATGCGGGAAATTGCCCTTGAGGCCGGCTTTGCGAACGGGGCCCTCAAGCCGTACTTTCCCACGAAGGATGACCTGCTGACCTTCGCATTCGGGCACGTTTTCAACCGCACCAACGAGCGCATCGCGACGGTGACCGCCGGACTGGCTGGACTCGCGGCCCTGAAGGCGTTTTGCGTCGAGGTGCTGCCCCTGGATGAGGAGCGGATCAACGAGGCCCGGATTGTCATTCCGTTCTGGCAGAAGGCCATCAACGATCCCGGCAAGGCCCGGATCCACCGGGAATCAATGCAACAGTGGCTTGCGGCGATGCGGCAGTACCTTGCCGAGGCGCGGCAGGCCGGCGCAGTTGCCACCGCCGTCGACGACGCCGCACTGGCCGGACAGCTGCTCAACCTCCTCCTCGGCGCGCAGATCGCGGCGGCGCTCGCCCCGGAAGGCCAGCTGGAGCTCGGGCTGAATGAACAGCTGGAAGGGTTCCTGACCCTGCTGGCCCGCTGACCCTGCGTGCAATCTTTTTTCGCCAGCTGTCGAAAAAAGATGACACCGGCGGGCCGCGGCGCTACCCTGAAAGGACTGTGTCCCATGACACACTCCCTGAAATACGACGGCGTCAGGATCCTCGATGACCGCAGTTGCAGCCCGCCCCTCCTTCAGTCCCGCCGGCCAGGCCCTGCGCACCAGCCCGGCAACCTCGTTCGACCACTGGCGGCACCTCGTCGCGGAGTCCTTCGTTCCCCTGGCCGCGTCGAGCAAGAATGCGGAAAACTTCCGCGGCCGCCTGCGGGCCCGCAGGCTGGACCGCGTGGCGGTCGTCGAGGTGTCCTCCACGAGCCATGAGGTCCACCGCACGCCGGCGCTCATTGCGCAGTCCGACCAGCGCTATTTCAAGCTCAATCTCCAAATGCAGGGCACCGGGCTCCTCATCCAGGACAACCGCGAGGCCGTCCTGCAGCCGGGCGACCTCTCTATCTATGACACCAGCCGCCCCTACACGCTTGCCTTCGAGGGCGACGCCCGGCTCATGGTGGTGATGTTTCCCTGGGACGCGCTGTCCCTGCCGCCGGACTGCATCGCGGAGCTTTCGGCCGTGCGGATGGCCGCCGGCTCAGGCCTCGCCGCAATCGTCGGGCCGTTCATCGCCCACCTTGCCGAGAACCTGGATGCCCTGAGCGGCCCCAGCGGGTCCCGCCTTGCCGCGAATGCCCTCGATCTCGTTTCCACGATGCTGCATTCGGAACTGGACATGTCCGCGGACCGGATGCGGCCGCAGGCCCTCCTGGCGGCATCCGTCCGCGAGTACATCGACGCCCGGCTGGCCGATCCGCTGCTGTCGCCCGCGTCCATCGCGGCGGCCCATTTCATTTCCACACGGCACCTGCACAACGTCTTCCATGAATCCGGGACCACCGTGGCGAGCTGGATCCGGACCCAGCGGCTGGAAGGGGCACGCCGCGAGCTGCGGGATCCGCTCCTGGCCGGCATGCCGGTGGGGGCCGTGGCCGCGCGCTGGGGTTTCCTGGATGCGGCCCACTTCAGCCGGTCTTTCCGTGACGCCTTCGGCGAATCCCCCAGCGACTGGCGGCGCGGCGCCTAAACGACGGTCCGCTCCCGCAGGCAGGCGCCGCTGCTCAGCCGCACCGGCCGCCGGCACCGCCAGCGGGCTGCAGAAGGGGCGGTGCCGGATCCGTCCGGCACCGCCCCCAGCATTTAATGCCGGCCGCTACGCGGGGACCCCGGCCCGGGCGGCCTTGCGCTCGACGCCGACTTCCACCAAGACGCCGGCCGCAAACACTACGGGGACAGCGGTCAGCAGGCCCATGGCCGTTTCGGTGCTGCCGCCAATCAGCGCCGTGAAGTTGCTGACCACGAGGGACAGAACCCAGCCAAGAAGCAGGGTGGCGAGTATCGGCGCCACTTTGGTCTGCCAGACCTGGCCGGCCACTCTTTCGCGCCGGAAATACGCGACGACGGCCAGGGAGCACAGGATGTACAGGACCAGGAGCGCGGCCACGGCCAGCCCGCTGAACCAGGAAAAGAGGGTCAGGACCGGGTCCAGGGACAGCAGGGCGAACGGCGCCATGAGCAGGAACGCGATTACGGTCTGGATCCGTGCGGCGACGGCGGGGGCACGGTGCCGGTTGGTATGGGCGACGACGCCGGGCATGGACCCGCGCAGTGCCAGCGAATGGAGGTAGCGGTTGATGCCGTTGTGGAAGGCGATGATGCCGGCCAGCAGCGAGGTCACGAGCAGGACGCCGGTGGCGATCCCGGCCCACGGCCCGAAGAGTTCCACCATCGGTGTCAGCACGAAGGAGGTGGAGTCGCCTGATTCGAGCGCCGCCCCCGCGGCGTCCATGACGCGCGATGGGCCGTAGTAGCTGACCAGCATCCACGAGATGAAGGCGAAGAACACCGAGATGACCCCCACCGACAGGTAGGTGGCACGGGCCACTGTGCGGTGGGCATCCTTGGCCTCGGCCGAGTAGATGGCCGTGGATTCGAAGCCGAACATGGAGGCGACGGCGAACATGATGGCGACGCCCGGGGCTCCGGTGGCGATCGCCGCGGGAGAGAAGGACGCCGCGAGCGAAATTCCCTCCGGGCCGCCGCCCCGCAGCAGCACAGTGATGCCGAACATGAGCAGGATGGCGACTTCGAGTCCAACAAGTACCGCCAGGACGCGCGCACCAAGTTCGATGTTGAGGGATCCGAGCATCTGCACGCCGGCCATCGTGACCACGGCCAGCAGCCACCAGGGAACCACGACGCCGGCGGACCCGAGGAGCCCCGAGAACGCCGCGCCGTACAGCCCGTACATTGCGGCCTGGACTGTGCTGTAGGCCAGGAGCGCGAGCCACGCGGCTCCCGCTCCGGTCTTGCGCCCAAAGGCGGCGGTCACATAGGCGTAGAACGCGCCGTTGGCCTGGATCTTGCGGCTCATCGCCACGAACCCGACCGCAAAGATGACGATGACGATACCCACCACCAGGTACGCACCGGGCGCTCCGGGGCCGTTGCCGAGGGCCGCGGCCAGCGGCGACGCCCCGACGATTCCGGTCAATGGCGCCTGGGCGGACAAAACAAAGAAGAGAATGCCCATGACGCCGACGCTGCCGGCGCGCAGGGCGGTGGAGTGCTCGGCGCGGGGATTGTCTTCCGCGGTCCGGGGCTCGGATTTTGAAATACTCATCGGATCCTTCTTAACGGTCATGAGTCTGGGGATTGGCGGTGTGAGAAAGGGAGAGGTGTCTTGCACCGTGCAATCCAGCATTGCAGGTGACGCCTGTCACCCTTTTGTCGATCAGCGATCGTTTGTTGTTCCTCAGCGCAACGGCATCCAAGGCCGCCGCGATCCTTCGCACTGGGTCAACTGCAGTTCGCGCAAAGACAAGACTGCGCGCCGCACACCGGAGGACACTCGGACATGACAGTACGGCCAACTACTCGATGTGGAGTACACCCCATGGAAACTTACGACGCCCTTCTGGCCTCGATCACCCCTGACACCGGCGACACCCGGACCATCCTTGACCCCGCCACCGGCACTGTCGTCGGCAAAGCGCCGGTGCACACGCTGGAGGACCTGGAGCGGGCCATTGCCGCTGCAGCCGCCGCCCAACCCGCGTGGGCGGCATTGGGCCATGACGCGCGGAGCGCCGCACTGTTGAGGGCCGCCGACGCCGTCGAACGCTCTGCCGAGGAACTCGCCCGCCTGCTCTCCCGCGAGCAGGGCAAACCCCTCAACGGCCCCAATGCACGGTTCGAGGTCGGCGCCTGCGCCGCCTGGCTCCGCACGGCTGCCGCCACCGTCCTGGAGCCGGAGACCGTGGTGGACGACGGCGAAACCCGCGCCGAACTGCACTACCGGCCCATCGGCGTCGTCGGGGCGATCGGGCCCTGGAACTGGCCCATGATGATCACCATCTGGCAGATCGCACCGGCCCTCCGGATGGGCAACGCCGTGGTGGTCAAACCGTCCGAATACACCCCGCTGTCCGTCCTGGCCCTGGCGAAAGTCCTCAACGAGGAACTGCCCGAAGGCCTCCTCACCGTCGTCTCCGGCGGCCGCGACGTCGGCGCAAGGCTGGCCGAGCACCCCACGATCGGCAAGGTGATGTTCACCGGCTCCACGGCCACGGGCAAAGCCATCATCAGGTCCTCCGCGGACACGGTCAAACGCCTCACCCTGGAACTCGGCGGCAACGACGCAGGCATCGTCCTGCCCGACGCCGACCCCAAGGCTATCGCGGAGGGCCTCTTCTGGGGCGCCTTCATCAACACCGGCCAGACCTGCGCGGCCCTGAAGCGCCTCTACGTCCACGGCGACATCTACGATGCCGTCTGCGAGGAACTCACCGCGGTCGCCGCCGCGATGCCCATGGGCAACGGCCTCGACGAGGGGAATGTGCTGGGCCCGCTGCAGAACAAGCAGCAGTTCGACATCGTGGCCCGGCTGGTAGAGGACGCCCGCGATTCCGGGGCCAAGATCCTGCTCGGCGGCGACCCGGCCACGGACCAGCCCGGCTACTTCTACCCCGCCACCCTGGTGGCCGACATCGACAACAACAATCCGCTGGTGGCCGAGGAACAGTTCGGCCCCGCCCTGCCCATCATCCGCTACCGCACGGTGGACGAGGCCGTCACTATGGCCAACGGACTCGACGTCGGACTCGGCGCCTCCGTCTGGTCCGCCGATCCGGCGGAAGCCCGCACGGTCGCGGCCCGGCTCGAGGCAGGCACCGTCTGGATCAACAAGCACGGCGCCGTTGACCCGCGCATCCCCTTCGGCGGCGCCAAGCAATCCGGCTACGGCCTGGAATTCGGCGTCGAAGGACTCAAGGCCCTCGGCGTACCCCAGGTCATCAACGGCTGACCGGCCGGGGGTAACCTGCGACGGCGGAGGCCGGGGGAGTTTGCCCCGGCCTCCGGGTATCCCAGATGACTGGGGCTCGATGTCGCGGAACCCCCGGCTTGTGACGCTGAACGCGAACCGTTTGGGCACTAGGGCTCCCGGCATGACAGCATACCGACCATGGTCAAGAAGATTGCGTACCAGGGTGAGCCCGGCGCCAATTCCAATATTGCGTGCGCGCAGATGTTTCCCGAGCTGGAAAGCGTCCCGTGCGCCAGCTTCGAGGATGCCTTAGAGCTGGTATCCGGCGGGGAGGCTGCCCTGGCCATGATTCCTATTGAGAACTCGATCGCCGGCCGGGTGGCTGACATCCACGTCCTGCTGCCGCTATCCGGTCTGCAGATAGTGGGCGAGTACTTTCTTCCGATTCATTTTGACCTGTTGGGCATCCCGGGCAGCACCATCGAGGGGGCCACTGAGGTCCACAGCCACATCCATGCCCTGGGCCAGTGCCGCAAGCTGATCCGCAGTGCCGGCCTGAAGCCTGTTATTGCCGGCGATACCGCCGGTTCTGCCCGTGAAGTGCGGGAGTGGAATGATCCGACCAAGCTGTCCCTCGCTCCCCCGCTCGCTGCCCGGATCTACGGCTTGCAGGTGCTGGCTTCGCGGGTGGAAGATGACCCGTCCAACACCACCCGGTTCGTGGTCCTGGCGCCGGAAAAGGAATTGCCGTCCCGGGAGGCGCTGCCGGAAGCGGCTGTGACCAGTTTGCTGTTCCGGGTCCGGAACGTTCCTTCTGCCCTATTCAAGGCGCTTGGCGGGTTTGCCACGAACGGCGTGAACATGACAAGGCTGGAAAGCTACATGGTGGGCGACGAGTTTGCTGCCACCATGTTCATGGCCGACGTCGAAGGTCACCCCGAGGACCTGCCCGTCCGCCTGGCCCTTGAGGAGCTGGACTTCTTCACCACCGAAGTGCGCATTTTGGGCGTCTATGCCGCAGCCGAGTACCGGACCGGACAAGCAGCCGCAAGCTGAGGTCCTCGCCGCGCAGGCGGGACCCGCCTAGGAATCCGCTACGGATCCGGGCTGGCGACGCGCAAAAGGCTGAGCGCTGCGGGTATACCCGTAGCGCTCAGCCTTTGCCGTGTCACGGGACGTTTCCCGCAGCGCGCAGGGGTACCCGGACCGGTGCTTAGCCCGCGTGGTCCTGGAGCTCGGGGGTGCGGTTGCCTGCCTGCAGGAGGGGCGCGAAGAACGCGCCGAGCTCCGCCGTCGCCGTGAGGGGCAGGACGTTGGCCACATACTGGTCCGGGCGGACCACCACAACGACGCCGCCGCGGTCCAGGCCGCGCAGCTCGAAGATGTCCGCCGTCGGATCGGTGGCGTAGACCTTCTCGTAGTCCGTGAGCTGGAACGGGCCCACCAGCGGCTTGAACACTGGGGGGACCGCGCCGATGTCGACACCCGTGTGGTCCTGCTGGTAGATCACCTTCACGTCGAACCACGCGTCGAGGTCGGCCCCCCTGGGGGTGGCGGCGAGCGGGGAGTCCGGCGCGGTCGCGATCCAGTCGGCGAAGTCCGTGGTGGGTGACGGGGCACCGGCCGCTGCTGCGTCGGCAAAGACGTAGATGCGCCACCGCCCGTCCGCCGTGGCGTGGTGGCCCAGGTGCATCGGGTTGGTGTCGCAGACCCTCACAACGGACGCGGACTTGAAGCGCTTGCCGATGGGGAAGCCGGCAGCCAGGTCCTGGTGGTCGGCCTCGCCGACGAGCATGGACGGGGCGTACTGGGTCATGAATCCGGCCGGGAACTCGGCGGTGCTCACGTAGAAGTCCTCGAGCTCCGAGGGGCTTTCGAATTCCTCGGGCTTCTTCGCCATGAGCGTCGACCACTCCTTGTCGAAGTCAATGAGGTTCTTCGCGATGACCTGGCGCTCGGCCGAATACGTGGACAGCAGGCTTTCCGGGCTGCGGCCCTCGAGCACGTGCCCGAGCTTCCAGCCCAGGTTGAAGCCGTCCTGCATGGAAACGTTCATGCCCTGGCCGGCCTTGGCGCTGTGCGTGTGGCATGCGTCGCCGGTGATGAACACGCGCGGCGTGCGCGTGCCCAGCTGGTCCGGCAGGACGTCGTCGAACCGGTCAGTGAGGCGGTGGGCGACCTCATACACGCTGTGCCAGGCAACATTGCGGACGTCGAGGGTATAGGGGTGGAGGATCTCATTCGCCTGGGCAATGATCTGCTCGATGGTGGTGCTGCGCACGGCGCCTTTGTCGTTCCCGTCGACCTCGCCAAGATCGACATACATGCGGAACAGGTAGCCGCCTTCGCGCGGGATCAGCAGGATGCTGCCGCCGGTGCCGGACTGGATCGCGCACTTCGTGCGGATGTCCGGGAAGTCCGTGACGGCGAGGATATCCATGACGCCCCAGGCGTGGTTGGCCTGGTCGCCCG
This sequence comes from Pseudarthrobacter sp. ATCC 49987, assembly GCF_009928425.1. Lineage (NCBI taxonomy): Bacteria > Bacillati > Actinomycetota > Actinomycetes > Micrococcales > Micrococcaceae > Pseudarthrobacter > Pseudarthrobacter sp. ATCC 49987. Next base: position 4,138,891 of record NZ_JAABNS010000001.1, on the reverse strand, counting down.
CGAGGGTGCAGCCGATCGAGTCCCGGACCTTGCTCCTGGCGCCATCCGCGCCGACGACGTACTTCGCCCGGACAATGCGCTCCCGGCCCTCATCGGGGCCGGCAGTGTGGACGAGGGTGACGGTGACGGGATACTCGCCTGCGTCGGAGACCTCGAGGCTCCGGAACTCCAGGCCGTAGTCAGGCGCCATGCGGGTGGGCGCGTTCGCCATGAACTCGCCGAAGTAGTCCAGGACGCGGGCCTGGTTGACGATGAGGTGCGGGAACTCGCTGATGCCTGTCGTGTCGTCCACGGCGCGGGCGGCCCGGACGATCCGGGACGGGTCCGCGGGGTCCGGCTTCCAGAAGGCCATCTCGGTGATGCGGTAGGCCTCGGCGATGATCCGCTCGGCGAATCCGAAGGCCTGGAAGGTCTCGACACTCCGGGCCTGGATGCCGTCGGCCTGGCCAATGGGGAGCCGCCCGTCGCGGCGCTCCACGATCCGGGTGGTGAGGCCCGGGAACTGGGACAGCTGCGCGGCGGTGACAACGCCCGCCGGTCCGGTGCCCACAATGAGCACGTCGACCTCGTCAGGAAGTTCTGTGGGCCGATCGATGCCGACGCCGGCAGCTGGCTGGACTCGCGGGTCACCGGATACGTAACCGTGGTGGTGGAACTGCACGGGCTTTCCTCACTTCGCTGTGTGGCACTTCGTGGTGTGGCGGACTGTCGCCGTCGGGGTGTTCGATATTAGAACTTGACGTTCGATAATAGAACTCATATCTCCAGGCAAAACTGTACGGCAGATATGACGCGGGTTACAAGTACCCGGAAAACTCCCCCAGGCAAGGGGTTGACGTCCCACGATTCCTGGGCAATAGTTTTCGTATACGATTTCGTACTCGATGAGGAGTAATTCTTGGAACAGGTCACCGACCACCTCCTGGCCGCAGCGCGCAAGGTCATTGCGGTCCACATCAACTACCCCAGCCGGGCAGCGCAGCGCGGCCGGACACCCGGGCAGCCGTCGTATTTCCTGAAGCCATCCTCCTCCCTGGCGCTCAGCGGCTCAACGGTGGAACGTCCCGCCGGCTGCGAACTCCTCGGGTACGAAGGCGAGATCGCCCTCATCATCGGCAAGCCGGCCCGGCGCGTGGCCATCGAGGACGCCTGGAACCACGTCGGGTGGATCACGGCCAGTAACGACCTTGGCGTCTACGACCTCCGCTACGCCGACAAGGGCTCCAACCTCCGGTCCAAGGGCGGCGACGGTTTCACGCCGGTGGGCCCGGGACTGATCGCCGCGGACGCCGTCGACCCGGCACAACTACGGATCCGCACCTGGCACAACGGCGACCTGGTCCAGGACGACACCACCGGTGACCTGCTCTTCCCGTTTGCCCGCCTGGTCGCTGATCTCTCCCAGCTGCTCACCCTCGAGGAAGGCGACATCATCCTCACCGGCACCCCCGCCGGGGCCTCCGTGGCCAAGCCGGGCGACGTCGTCGAAGTTGAAGTCAGCACCGAAAGCACGACGGCGGGCGCCGCCGCTGCCGGCTTCTCCACGGGCCGCCTGGTCACCCGGGTCGAGGAGGGCACGACGCCGTTCGCGGACTTCGGCGCGCAGCCCAGGACCGATGACCTCCAGCGGGAGGAAGCCTACGGCTCGCGTGAAGCGGCCGGACTCGCCGCCGTCGGACATGTCCTGTCGCCGGAGCTGAAGGCGAAGCTCGAAAGCGTCTGCACGGCCACCCTGTCCTCCCAGCTGCGCAAGCGCGGCCTGAACAACGTCAGCATCGACGGCCTGACCTCGACCCGCCCGGACAGGCGGATCGTGGGCCTGGCCCGGACCCTGCGCTACGTGCCCAACCGCGAGGACCTCTTCAAGACCCACGGCGGCGGCTTCAACGCCCAGAAGAAGGCCATCGACTCGGTCAACGAGGGCGAAATCCTCGTCATGGAGGCCCGCGGCGAAAAGGGCACCGGCACCATCGGCGACATCCTGGCCCTCCGCGCCCAGGTCCGAGGCGCCGCCGCCGTCATCACCGACGGCGGCGTCCGTGACTTCTCCGCCGTGGCTGCGATGGACATGCCCACCTATTACGCCAACCCGCACCCCGCAGTCCTCGGGCGCCGGCACATCCCGTGGGACACGGACATCACGATCGCCTGCGGCGGCGCCACCGTGCAGCCCGGGGACATCATCGTGGCGGACGCGGACGGCATCCTGGTGATCCCGCCGGCCCTGGCCGAAGAACTCGCGGACGATTCCATCGCCCAGGAACGCGAGGAAGTCTTCATCGCCGAGATGGTGGCACAGGGTCACAGCGTGGACGGCCTCTACCCGCTGAACACCGCATGGCGGACCAAGTACGAGGAATGGGAAGCAGGCAAAGCCAATGACTGACACGGCGACTGCCACAGGCACAAACACAGGTACTCACCCCGCCGCGCACACAGTCAGCAAGTCCGAGCAGGCCTACGCGGCCGTCAAGGCCCGGATCGTGGACGGGGCCTACTCCCCCGGCTACCGGCTGGTGCTGGCGAAGATCGCCGAGGATCTGGGCGTCAGTGTGGTGCCGGTCCGCGAAGCCATCCGCCGGCTCGAGGCCGAAGGGCTGGTGACATTCGAGCGGAACGTCGGCGCCACCGTCGCCGGGATCGACCCCACCGAGTACCTCTACACGATGCAAACCCTCAGCATCGTGGAAGGTGCCGCCACGGCCCTTTCTGCTCCCCTGATCGGGCCGGCGGACATAGCCCGTGCCCGCGCCGTCAACGCCGAGATGCGCGCATGCCTGCAGCACTTCGACCCCGTCCGGTTCACCCGGCTGAACCAGGACTTCCACAGCATGCTGTTCGAGCACTGCCCCAACCCCCACATCCTGGACCTCGTCCACCGTGGCTGGAACCGGCTCGCCTCGCTGCGGTCCTCCACGTTCCGCTTCGTCCCCCGCCGCGCCCACGAATCGGTCGACGAACACGAGGCACTCCTGAAGCTCATCGAGTCGGGCGCCACTTCCGACGAGATCGAAAAGGCCGCCCGCCTCCACCGCTCCGCCACCCTGGACGCCTACCTCGCCCAGGCCGCTGCAACCGACCAGCACACGCCCCAGCAGTAAGGAAAGACAATGACGTTCACTGCCGAAGAAGCTACAACCCACTACGTTCCGCAGGACCTTCCCACCCACATCCAGCACTACATCAATGGCGAATTCGTCGACTCCCTGAGCGGCAAGACCTTCGACGTCCTGGATCCGGTGTCCAACACCAACTACGCCACCGCCGCCGCCGGGCAGAAAGAGGACATCGACCTCGCTGTCGCGGCCGCCCGGAAGGCCTTCACCACCGGGCCGTGGCCGCGGATGAAGCCGCGGGAACGCTCCCGGGTCCTGAACAGGATCGCCGACGCCGTCGAAGCCCAGGAGGCACGGCTCGCCGAGCTCGAAACCTTCGACACCGGCCTGCCGATCACCCAGGCCAAGGGCCAGGCGCTGCGCGCGGCGGAGAACTTCCGGTTCTTCGCGGACCTGATCGTGGCCCAGTTCGACGACGCCATGAAAGTCCCTGGCGCCCAGATCAACTACGTCAACCGCAAGCCGATCGGCGTCGCGGGCCTCATCACGCCGTGGAACACGCCGTTCATGCTCGAGTCCTGGAAGCTCGCCCCGGCGCTGGCAACCGGCAACACCGTTGTCCTCAAGCCGGCCGAATTCACCCCGCTGTCCGCCTCGCTCTGGGCCACCATCTTCAAAGACGCCGGCCTGCCCGACGGCGTCTTCAACCTCGTCAACGGCCTCGGCGAGGAAGCCGGCGACGCGCTGGTGAAGCACCCGGACGTGCCGCTGATCTCCTTCACCGGCGAAACCACCACCGGCCAGACGATCTTCCGCAACGCCGCGGAAAACCTCAAGGGCCTGTCCATGGAGCTCGGCGGCAAGTCGCCGTGCGTGGTGTTCGCCGACGCCGACCTCGACGCCGCGATCGATTCCGCCTTGTTCGGCGTCTTCTCGCTCAACGGCGAGCGCTGCACGGCCGGCTCCAGGATCCTGGTGGAGCGTGCCGTGTATGAGGAATTCTGCGACAAGTACGCCGCCCGGGCCAAGAACATCGTGGTCGGCGACCCCCACGACCCCAAGACCGAGGTCGGGGCCCTGGTCCACCCGGAGCACTATGCCAAGGTGGCCTCCTACGTGGAAATCGGCAAAACCGAAGGCCGGCTGCTGGCCGGCGGCGGCCGCCCGGCCCACCTGCCGGAGGGCAACTACATCGCGCCCACCGTATTCGCCGACGTCGCACCGGACGCCCGGATCTTCCAGGAGGAAATCTTCGGCCCGGTCGTGGCGATCACCCCGTTCGATACCGACGACGAAGCACTCGCCCTGGCGAACAACACCAAGTACGGGCTCGCGGCGTATATCTGGACCCAGAACCTGACCCGGGCGCACAACTTCTCCCAGAACGTCGAGGCCGGCATGGTCTGGCTCAACAGCCACAACGTCCGCGACCTCCGCACCCCCTTCGGCGGCGTCAAGGCCTCCGGCCTGGGGCACGAGGGCGGCTACCGCTCCATCGACTTCTACACCGACCAGCAGGCCGTCCACATCACCCTCGGCACCGTCCACACTCCCAAATTCGGCGCCTAACCCGCGTCCTGCCCCCCCTTTCAAAGAAGAGAGATGACCATGACCAACTTCATCCCGACCCCCTCCGTCCCGGCACCGGACATCGTCCGCTGCGCCTACATGGAGATCGTGGTCACGGACCTGGCCAAGTCCCGCGAGTTCTACGTTGACCTCCTTGGCCTGCACGTCACCGAGGAAGACGAGAACAACATCTACCTGCGCTCCTTGGAGGAGTTCATCCACCACAACCTTGTGCTGCGCAAGGGACCCATCGCCGCCGTCGCCGCGTTCGCCTACCGGGTGAAGTCCCCCGCCGAGGTCGATGCCGCCGAGGCCTACTATAAGGAACTCGGCTGCCGCACCGAACGCCGCAAGGAAGGCTTCACCAAGGGCATTGGCGACTCCGTCCGCGTCGAGGACCCGCTGGGCTTCCCCTACGAGTTTTTCTACGACGTGGAGCACGTCGAACGCCTCACCCAGCGCTACGACCTCTACTCCGCCGGCGAACTCGTCCGGCTGGATCACTTCAACCAGGTCACCCCGGACGTCCCGCGCGGCCGGAAGTACCTTGAGGACCTCGGCTTCCGGGTCTCGGAGGACATCCAGGATTCCGACGGCGTCACCTACGCCGTCTGGATGCACCGCAAGCAGACCGTGCACGACACCGCACTGACCGGGGGCAACGGCCCGCGCATGCACCACGTCGCGTTCGCCACCCATGAGAAGCACAACATCATCCAGATCTGCGACAAAATGGGCGCGCTGCGCATCTCCGACCGGATCGAGCGCGGCCCGGGCCGGCACGGCGTCTCCAACGCCTTCTACCTGTACATCCTGGACCCGGACGGCCACCGCATCGAGATCTACACCCAGGACTACTACACCGGCGACCCGGACAACCCCGTCATCACCTGGGACGTGCACGACAACCAGCGCCGCGACTGGTGGGGCAACCCCGTCGTCCCGTCCTGGTATACCGAGGCCTCCCTGGTCCTGGACCTGGACGGCAATCCGCAGCCGGTCATCATCCGCGAGGAAAAGAGCGAAATGGCAGTGACCGTGGGTGCCGACGGCTTCTCCTACACCCGCAAGGAAGAGGACGGCCATGCCGGCGAGAAAACCGGGTTCAAGCTCGGGGCGCAGCTGTAGCCATGCTGGATGCCACAACGATTGAGGCCATCGCGGACGAACTGCTCGAAGCCGGCCGCAACCGGAAGCCTGTTCCCCGCCTGACTGCCCGCTACCCGGATATGACGGTGGAGGACTCCTACGCGGTCCAGCAGTTGTGGCGGCGCCGCAGCGAGGAAGCCGGCCGGACCCTGGTGGGGCGGAAGATCGGTCTGACGTCGAAGGCCATGCAGGCTGCCACCGGCATCACCGAACCGGACTACGGCGCCATCTTCGATGACATGGTGCTCGAGACCGGCTGCTCGGTGGAGTGGGACAAGTACACCCACCCGCGGGTGGAGGTGGAGCTGGCGTTTGTCCTCAAAGACGCGCTCAAAGGCCCCGGCTGCACCATTTTCGATGTCCTGCGGGCCACGGACTACGTGGTTCCGGCCCTGGAGATCCTGGATTCCCGGATCGAGATGGAGGGCCGGACCATCGTGGACACCATCTCGGACAACGCCGCGATGGGGGCCATGGTGATCGGCGGCAACCCGGTGAAGCCCGACGCCGTGGACCTCCGCTGGGTCTCCGCCATCCTCTACAAGAATCAGACGGTGGAGGAGACCGGTGTTGCCGCCGGGGTCCTGGACCACCCGGCCAACGGGGTGCACTGGCTGGCCAACAAGATCGCCGCCCACGGGGACAGCATGAAAGCCGGCGACATCATCCTGGCCGGTTCCTTTACCCGGCCGATGTGGGTGTCCAAGGGCGACACCGTCCACGCAGACTACGGACCACTGGGAGTTGTGACATGCCGCTTCGAATAGAACCTCAAAACACCTTCCGGGACGCCCTGCGCAACCAAACCGGCGCTGCCGGCCGCCCGCTGGCCGGGATGTGGGTGTGCTCGGGCAGCCCGCTGGTGGCCGAACTCTGCGCCGGGTCCGGCCTGGACTGGCTGTTAGTGGATGCCGAACACAGCCCCAACGGGCTCGAATCCATCCTCGCCCAGCTCCAGGCCATCCACGGCTACCCCATCCACACCCTGGTCCGGCCCCCGGTCAACGACACCGTGGTGATCAAGCAGTACCTGGACCTGGGCGTCCAGAACCTGCTGATCCCAATGGTCCACTCAGCCGCCGAAGCAGAAGCCGCGGTGGCCGCCACCCGCTACCCGCCGCACGGGGTGCGCGGTGTCGGCTCCGCCCTGGCCCGCGCCGCCCGCTGGAACCGCGTCCCGGACTACCTCGCCCGGGCCGGTGAAACCATCAGCGTCACCGTCCAGATCGAATCCGCCGCCGCTGTCGACGCGGTCGAGGACATCCTGGCGGTGGACGGCGTGGACGCCATCTTCCTGGGGCCCTCCGACCTTGCCGCGTCCATGGGTCTGCTGGGACAGCAGGAACACGAAGAGGTGCGGGCCGCCGTCGAACACTGCCTCACCGCCGCTACAGCGGCCGGGAAACCCGCCGGCGTCAATGCCTTCAACCCCGACACCGCCCGCCACTACCTGGCCAACGGCGCCAACTTCATCCTGGTCGGAGCCGACGTCGCCCTGCTGGCCCGCGGCTCCGAAGCACTCGCTGCCGAATTCATCCCACCGGACCCGGTGGCTGAGGCCGCCAGCACCCCCGCCAGCTACTGACGATCCGCCACTAGGGAACGTCGGGCTGCCATAGCAACGCTAGGTTAGGCCGCGGCGGGTGCAGTCACGGACCGGGAAGCGGTCTGGTTGCGGAACCAGTCGGCCAGTTTCTTGCCCTTGCCCTTCCACCAGCTGTCCTCATCGCCGCCGTTGCGCCACCGGAAGATCACCATGACCATCACAAAGACTCCGCCCGCGACGTCCTGCCATGTCCCGCTGGCGGCATCGATGAGCACAGTGACCGCGCTGATCAGGATCGAGGGCCAGGCCAGCGTCGTGAAGACCGTGTTTGCCACGTACCGGCGGTGGGACCGCGGCACCGAGAGCGCACGGACCATGTCGAAGCAGACACACACGACGACGACGGTCTGGCCCAGGGACAAAAGGATTGAGCCGGGCAGGGATCCGGCGATAAGGGCCAGGGCACTGAGCCCGGAGTTCATGGCCTGCCCGCGATCAGTGCAGGTCCAGGCGCCGACTTTCCCGGCCACATTGGATCAAACGTGAAGTGCTTCAACATGCGGTGCCCCCCGGCATCTACCACTGTCCGACTTGCCGGCTCAACTGGCTGGCAACCCCAATTCAACAGGGTGGCCGTCCGCGGGGTCCCGCGAGGAAGGTACTCGAGTTTCAGCCGCGCTGCTACGTGGCGCACCTGAAGATGTACTCACTTCAGTGCGCCGGAACACTTGGTGGCCGGGGTCCGGGGCCACTTTCTGGTCCCGGCAAGCTTTTTCCCGCCGCGCCCGGGCCGGGATTGCGGGTACGTCCTTTCGCGACCACCCGGTGTCCTGAATTCCAGTAATTCTGCGTCGAGGCAAGTAGTCCACGCCGCAATAGACAGGTACCACTACGTGTTGTGAAGCCCCCGCTTCGAGGAAACGATGAGGCCATTCGATTCAGCGATGGCAACCGCAGGATTGGGGGGAAAGCGGCTCTTGCCTGTTGACTCCTCTGTCCGGGTGCCCCACAGAAGGAGTCTCACAAATGCGCAAGCTCACCAAGAAGAGCAAGGTCATCGCCGTTGCAGCCTCGGTTGCCCTCGTGGCAGTCGGCGGCGGCACGGCCTACGCCTACTGGACCACCACCGGCACCGGCACCGGCACCGCCGCCAACTCCACCGGCGGCGGCACCGTGACCCTGCATGCCAGCTTCGCCGCCGGCCTGGCCCCGGGCAACTCGGTGCCCGTCACGTACACGGCAGATAACAGCTCCAACACCGGCACCGTCGTCGGCGCCCTCACCGCAAGTGTGACCACGAGCGTGGCCGGATGCCTGCCGGCTTGGTTCACAGTCAGCGCCGACACGTCGAACACTGCAGTCGGGGCGAACAGCACGGGCACCCAGGTGGGGTCGGGAACGCTGGCGTTCCTCAATGACGCCGCCAACCAGGATGCCTGCAAGTCAGCCGTCGTCACGGTCACTGTCGGCAGCGTGTAGCTGGTGTCCCCGGCGGGCCGGACACCCGGCCCGCCGGGGCGGCCTTCGGGCCGCCGCACAGCAACCCACCAGTCACCGCCGACACCACGACCCGCCCAAGGCGCCCGGTCGAAGGAGGATAGGTAATGCTGCATCCACTGCGGTTCTTCCGGCTCGCCAGGGGTCATGCGGGCCTCGCCGGCCGTGCCCTCATGATTGGCTTGCTGGCCATCTTCCTGCCCGCGGGCACACTCTACGCCGCCGGGCAGCAGTCGGCCCCGCAAAAGCCCGGAATCCTGCTGCAGGTCACGCCGTCCACCCGGAACGTGGACCAGGGACAGGCCACGAGCTATTCCGCAACCGTCAGTTCCACCGGCGGATTCGCAGGCACAGTGTTACTGGGAGTCACCGGTGTCCCCGCGGAGGCAGCGGCCAGCTTCTCGCCGTCGTCCGTCAAGCTGACGGCCGGGAACACAGCCCAGCTCAGCATGAACGTATCCACGGCATCCGCTACAGCCGCTGGAGACTACGATCTGACGCTTACGGGCCAGAGCGGCTCCCTGCAGTCGGCAGCCGTCAAGGTCCAGTTCCGGGTCAAGGCGCCCCTGCGCGTCTTCGGGCTCGCCGGCGATGTGTCGGGCCTTCTCGCCCCCGGGACGAGCCGGTCCCTGGACCTCGGATTCAACAACCCGGATAAGGGGATCGACGTCGGCAATCTGACCGTCTCGATCACGGGTGTGGTCCGCACGTCGAAGGCAATCGCGGCGAACCTGCCCTGCACGGCACAGGACTATGCCGTGGCGCAGTACAGCGGGCGCTATCCCCTGACAGTCCCGTCCGGCAACAGCTCGCTCTCACAGCTTGGCGTTCCCCCGGCCCAATGGCCCCGGATCGCCATGCTCGACACTCCACGTCTCCAGGACGGCTGCAAAGGCGCAGTCCTCCAGCTGGCGTACTCGGGATCAGGGCAGGGAAACTGACATGCGATCCACACGATCCTTGGTGCAGGGCACCAAACTCGCTGGAACCGCCTCGGCCGGTGCCGTCGCGCTCTGCCTGCTGGCCGGCGGGGGCACGGCCTACGCGTACTGGGCCAGCACGGGCTCGGGTATCGGCGCCGCAGCCGCAGGCACCATGCAAATCAGCGTCGACGCGTCGGTGGCAGGCGACTCGAACAGCACCAGCATGGTCCCGGGCGGCACCGCAGATGTCATCCTCCGGACCAGCAACCCCAACGCCTTCGCGGTAACGCTGTACTCGGTGGCCGCCAGCGCGGCGGCCACGGCCGATGCCGCCCATGCCGGATGCACCACCACCGGGGTTTCCTTCACGGCCCCGGCCACACCGCTCGCACCCGCCGTCACCATCCCGGCGAAGTCCTCGGTGTTTGTCACCCTCCCGGGTGCGGCGAGCATGTCCGCCCAGTCACAGTCTGCCTGCCAGGGCGCGACCTTCAAGATTCCCGTCAAAGTGGAGGCACGACGATGAGCCGTCACAACAGGCGCGAGGCACGCTCCCGAACCCGGAGCCGCATCGCAGTCATCCTTACCGGCGCCGCCCTCCTCTCGTGGGCTGGCCCCGGGGCCAATGCCTTCTGGACGGCCGCGTCAACTGGCGGTTCCGCGTCAGCCAGCGCAGACGCTCTGCGCACCGGCGCCACGCCGACCGCCACAGTGTCCGGCGGAAATGTCACGCTGGCATGGAACGCCACCACCACCCTCGCCGGCCGCGCTGTCACCGGATACACGGTGGCACGCTATGCCTCCGCCTCGGGCGGCACCAAAGTCGCTACCGGCGGTACGTGCTCAGGCACGGTCACGGCCGGACCGGGCTGCACCGACCAGGGCGTCCCGACCGGCACCTGGTACTACACGGTCACCCCGGTGCTCGCGCAGTGGCAGGGAGCCGAGAGCGTCCGCAGCGGCGGTGCCGCCGTGGACACCACGCCGCCAGGCGCTCCTTCCGTGGTTGCCCCCACTTACGTCTACAGCGGCAATGTCGCTGCGGTGCCGGTCAACGGCAGCACCGAGCCGGGGGCATCCATCGCCCTGGCTGTGACCGACGTTGGCGCAGCGCACTCGGTCCCCGCGACCGCGACGGCGAACAGCTCAGGTGCCTGGAACGCCACCGTCAACCTGTCGTCCCTGAACCCCGGAACCATCACCTACCGCGCGGTCGCTACCGACACCGCGGGCAACCAAGGCAATCCCGCGACGCCCGGCACGACGACCTCAGTCAAGGACGTCGCGGCGCCTGCGGTGTCAACGGTGGCGCTGGCTGACGGCGGAGGCAGCGGAAGCAGTATCGGTGTGCTGGATGCCAAGGACAAAGTCATTATCACTTTCTCCGAGTCCATGGACGCCTCAACAATCTGCAGCAAGTGGACAGCCGGGGCCGACGGGACCGTGAGCGGGAACGGTGTGGTCATGGTCAATGTCAGTTCCAGCAACGTCCTCAGCGTCACAGTGACTAGCGCGGGCTGCGCGACGTCGAGAATCGGCACGGTGGCGTTGGCGGGGACCTACTATGGCTCGGGCACTCTCAGCTACGGAGGCAACGGCTCCAACGGCTCGTCACTGAGCTGGAACGCCGTTGCCAAGGCGCTGACGATCACGCTCGGAACCCGCTCGACAGGAGGCGCTGCGAACACCACGGCCCAGCCGGCCGCCGCGCCTTCATTCACACCCGATTCCGGCATCACCGATGCCGCCGGCAACGCTCTTCCCACCGACAAGTTCACCAGCACCACCGCTTCACGCTTCTGACGCAATGAGTGCCCGGGACCCTCAGGGGTCCCGGGCACTCATTGCGTTAAGCCAGGATTCAGTCTTCGATCCCGCGCGGCCGCCACACCACCAGCGCCTGGGACCGTGCCCGGGGGCGCTTGCCGCGGGCCAGGCTCACGACGTCGCCCGCGGCTCCGGCGGCGAAGATGCGGGAATCGAGGGCGCGGGGCCGGCGGTCCAGTTCTTCAGTCAGCTCGGTGACGCGCCTTTGCAGGGCTGCCACCTGGTTCTCCAGCTGGAGGATCCGCTTGATGCCCTCGAGGGACACGCCCTCCTGCGAGAGCCGCTGCACCTCGCGGAGCATGCTGATGTCCCGCTGAGAGTACCGCCGCGACTTGCCGGGGGCCCGGCTGGGCGAGACGATGCCCAGCCGGTCATACTGCCGGAGCGTCTGGGGGTGCATGTCCGCCAGTTCCGCGGCAACGGAGATGACGAAGATCGGCTGCTCGTACTCGATGGCCATGGCAGGCGTCCGTTCCTAGAGCCGGGCCTTGGCTGCCAGTTCGGCGCGGACGTCCTCACCGGCGGTGGCCGCGGCGAAGGTCTTGACGGCCTCCTCGGCTTCCTTGCTCAGCTTCCGCGGGACGGCGACGTCGATGGTCACCAGCAGATCCCCGGTGGCCTTGGTGTGCTTCACGCCGCGTCCCTTGACGCGGAGGGTGCGGCCCGACGGCGTGCCGGCAGGCACGCGCACCTTGACATTGTCGCCGTCGATCGTGGGAACCTCGATGTCGGCGCCCAGGGCTGCCTCCGGGAAGGTGACCGGAACGTGGATGCGCAGGTTGTCGCCGTCGCGGACGTAAAAATCGTGCGGCTTCACTGAGACGGTGACCATAAGATCCCCATAGCCGGCCGGACCGTACTGGCCCTTGCCCCGGACGCGCACCTTCTGGCCGTCCTTGATGCCGGCCGGGATGCGGACATCGATGACCTCGCCGTCCGGTTCACGCAGGCCGATGGTGGTGCCCCGGATGGAACCGGCGAAGGAAATGGAGGTGGACGCCGTCCGGTCGGCGCCCTTCTGCGGTGCACGCTGGAAGGACTGGCCCCCGCCGCCGAAGCCGCCGCCACCGCCGCCGAAGAGGTCGGCGAACTCGGGGGGAATGCCGCCGGCCGTGCTGTAACTGCCGGAGTGCCGTCCCCCGCCGCCGGTGAAGAGCCCGCCGAAGAGGTCCTCGAACCCGGCCCCGCCGGCAGCCCCGCCGCCTCCGCCGGGGGCGAAGCGTGCACCGCCGCCCATGGCCCGGATGGCGTCGTACTGCTGGCGCTCGTCGGCATCGGAAAGCACGGAGTAGGCCTCGGAGATGTCCTTGAACTTCTTCTCCGAAGCGGCATTCCCCGCGTTGGTGTCCGGGTGGTGCTGCCGCGCGAGCTTCCGGTAGGCCTTTTTGATGTCGGCGTCGGAAGCGTCCTTGGCGACTCCAAGGATCTTATAAAAGTCCTTGTCCACCCAGTCCTGGCTAGCCAATGGCGTTTCCTTTCAAATCTGTGTGCCGAGGTGACAGTTCGCGCCAATGTTTGGTCGAAACACGGGCGCGAACTGTCACTTCGATGGCGTACTGCTAGGCCGGGACGGCCACGATGACCTGAGCTGCCCGCAGGACCCTGTCGCCGGTTTTGTACCCGGAGCGCAGGACCTGGCTGACGGTGTCGATTTCGACATCCGTGCCCGGCTGCTGGATGAGGGCCTCGTGGATCGTCGGGTCGAACTCCACGCCGGTCTCATCGATGCGCACCAGGCCGTACGTCTTCAGCGCGTTCTCCAGCTTGGCGGCGATCGCGGCGAACGGTCCGTCCGTGAGGTCACCATGCTGGCGGGCGGCGTCGACGTCGTCCAGCACCGGCAGCAGGGAGTTCAGGACGCCGATGACGGCCATCTCCCCTGCCACGGCACGGTCGCGTTCAACGCGCTTGCGGTAGTTGACGTACTCGGCCTGCAGGCGGCGGAGGTCATTCCTGAGCTCCTCCGCCTCCGCGCCGTCAGCACCCTGGGCCACGGAATCCGCGGCCGGAACGTCCACACTGTTGAGGATGTCCTCGGCCTGGGACAGGGCGTCCCCGGAACCGGAGTCGGAGTCTGCCGCGGCGGCGCGCTCCTGGTCGGGGTGGCGGGCCTGGCCGGTCTTCGGGTCAACCTTGCGGTTGTCGTGGATGATCGGCTTCTGCGGCTCGTTCTCCCGCTGTTCGGCGTCGCGACGGCTCTCGGAAGAACCGTGGTCTTCTTCGTTACCGTGATGCGGCATGATTACTTCTTCTCGTCTTCGTCAACGATCTCGGCGTCGACGATGTCCTCGTCGGCTCCCGCTGCCTGCTCGCCGGCGGGGGCACCCTGGGCGCCGGTGGCGCCGTCCGGGGAACCTGCCTGGGCGTAGATGGCCTCGCCGAGCTTGGTCTGGGAAGCCTGCAGCTTCTCAAACGCGGTCTTGACGGCTGCGTCATCGGTGCCTTCGAGCGCTGCCTTGAGGGCGTCGACGTCGGCCTGGACTTCGGTCTTGACCTCTTCCGGCAGCTTGTCGGCGTTGTCAGCGATGAGCTTGTCCACGGAGTAGGCAAGCTGCTCGGCAGTGTTGCGGGTGTCGGCTGCCTCGCGGCGGGCCTTGTCCTCTGCTGCGTGCTCCTCGGCGTCCTTGACCATGCGGTCAATGTCTTCCTTGGAGAGGCTGGAACCGCCCGTGATGGTCATGGACTGTTCCTTGCCGGTGCCCTTGTCCTTCGCCGAGACGTGCACGATGCCGTTGGCGTCGATGTCGAAGGTGACCTCAACCTGCGGGACGCCACGCGGGGCCGGCGCGATGCCGGTCAGCTCGAACGTGCCCAGCGGCTTGTTGTCGCGGGTGAACTCGCGCTCGCCCTGGAAGACCTGGATGGCCACGGACGGCTGGTTGTCGTCCGCCGTCGTGAAGGTCTCGGAGCGCTTGGTCGGGATGGCCGTGTTGCGCTCGATCAGGTGCGTCATGATGCCGCCCTTGGTCTCGATGCCGAGGGAGAGCGGGGTGACGTCGATCAGGAGGACGTCCTTGCGCTCACCCTTCAGGACACCGGCCTGCAGTGCGGCGCCGACGGCGACGACCTCATCCGGGTTGACGCCCTTGTTCGGCTCCTTGCCGCCGGCGAGGTCCTTGACCAGGTCGTAGACGGCAGGCATGCGGGTGGAACCGCCGACCAGCACGATGTGGTCGATCTGGGACAACTGGATGCCGGCTTCCTTGATGACATCGTGGAACGGCTTCTTGGTGCGCTCGAGCAGATCCTTGGTGAGGTCCTGGAACTTGGCGCGGGTCAGCTGCTCGTCGAGGTGCACGGGGCCGTCGGGGGTGACGGAGAGGTACTGGAGCGAGACGTTGGTGCTCGAGGAGGAGGAGAGTTCCTTCTTGGCCTGCTCCGCGGCCTCACGCAGTCGCTGCAGGGCAATCTTGTCCTTGGACAGGTCAATGCCCTTGACCTTGAGCTGGTTCAGCAGGTAATCGACAACGCGCTGGTCCCAGTCGTCGCCGCCGAGGCGGTTGTCGCCCGCGGTGGAGCGGACCTGGATGGTGGAGAAGTTGTCTTCGTCCTTGCCAACCTCGAGGAGGGAGACGTCGAAGGTGCCGCCGCCGAGGTCGAAGACGAGGATGAGTTCGTCTTCCTTGCCCTTGTCCAGGCCGTAGGCCAGGGCGGCCGCGGTGGGCTCGTTGACGATGCGCAGGACCTTGAGGCCCGCGATTTCGCCGGCTTCCTTGGTGGCCTGGCGTTCGGCGTCATTGAAGTACGCGGGGACGGTGATCACGGCGTCCGTGACCTTCTCGCCGAGGTAGGACTCGGCGTCGTTCTTGAGCTTCATGAGGATACGGGCGGAGATTTCCTGCGCCGTGTACTTCTTGTCGTCAATGGCGACGGACCAGTCGGTGCCCATGTGGCGCTTGACGGAAGCAATGGTGCGGTCAATGTTGTTGACGGCCTGGCGCTTGGCGATTTCGCCAACCAGCACTTCGCCGGACTTGGAGAATGCAACAACCGACGGCGTGGTGCGGCCACCCTCGGCGTTGGCAATGACGGTGGGCTCGCCACCTTCGAGAACGGAGACGACGGAGTTGGTTGTTCCGAGGTCAATACCTACTGCACGTGACATGTGTTGCGTCCTTACTTTCCGTGGAAACTCGCCGGGATGGCCGCGGACCGCAATGCCTCTAACGGCAAAGGATCCGACGGTGATTGAGCGATCTGCACTCAACTTTACTCAGACCCCGATTAAAGTCAATCCAAAGTTGAGCGTCATGCGCTCAACTTTGGATTTTGGACGGCGCGGCCCGCTCGTTGGAAGTCGCTCTCCCCCGGAATCCGGGGAGTACCCGGCCAACAGTGCGGCCAGCCGCCGGGTATTTCGCTGTGCGCGAAGTCCGCCGTCAGCGCTCCCCGCGGTCAGCTTCGTCGGTGTCTGCGTTCCGCTCCACTGCGTTCCGTGCGGGCACCTCATCAGCGCCCCGCCCAGCGGCGCGCGAGGCGCCGGCGGTACCTTAGTCGCCTTCGGGATATTCGCCTTCCTCGGCGTCAGCCGGCGTCGCGGCGGTGCCACCCGCCGCGCCGTAATCGCCTTCGGGGTAACCGCCTTCCTCCGCGCCGACGGCGGTGGCGCCGCTGGTGCCGGCCGCCCCGTAGTCGCCGGTGGGGTATTCGCCCTCTTTGGCCTCGGGCGGGTTCTCCCCGGCGGTGCCGGCCGTGCCGTAGTCCCCCTCGACATACTGGCCTTCCGCGGCCTGCTCTTCGGGTTCCGCTGCTGTTCGATCAAACTCGCTGTTTTCGGACATGGTTGGATCCTTCCTGGAAGCCTCGGCGCGCCCAGGCAGGCGCAGGGGCAGTCTATCGAGCGCCACCGGGAGACAACAGGGGGCAAGGAAAACCCCGGGGCATCGGCTATTCCGGGTGATCGGCGGCTTGCCGGCCGGCCTGGGTCGCTGGCTGCTCAAGGCCTGCGAGGTCCGCCAGCACGGTCAGATGGTGGGCGAAGAGTTCATCCGGGGCGCTAAAGGTGTCCGCGCCGTACTGGCCAAAAACCTCGAAGCTGATGGCTCCGAACAGGGACGTCCAGACGAGGGCACCGCGCGCCAGCAGCCCGTCGGGCACCGCGAGTCCCATCCCGCTGCGGATCCGCTCCAGGTCGGCGGAAAGTGCGGGGACGACGACGGTCTGACCGTCAGGCGCGGCCAGCCGCCCGGCCCGGTAGGCGCCGTCCAGGAGCGCCATCAGGGCGTAGATCACCCGGGTACCCGGCGCCGTGGTCCGCTCGACCGGCGCCTGGTATCCGGGCACAGGGCTGCCGAAGAGGAGCCCATAGCGGGCCGGTTCGCGCAGCGCCCAGCGCCGCACAGCGGACCCCAGTGCGCTGAACCGCCCGGCAAAGTCGGTCACGGGCAGGGCAGCGACGGCGGTGTCGACTTCGTCTCCGAGTTCGTTGTACGCGTCGATGAGCAGCAGGGTCAGCAGCTCTTCGCGGTTCTCCACGTACCGGTAGACCGCCGAGGAGACCACGCCGAGATCCCGCGCCACGGCGCGAAGGGAGAGCGCGGCAGCCCCGTGCACTGCCAGATGCTCCCGGCCGAGGCGCACAATGTCCTCGATGGTCCGTGCCCGGGCACGCTCGCGGGGAGTGGGAGGCTTCACGGCCAGGTCAGTGGTCTGCGGCATGGCTCCAGCATTCCACAAAGCAGAGCAGTGTCAACAAATGTGAGCACTGCTCTTGACTTTCGCCCCAGCCGGATCCATCCTGAATTCAGAGAGCAGTGCTCTCAGGTTCAGGTTGCGGCCTGGCCAATCCAGCCCCAGCCCGGGCCGCCGCGGCCCGTGCGACCACAACGAAAGCGAGAACACCTTGTCCCAGTCCGTATCCCCCGAGGCCCCGGCCACTGCCCTGTTTGTCGTCACGGGCGCCGGCCCCGTCGGCTGGACGGTGGCCGAACAGCTCGCCGCAGCGGGCCACCGGGTGCGGGTGCTCACCCGCTCCGGCACCGGACCGGACAACCCGCTGATCGAAAAGACGGCCGTCGATGTGTCCGACCTTGCGCGGCTCGGCGAGCTGTTCCGGGGCGCCAAAGCCGTGTTCCACTGCATCCACGGATCGCAGTACAGCGCAAAGGTCTGGGCGGAGGAACTGCCCGGCGCCGAGGAGGTGGTGCTTGCCGCGGCGGGCGAGGCCGGCGCCGTCGTCGTGTTTCCGGAAAGCCTGTACTCCTACAGCGAGCCGGAACGGCCGATGACCGAGAAGGGCCCGCGGGAGGCCCGCGGCGGCAAACGGGGTATCCGCACCGCCCTGCTCGCGGCCCGTGCGGCGTCCGCAACGGACACCGTGAGTGTGGTGGCGAGCGATTTCTTCGGTCCCAGGGTCCGCGGCGCGCATGCCGGCGAGCGCATGGTGAAGCCGGTCCTGGCGGAAAAGCCCCTGATGGTAATTGGCAACGCTGGGCTGCCGCATTCCTTCACCTATGTGCCGGACCTGGCCGCCGCCATGATCAGGGCAGCTCAGGATCCTGCGCTGTGGAACCGGGTGTGGCACGCACCGACCGGCCCCGCGCTCAGCCAGCGGAAGATTGCTGCAGCGTTCGCCGCCGCTGCCGGCGTCCGGGCGCCGCGGGTGGCCGCCGTCCGCGGGTGGGTGCTGCGGACGGTGGGCATGTTCTCCGCCGGAACGCGGGAACTGGCCGAAACCCTGTACCAGTTCGAACGCCCCTTCGTGATGGACTCGAACGCCAGCGAAGCGGCCCTGGGGCTGCAGCCCACGCCGCTCAAGGAAGCAGCCGCCGCCACCGTTGCCTGGTGGAGGGACCAGGAACAGTGACGGCGGCTGCGGCTGCGGGGCGAGGCGGGTGCGCAGTCGCGGGTGCGGGCTAGCGGATTCCCGCCTCCGCGGATTCCGCCTCCGGGGCGGCCGGGCGGACACGCTCGGTTGCATCCATCTGCGCGCGCCCCAACTTGCTCGGCCACCAGATCCGCGGGCTGATGTCGTAGGCCAGGGCCGGAACCAGCAGCGACCGGACCAGGACGGTATCCAGCAACACGCCGAAGGCCACAATGAAGGCCAGCTGCACGAGGAACATGATGGGGATAACGCCCAGGGCGGCAAACGTGGCCGCGAGGACCACCCCGGCGGAGGTGATCACGCCGCCCGTGACGCCCAGGCCGCGCAGGATGCCGGGCCGGGTGCCGTGCTTAATGGACTCCTCCCGGACCCGGCTCATGAGGAAGATGTTGTAGTCCACCCCCAGCGCCACAAGGAAGACGAAGCCAAAGAGCGGGACGGTGGCATCGGCTCCCGGGAATCCAAAGATGTTGTTGAACACGAAGGCGGAGACTCCCATGGCGGCGGCGTAGGACAGCACCACCGAGGCAACCAGCAGCACCGGCGCCAGCACGGAGCGCAGCAGCAGCATCAGGATCACCAGGATCACCGCGAGGACCACAGGGATGATGGTGACGAGGTCACGCTGGGCAGTGGTGTTCGTGTCCAGGGCCGTCGCCGTCACTCCGCCGACCAGGGCGCCGTCGTCGATTTTCTTCAGTTCCTGGCGGAGGGCCACCACGACGTTTTCAGCCTCGTTGGAGTCCGCGGCGAAGTCCAGCGTCGCGTTGATCAGGACCTTGCCGTCCCTCACCGCAGGAGCCGTGGGAGAAGCCGGGGCGCCGGGTGCGGCCGGAGCGCCGGGGACGATCGGAACGCTGCCTTCGGCCAGCAGGTAGGCGGCCCCGACGCCGTCGGTCGCTTTGGTCTTGGCCAGCACGTCCTGCGCCTTCGCCTCGTCAGCGACGATCACGGCAGGACTGCCGGAGCCCGCGTCGAAGTGACGGGCCAGGGCGTCCTGGCCGTCGACGGCGTTGGAGGCGGTGAGGATCACGTCGGTCTGCGGGACGCCGTTTGCCTTGAGCTGGAGCACGCCGGCGGAGGCCATCAGGAGCAGCAGCACGGAGGCGACCCAGACAGTCCGCGGCCGGCGGGACACGAGGGACCCGGTGGCGCGCCACAAGCCCTTCTGGCCCTCGAGGCCGGTGACGAGTTCGGGCTCGCGCTCAGTCTCCGGGAGCAGCTTGGGGCGGAACGGCCAGAACGCGGCGCGGCCCAGCAGCGCCATCAGCGCTGGCAGCAGGGTCAGGGCCGCGAAGAGGGAACACAGGATGCCTGCGGCCGCCACGGGGCCGAGTGCCTTGTTCGAGTTGAGGTCGGACAAGAGCAGGCACAGCAGCGCGATGATGACGGTGGCGCCGGAGGCCAGGATAGGCTCCCAGGCCGCCTTCCACGCGGTGAGCGCGGCGGCCGTCCGGTTGGTCGTGTGCGTCAGCGCCTCACGGAACCGCGCCACATAGAGCAGCGCGTAGTCAGTGGCGGCACCGATCACCAGGATGGACAGGATGCCCTGGCTCTGGCCGTTGAGCTGGATCCAGCCGAGCTTGGCCATCCCGAAAACCAGCAGGATGGCGGCGCAGAGCGCGAAGACCGAGGTGAACAGCACGGCGATCGGCAGCAGCAGCGAGCGGTAGACGATCAGCAGGATCAGGAAAACCGCGGCAAGGGCCACCAGCAGCAGGATGCCGTCGATGCCCGCGAAGGCGCTGACGAGGTCCGCGGCAAGCCCGGCCGGACCGGTTACGAAGGTCTGCATTCCCGCCGGAGCGGATGCCTGCACCTCCGCGCGGAGTTCCTTGACGACTTCCTTCACTTCGCCGGCCGATTCGATCGGGACTACAAACTGCACGGCCTTGGCATCCTCGGACGGGATGGGGCCGACGACGGTGCTGCCGGCGCCCAGCGCCTCCAGCTTGCCCTTGAGGGCTGCCACCTCGCCGAGCTGGGCCGGGGTGAAGGCCGAGTCGCTCTCTATGACAATGACGGCTGGGACCTCATTGGTGTCCCGGAACTTGGCCTGCCAGTCCCGGACCTCCGTGGCCTCGGCTCCCGTCGGCAGGAAGGACGCCTGGTCATTGGAGGAGACCTCGCTCAGCCGGCCAAAAGTGGGCCCGCCGATCCCGGCGATGGCCAGCCAGGTGACGACGAGCAGGACGGGAATCAGCCAGCGCAGCCAGAAAGGGACGCGGGCACTGCCGTGTGGTGTCTTGTTCATGGTTCCTTCTGGTGCATGCCTGGGAGGAGTAGAATTGAGTCCATAGTAGACTATCTCCACTATGGAGATAAACGGGTGGGGTCCAATTCTTGGGAAATACTTCGACGCCGGGCCGGTCCGAGGCCGAGGTCCGCTGAAGTAAACTCCGGAGGGCGCCTGCTGCGGAGCAGTGGGCAAGGCAAAGGAGAGAGGAAGGTTCGCCGTGACAGTTGATCCGCCGGGACGCCCCGAATCTTCCGGACCGCCTTCCGGACCGCCGCCGTTGGTCCGCTTGCTTCAGGAATTCAGCCTCGAGGCCAACCGCTACGTGGATTCCGCCGGCGGCCGCAACGACATGCACCGGACGGACCTCAATGCCCTGGCCGTGATCATGCAGCACACCGCGAGGAACCAGATCGTCACGCCGGGCGTGCTCCGCAAGGAACTCCACCTGAGCTCACCCGCCACCACGGCACTGATCGACCGGCTGCACAGCTCCGGCCACGTGATTCGCGAGCGGGAGGGCCCGGACCGCCGCCAGGTCCAGCTCCGCATGACCCCCAAGGCCTACCGCGACGGCGGCGCCATGTTCCAGCCGCTGGCCCGGCACATGGCGGCCGCGATGGCCGAATTCACTCCGGAGGAACTGGACATCGCGACGCGGTTCATGTCCTCGATGATCGAGGCGACGGTCAGGGCCGGGCAGGAGGCCGCGCAGCAGCCGGCACCGGCTCCCGCCGACCGGCACTAGTTGGCGTTTTCGCGCGTCCCAACTGCCATACCCGTGCGCCCGGCCGGCCAGCCAAGATGGCGGCCACGGCCAGCCCGAGCGGGACCACGAGTGCCCATCCGCTGAAGAGCAGCACGGCCAGCATCACAGCAGCAGCCACTATGACTCCGAGCCAGGCCGGCGTCCGGGTGGGCAGCAAACGGATCCCGGCGAGCAGGCCAAACGCCGTCACTGCGGTGAAACAGGCCGACGCCGCCCCGATCTGGAGCTGCAAGTCGACCAGCCCGGCTGCCGCCGCCCCGAAGGACAGCAACGTCATCACGCCCAGCAATCCCAGGCTGGCCGTGGGCACCTCCCCCGGACCGGCGCCCCGCGCGAGGGCCCGCGGCAAAACGCCGTCGGACGCCAGGCTCGCCCCCAGCCTGCTGGCGCCGGCGACAAAGGTGTTGACCGGACCGAAGGTCAGCACCGCGGCGGCGGCGGTCAGCGGCGCAGCGAATCCGCCCAGTCCCTTTTCGAGCAGCTCCGCGATCGGCACCTCGCTGCCCGGAAGTGCGGGGCCCAGCACAGCGACCGACGCCGAGACGACGCCGAGGTAGACCACACCGACCACAATCAGGGTGAGCCAGGTGGCCCGTTTGAGGTCACGTTCCGGGTGGCGGAACTCCCCGGCGATATGCGTGACCGCCTCCCAGCCGGCGAAGCAGAAAAAGAGCAGGCTGGCCGCGCCGCCCACGGCCCAGTAGCCGTGCGGCGCGAACGGCTCGAAGTTCCCCGCCCGTCCAAACGGTGCAGCCAGGGCGACGGCCAGTGCCAGCAGTCCGACGAGCAATACCATCAGTACCAGCTGGATGCCGCTGGACATCCGGATCCCGACGGCGTTGCTCGCGAAAGCGGCGGCCAGCAGCAGTGCGGCGGCCACCAACGCCGTCCCGCGCCCGCCGCCCAGCGCGTGGGCGATGTAGTTGCCGCCGATCACGGCTGTCGCCGGGGCACCGAAGGGAATGGCGAAGTAGAAGAGGTAGCCGGCCACGACCGCGGCACGGCGTCCGTAGGCGCGCGTGACAAAGTGGGCGATTCCGCCTGCGTCGGGCTGCTGGCGGCTCATCTCAGCGAAACTGAAGGACACGGGGGTGCAGAACACCAGCAGCAGGGTCCAGGCCAGGAGCGACGCTGGCCCTGCCTCCTTGGCAGCGATGGCCGGGAGGACCAGGATGCCCGAGCCCAGGATCGCCCCGACGTAGATGCCGGTGGCCCGGAACAGGCCGAGCCCTGACTGCTTGCTGCTGTTGGTGTTCACTCCTCTAATCATCCGCGGAACCGCCCCGGCCGGAAGCGGCAAAACGGACGGCCGCGCGCGAAATCCTGCCGTCTTCCCGGCCGTTACCCCCGCTTTCGCGGATTTGCCGGTGCGGGGCGGTAGCGTTTCATTATGAGTGCGCAGCAGCCTGAAGATGTGTACAGCCACGGCCACCACGAGTCTGTGGTCCGCGCCCACGCCTCCCGGACGGCGGAGAACTCCGCGGCGTTTGTGATCCCGCACCTGACCCCGGGGGTTTCGGTGCTCGACGTCGGCTGCGGGCCGGGCAGCATCACGTGCGATTTCGCCGGGCTCGTCTCCCCCGGGAAGGTCACCGGGCTGGACCGCTCGCCCGAGGTGATCGGCCAGGCGGCCGCCCTCGCGGCCGAGCGGGGCGTGCAGAACGTCGAGTTCGTCGCCGGCAACATCTACGACCTCGACTTCGAGGACGAGACATTCGACGTCGTGCACGCCCACCAGCTCCTGCAGCATCTCACGGACCCTGTTGCGGCCCTGCGGGAAATGCGCCGCGTCGCCAAGCCCGGCGGGATCGTGGCGGTGCGCGACGCAGATTTCCACGGCATGAGTTGGTACCCGGCCGTCCCCGAGCTGGATGAATGGATGGAGCTCTACCAGCGGATCGCACGCCGGAACGGCGCCGAGCCCGACGCCGGCCGACGCCTGGTTTCCTGGGCCCAGTCCGCCGGGTTCACCGACGTCGCACCCTCCAGCAGCAACTGGCTCTACGCGACCGGCCAGCAGCGCCGCTGGCAGGCCCGGGTGTGGGGCGAACGCGTGCTGCACTCGGCCTTTGCGGACCAGGCTCTCGAATACGGCTTCGCCAACGCCGCCGACCTTGCCCGGATTTCGGCCGGCTGGCACCGCTGGGGTTCCACGGACGACGGCTGGTTCCTGATCCCCAACGGCGAGGTGATCGCCCGGGCGTGAGGCGGTTGGCGCCGGAGCCGCCTAATCCGGCAGCGCGGGAAGCGTCACGCCGGCGGAGGCCCCCATGCCTTGGTTCTCAGTGAACCCGACGACGCCGATCTTCACGTCCTTGAGCCGGTGGACGTCCGTCATGGTCGCGGTGCGTGTGTGGCCCTCCACAATCCCGGCCGGAAAACCGTCAACGGTCAGACCCCAGCGGTAGGGCTCCGGCCCGCCCGGCTCCCACGATATTTGGACGGTGCTGATGCCGCCCGAGTGGGCGGTCACCACCACGCTCACGTTGATGGGCGCGGCGGGGAGTCCGTCCCGCGGCCCCCGGCCGATGTGGACCCCGGTCGATGCCGTCGACAAGCCTCCCGTGGCATGGGTAATCCGCACCGTCGCCTTACCCTCGAACGCGGCGGCGTACCTGTGGGGAGCCACGGGGAGCGGCCCCACCTGATCGATGGCACCGTCGCCGTCGAAGTCCCATTCGTACTGAGCGATGCTGACGCCGCGGGGCAGCGACGCCGAGACGTCGAAGGTGATCGTTTGTCCGGGCATGGCGTAGTAGTCGGGATTGGCGAACCGCGCCTCGGGCAGCGGCACGGCCGCCGGGCCCGCGGTGCTCCCGGGATTCGCCGCAAATAGGGTGCCGGCAGTCCGGGGCGTGGCGGCCGCTGCGGCTGTGGCCTGGGTGGCGGATACTGGCGGCGGTCCGGCCCCTGGCAACGCGCAGGACGAGGTGGCCAGGACGACAGCTCCCGCAAGCATCGTTCCGACAATCCGGTCCATAGACTCCCCAAGTCTGGCTGCACGCACTGATGCCGCACGGTTGAGTGCATCGTAGCGTCCCACAGCCGGGCTGTCTCCCACTCGCCGGTTCGCTGGCGGATATGAATACGGGGGCCACGCCCGCCATTTGCCGGAGATGGCCGCTATGGGGACGGCCAGAGCGGCCATTTCTGGCGAATGGCCGGCGTGTGACGGTGTTGTGAAGCGGCGGCCGGCTGGGCCCGTCCGCGGCCGTAAACTGAATCAGTGCAACCCTCCCTTTGGCTGGCCCTGGCGGGCGCCGGTGTCCTGATCAGCTTTACGCCCGGTGCGGGCGCCATCAACACCATGAGCAATTCCCTGAACTCCGGCTTCCGGCGTTCCATCTGGGGGATCCTTGGGCAGCAGGCCGCGCTGGTGGTGCACATCGTGATCGTGGCCCTCGGCGTCGGGGTGCTGGTGGCCAGCTCTCCGGTCGCCTTCAACGTGATCCGCTACGCGGGCGCCGCCTACCTCGTCTATCTGGGCATCCAGCAGTTCCGGCACAAACCCGATCTGGACCAGGAAAAGGCCGCCGCGCTGCGGAACGAGCCGGCATTTTCCATGTTCCGCCGCGGCCTGTGGGTCAACCTGCTGAACCCCAAGGCGATCGTGTTCTTCCTCGCCTTTATGCCTCAGTTCATCCGCCCGGAGAACCCGCTCCTGCCGCAGTACCTGACCCTGTCAGCCACCGTGATCGTGATCGACGTCCTAGTGATGTGGTTCTTCTTCGCCGCCGCGGCCAAGACCTTCCAGCGCTTTACCCACGATGCCCGCGGCCAGCGCACCCTCAACCGGACGTTCGGCGTGCTGTTCATGGCCGTCGGCGTCATGCTGGCCCTCATTCACTGACGGGCGCAGGCCACGGCCAGTTATGGCTGGATGGCGCTCAGCTTCCGCAGGTCGGCCTTCCTGATCTTGCCGCTGGCGGTCCGGGGCATCTCATCGACAAACACCACGGACTTGGGGATTTTGTAGCGTGCCAGGCGTCCATCCAAGTACCGCCTGAGCTGCTCTTCCGTGAGTTGGGCACCCTCGCGCAGAAGAACGACGGCCCGGGGCACTTCACCCCATTTCTCATCCGGCACGCCGATGACGGCCACGCTTCCCACCGCCTCGAGTTCCGTGATGGCCTGCTCCACTTCGGCGGGATAAATGTTCTCGCCGCCGGAGATGATCATGTCCTTGATCCGGTCCGAGACGAAGACGAACCCGTCGTCATCCTTGTAGCCCATATCACCTGACTTGAACCAGCCGCCCTCCGCGTATGACTCGGCGGTGGCGTCAGTCCGGTTCCAGTACTCGGGGATCACGTTTGGGCCCTTGATCTGGATCTCTCCCCCAGTTCCGGGCTCCGCGGTGCCGGCTATTGGGTCGGCTATGCGGACGTCGGTGAAGAAGTGCGGAAGCCCGGCGGAACCGGCCTTGTCGCGGGACCGCGCCGCGGGGAGGACCGTGGCTGCAGGCGCGGTTTCGGTCATGCCGTAGCCGGTGCCGATCTGCAGGCCCCGGGACTCATAGGCGTCGAGCACCCGCATCGGGATCGCGGACCCCCCGCAGGTGAGCTTGTTCAGCGAGCTAAGGTCCGTCGAGGCCCACGCGGGATGTTCGCAGATGAGCTGATAGGTGGTGGGGACGCCGCTCATAGTGGTGACGCTGTACTGCTCGATGAGGGCCAGGACCCGGCTGGGGTCAAACCTGGATTCGAGGATGACCGTTCCGCCTTTGAGCAGCGTCGGGAGTACGCCCATATCGAGGGACGCGACGTGGAACATCGGCGAAATCATCAGCGCCACGTCCTGCGAGGAGAAGTCGAAATCAACGATCACGTTGATGCAGTTCCATGTGACGTTGCCGTGGGTCAGCAGGGCGCCCTTTGGCCGGCCCGTGGTACCGGAGGTGTAGAGGATCATGGCACCGTCGTCCAGCGTGACCGGTTCGTCGACCGGCTGGTCCGAACCGGAGGCCACCAGGTCCTCAAAGTCCTCCACCGCCGCTGCGTCCGCCCCGCGGGCAGCCTGCACGCCGCCGCCTGCCGCACTGGCCGAGGAACCGTCAAGGGAATCGGCGACGACGACGAGTCTCGCCACTGCCGTGCCGGCCGACCCGCGGGCTGCCAGGTCGCCGAGGCTGCCGGCATGGACCAGGGTCCCGGCGCCGCAGTCCTGCAGCTGGAACTGGATTTCCGGGGGCGCCAGCCGCGTGTTGAGCGGGACGAAGATGGCGCCGAGGGTTCCGCACGCAAAGAGGGTCTCCAGGAAGGACGGGTGGTTCTCGCCCAGATAGGCAACCCTGTCCCCCTTGGCCACGCCGCGGTCCCTCAGGGCGTTGGCGAGCCGGACGGTCCGGTCCGCGAACTGTTCATAACTGAGTTCCCGGCCTCCGCTGATCAGGGCGGTTTTGCTGCCGGACTTCGGGCGGCGACGTTGCAGCCACGAGCCGATGCCAAAATTTTCCACGGCGAATCCTTTCTACTGTGAGGTTAGCCCGCGTGACGGGACCCGATGAAGGGTCAGGCCTGGACGGTGCGGAGGTCGTTGTTCTTCGGTTCCCGGGTCAGCAGGATGAAGACGATGGAGACCACCGACATGGCCGCCAGGTACCAGACCACCGATGCCGTGTCCTGGCCTGAGTCCTTGAAGATCTGGGCCACGATGCCCGGAGTGAACCCGGCACCGAGCAGGGTTGCCAGCTGGTAGCCCAGGGACGCGCCGGTGTAGCGGGAGGTGGTGCCGAACTGCTCGGACACGAAGGCCGCCAAAGGACCGAACAGCGTGGAATGGATCATCAGGCCGATGGCGAACGCCACGAAGATCAGCATGATGTTGTTGGAGGAGAGCAGCTGGAACATCGGCACCAGGTAAATGATGAAGAGAACCAGGCCGCCGATCATCACCGGCCGCCTGCCCACCTTGTCCGAAAGCCGGCCGCCCATGATCACGAACACGATGGAGATCAGCGAGGCGGCAGCAAAGGCGTACAGCACGCCCTGGCGGTCCGCGCCCTTGGAGACGGCGTAGGTCACCGAGAACGTCGCCAGGACCACCTGGAGGGCGAAGCCGGCGGCGCCGGCCAGCATGGTGAAGATCAGGGTCTTGGGGCGCCGCAGTACCAGCAGCAGCGGAATATCCCGCTTGGCAGTGAGGCCCTGGCGGATGGCTTCCTGGTCAGCCTGTGCCTTTTCGGCCTTTTCCTGTTCCAGTGCGGCCTTGAAGATAGGGCTTTCGGAAACCTTGAGCCGGACGAACATGCCCACGCCCAGCAGCACGAAGGAGAGCAGGAACGGCACCCGCCAGCCCCAGGCGAGGAACTGGTCGTTCGGCAGCGCCGAGAACGCGCCCATGATCAGGGTGCCCAGGACGGCACCGGTGGGCGCCCCGGCGTTGACGAACGAGGCGGCAAACCCGCGCTTGCCCGATTCGGAGTGCTCCAGCGCCATCAGGGCGGCCCCGCCCCATTCCCCGCCGACGGCGATGCCCTGGAAGACGCGAAGAATCACCAGGAGCACCGCACCCCAGGGTCCGGCCACGGAGGCACCTGGTACCAGCCCGATCAGGGTGGAAGCCAGGCCCATGACCAGCATGGAGATGATCAGCATGCCCTTGCGGCCCATCCTGTCGCCGAAGTGGCCGAAGATGATTCCGCCAACCGGGCGGGCCACGTAGCCCGCGGCAAACGTGCCGTAGGCGGCCACAACGCCAACCCAGTCGTCCATGCCGCTGAAGAAGACCTTCGGGAAGACAACCGCTGCGGCCGTGGCGTAGAGGAGGAAGTCGTAGTACTCGATGGTGCTGCCCAGGTAGCTGGAGGCAATGACCGTGCGTGCTTCCTTGCGTCGCTCGGCGGTGCCCATCGCTTGAAGCTGAGTGAGTCCTGACATGGTTGTTCCTTTGAACAGAGGGAGGGTTCCTGGAGGGGTTTTTACTTGTAGAAGCGGGCGAGGAATTCCGCGACGACTGCGGGGCGCTCCTGGCCTTCGATCTCGATGGTGTTGGCGACCTTGATCTGGGCGCCGCCCTTGACCTCGGTCACTTCGCTGATGGTGGCCCGCATCCGGATCCGCGCGCCCACCTTGACCGGGGACGTGAAGCGGACCTTGTCCAGTCCGTAGTTGACCTTCGCGGTGACGCCGTCGACGTCGAACAGCTCGCCCCAGAAAGGGATGATGAGCGAGAGGGTGAAAAAGCCGTGGGCGATTGGGGCGCCGAACGGGCCGTCCTTGGCGCGTTCCGGGTCAACGTGGATCCACTGGTCGTCACCGGTGGCGTCGGCGAACTTGTTGATCTGTTCCTGGGTGATTTCGCGGTACTCGCTGACCCCGAGATCGGTGCCGGCGAGAGTGAGCAGTTTGTCGAAATCGACGACGAGATTGGGCATGGTGTCCTCCTGGAGGGCTGGATGGGGTAGGGAACTGTCCGACGGCGGTGCCGGAGCGGGGGTGTGCGGGTTTTGGTGGGTGCCGGGGTCAGCGGGTGAAGGCGCTTTCGCCGGTCAGGGCCCGGCCGACGATGAGGGCGTTGATTTCGTGGGTGCCTTCGTAGGAGTAGACGGCCTCGGCGTCGGCGTGGAAGCGTGCGACGTCGGTTTCGAGGGTGATGCCGTTGCCGCCGACCACTTCGCGGGCCAGGGCCACGGTTTCGCGCATCAGCAGGGATGTCTGCATTTTGGCCAGGGCGGAGTCCTGGTCCCGGTAGATGCCTTTGGATTGCTGTTCGGTGAGCCGCACCACGAGGGACAGCGCCGAGGTGACGTTTCCGAGCATCCGGGCCAGTTTTTCCTGGACCAGCTGGAAGGATCCGAGCGTGCGGCCGAACTGCCGGCGTTCCGTGACGTAGCGCAGTGCCGCCTCGAATGCACCGGCCGCGATGCCCGTGGCGATCCAGGCAACGTCCGAGCGCATCGCGCGCAGCATTGCCGCGACGTCCCGGAAGGAGTTCACGTTGTGCAGGCGCATCGATTCGGGCACGCGGACGCCCTCGAGGGTGATGTGGGCGTTCTGCATCATCCGCAAGGCGGTCTTGCCGTGGATCTTCTCCAGCGTCACGCCGGGGGCTTCCCGCTCGACAAGGAACGCCTTGACCTGGCCGTCGGCCACGTCGCGGGCAAACACGGCCAGGACGTCCGCGGTAGCGGCGCCGCCGATCCAGCGCTTGGCGCCGTCGAGGATCCAGACGTCGCCCTCACGGCGGGCGGTGGTGGAGAGCCCGCCGGCGATGTCGGAACCGGACTCCGGCTCGGTCAGCGAGAAAACCCCCTTGAGCGAGAAGTCGATGACCTTCGGCATCCATTCGGCCTGCTGTTCGGCGGAGGCACCGACCCGGATCGCGGTCCGGAAGAGCCCGGCCTGGGCCGTGTAGAAGGTGGCGAGCGAGGCGTCGGTGCGGGCGAGCTCGAAGATCCGGAAGCCCTGGTAGATTCCCCGGGCCGGCGTTCGCTCTGCACCCGGGGCGCCGGTCAGTTCTGCCGGTTCCATCAGGTCCAGTCCGATCAGCGGCTGCGCCAGCTCGTCCGGGAATTCGCCGCGTTCCCAATAGTCCGCCAGCAGCGGCCGGGCCTTCTCGTCGAGGAAGGTCCGCAGGCGTCCGAGAACACGTCGTTCGTCCGCGGTGAGCAGGGACTCGGCGTCGAAATAGTCGCAGACGCCGTACAGCCGGGTTTGTTGTTCGGTATCGACAGTCATCTCAGCCTCCCAGTCCGAGCAGGCGGACGGCGTTGTCCTTGAGGATCTTGGGCCGGACCTGGTCCTTGAGCGGAAGGTCAGCGAAGGCAGCCAGCCATTTCTGCGGGGTGATGAGCGGGAAGTCGGTGCCGAAGAGGACCTTGTCCTGGAGCACGGAATTGGCCATCTTCACGAGCGAGTCCGGGAAGTACTTGGGGGACCAGCCGGAGAGGTCGATGAACACGTTGGACTTGTGGGTGGCGATGGAGTTGGCCTCGTCCTGCCACGGCACGGACGGGTGGGCCATGATGATCTGCAGTTCCGGGAAGTCCGCCGCGACGGCGTCCAGCAGCAGCGGGTTCGAGTAGCCGAGCTTGATGCCGTAGCCGCCGGGCAGTCCGGCGCCCATGCCGTTCTGGCCCGTGTGGAAGATGGCCGGCAGGCCCAGTTCCTGCAGCGTTTCCCAGAGCGGGTAGAACTGTTCGTTGGAGGGGTCGAAGCCCTGCAGGGACGGGTGGAACTTGAATCCGCGGGCACCCAGGTCGATGGCCTGGTGTTTGGCGCCCTGGATGGCCTCGGCGCCGGTGCGTGGGTCCACGCTGCCGAAGGGAATCAGCACGTCGTTGTTCCGGGCGGCACCGGCGATGAGCTCCTCGATGCTGTTGGGCTCGTGTTTGAGCTGGGTGCGGGCATCCACGGTGAAGACGACGGCGGCCATGTTCAGCCCCCGGTAGACTTCGGCGATCCGGTCCAGCGACGGGGTCCGGTCTTCGGACTTGAAGTACTTGGCGGACGCTTCAGTCAATACCGGCGGCAGGGATTCATGGCCGTGACCGTCTACCTCAAGGTGGACGTGCATGTCGATCGCGTCGAGCTTTGCGGCATCGATGCCGAGTTCGTAGCGCTGGGAGGCCATGTCAGCGGACCTCCGCCGGTTCGGGCTTGAGCTCTTCCGGAAGCGGCAGGAATTCCTCGCCGACGCTTTGCAGCTTGTCGCCGAAGAGCGCGCCGAAGTCCTCCACGAGGTCCTTGTAGCCCCAGCCGCCCTCGCGGTACTCGGTGACGGCAGCCTCGGGGTGGGTCCAGAGCTGCAGGCGGTCCCCGCCGGCGCCGATCGCCTGGCCGGTGATGCCGGCAGCTTCGTCGGAGGCGAGGAAGGCAATGAGTCCGGCGACGTCGTCGGCGGTTCCGAAGCCAAGGTCGTGGCGGAAGAAGGCCGGCATGGCCTCGCCGCGTTCGTCCGCTTCGACGGCCTTCTGGAAGTACGGGACGGTCTTGGTCATGGCGGTGGCGGCCACCGGGATGACGGCGTTGGCGGTGACGCCGGCCTTCTTCATTTCCAGCGCCCAGGTGCGGACCATGCCGACGATCCCGGCCTTGGCGGCGGCGTAGTTGGTCTGGCCGAAGTTGCCGCGCTGGCCGGTGGGCGAGCCGATGGTGATGATGCGGCCGGCGATGCCGTTTTCCTTGAAGTAGGCGAACGCTTCGCGGGCGCAGGTGAAGGTGCCCTTGAGGTGGACGTTGATCACGAGGTCGAAGTCCTCGTCCGCCATCTTCAGCAGGGACTTGTCGCGCAGGATGCCGGCGTTGGTGACCAGGATGTCCAGCCGGCCGAAAGCCTCCACCGCTTTTTGCACGAGCTGCCGGGCGGCTTCGGTGCTGCCGACCGGGGCGACGACGGCGACGGCGCGGCCGCCATCGGCCTCAATGGTCCGGACCGCGTCAGCGGCCACGTCGGCATCCACATCGTTGATCACGACGGCGGCGCCCTGGCGGGCGAGTTCCCGGGCGTAGGCCAGGCCCAGGCCGCGGCCGCTTCCGGTGACGATTGCTACTTTCCCTGACAGGCTCATGCTGCTCCTTTGCACTGCGCCTTGCGGCGGATATCCGAGGGAGCCTGCGTGTGATGCACATCTCCCTTGACTGCTTCAATTAGAAACGTATTCCTTGACAATGTCAATGATTTATTTCTGCATTCAAAATTTGATGGGTCGCAGGAAACAGGAAGAAGCGCCTTCCGGCCGGAGATTCCGGCCCGAAGACACTTCTCGCCAGCTGCAGACCGGCCCCGGGGCTATGCCTGGATGGCCGTCAACTGCGACGCCAACAGCTTCCAGGCCCCGGTCTCACGAACCCACACGGAGGTCGAGAGATTCAGGACCGTACGTGGGATGCCAGACACGGATAAATCCGCCTCCATGGTCCCGGTAACCACGGCACAGTCGCCCGTCAGCGCTATCTGTTCAGCGGTAGCGTCGATCCGGTGGTAGCGGATCAGACCGTTCCGGCATGCCGCCGAAAAGGATGACTTACCGTCCCGGTGGCCGGTCGAATGCGTGTAGATGAAGCGGTCGTCGCATAGCTCATCGAAGGCGTCGAAGTCTCCGTTGACCAGGGCCGTGAAGCGTAGTTGCTCTGCAAGTCGTACTTCTTGTTCCGCGGACACCCCGGCCTGAACGGCTTCTTGTGCTGCCCCTGCACTCAATCCTGCAGCCATCAGTGCACCAGGGCCGAGGGCGCGGCCGTGGCCGTCCGCTGGGACTTTCCGGGCGCAAAGATGCTGAGGACCGCGGCTACTGCGGCAGCAATGCCCAGGATCCCGACGGCGGCCTGCATCCCTCCGGCGGCCGCGCCGAGCGCCGCAATGATGAACGGTGAGACGAACTGGCCGATCCAGAGGGCGCTCGTCCAGATGCCGGTACCCGTACCGCGGACCTCGAGAGCCAGCAGATTCACTGCCCAGGTGAGCAGTGTCGGCAGCAACAGGCCCGCGCCGGCGCTGGCGAGCACGGCTCCCGTCATGACAGCGGGAACACTGCCCGCGAACCAGATCACAATGAATCCCACGGCCGTCAGACCAAAGGCGACCGGCATAAGCCGGTGCGGTCCGAATTTTCCGACGGCGCGGAAGGAGAAGGCGCCTACAGCTGTAGCCAGCGAAGCCAGCGCTGCCATCATGCCGATACCCCCGATGTCCGTCAGCCCTTGGCCGGCGAGCAGGAATGACAGGTGGACGACGAGGGTGTAGAACACGATGCCGCCGAACAAAGTCACGAGGGCGGGCCTGATGATCAGGCTCCAGGGCACCGCCTGGCGAAGGTGTTTGGTGGGCTGCTTCACTGGCTCCCAGAGAACAAACATCATCGGCACGGCGATCACAATGCTGATGGCGTACAACCAGAACGGCGCACGCCAGCTCAGTGAGCCCAGCGCACCCCCGGCCGCCAGGAAGACCGTGGCGCTGATGGTGGTGACAACCGTCTGTAATGAAAGGTACTTGTTGCGGCGCTGCGCCGAGTAGTAGTCGCCCAGGAGCGTGGTGCAGCACGTCATGATGAAGCCCTCGCAGATGCCGACGCCCACCCTGGTCACGACGATGGCCTCAAGGCTGTCCATGAAGAACGGCGCCACACCAAGCACGGCGTAAGCAATCATCGCCACCACCAGCACCTGCTTGCGGCCCACCTTGTCAGCCACGGCACCCGCCATGGGAGCCACGATGGCCACCATGAGCGCGGGCACCGTCAGGATCATCGGCACGAGGACGGCCACCCCGGGGGTGGCCGCGAAAACCTGCATGAGGTTCGGCAGGGAGGGAGCGAGCAGGACGGCACCTAGAACGGGAAGGCAGCTTCCGATCAGGAGCAGGATGCCCTGGAAAGTCGTGCCGGAACGCTCAGGGGATGCGGGGGCGGCTCCATTCGCGATGGAGCCTGTGGGGGTCGGGAGAATCGCCATTGAGATCCCTTTGCTGGGTCGCGGCGCGCAGTGGGTCCCGCGCCTGTGGTCAGCCCAGAGTGCCTGAGTTTTACTCGTTAAACAAGGGATTTTCGAAAATCAAGCGAATCTAGAGTTATTTTCAGGCGTTTGCGGCGGTCGCCACGGGCTCGGCAAGGACCGACTCAAGCAAGGCATCAGTGGTCCACTGCAGGTGGCGCCGAAGCGCCTCAACCGCCTCGTCGGCCTGACGGCCCGTCGCCAGCTCCATCAACTCCCGGTGCTCCGCCTTCACGTCGCGGCTTCTTTCCACCGCCGTTCCCGAGAGCTGGCGGTACAGCTCCGAACTGTCGCGCAGGGTGCGGGCGAAAGCAATCAAGCGCGGACTGCCGCAACCGACCCCCAGAGCGTCATGAAAAGCCGCATGTGCGGCGCTCCACTCCTCAGTGGCGCCAGGCTCGCCCGGATGCGTCAGCGGCGCCCGCTCCAGCCGATGGTGGGTCGCCACCACATTGGCCTCCCAGCCCATGTCACCGGACTCAACGGACCGCTGCAAGGCCAGGCCTTCGAGCCGGATCCGAAGGTCGGTCAGGTCAATCAGGTCCTGCCGGGAAATGGTAATAACCCTGAAGCCCTGGTTGGGCGCAAGCGCCACAAGGTGCTGTTCCGCCAGGCGGACGAGGGCTTCGCGGACCACGGCCATGCTGACGCCGAACTCCTTGGACAACGCAGCGAGACGCAGCGGACTGCCCGGAACGTAGCGGCCCTTAAGGATGCCGGCACGAAGCTGTTCGTACACATGCTCGGTCAGTGTCGAGCCACTGGGAGAAGTTGCCATGTTTCCACGATAGTCGATGTCCGTGAATCGCGTTATTTTCGATAATTCTTGAATACCTCAAGGATCTCTGCGATGCTTGCCATGACCCCCGTCACTTTTCACGCACGCCGGCATGGTTTCAAGGGAGAAAATCGCATGTCAGATTACGCAGCAGATCCGTCGAGAGCGCGGGAGACCGCCGACACGGCGTACATCCACGACGTAGCAATTGTCGGACTTGGACCGGTTGGCCAGGTGCTGGCCCTGCTGCTGGCCCGGCACGGGCACGACGTCGTCGTCGTCGAAAAACAGGCCGAACCGTATCCGCTTCCCCGCGCCGTCCACTACGACGGCGACATCTCCCGGGCCCTTGACGGCCTCGGACTTGCCGACTTCATGGCCGAGTTCTCCTCGGCGTCGGATATCTACGAGTGGCAGACCGCAGCCCGGGAAACCCTGCTACAGTTCCGGTTCCCCCTCGAAGGCACCCAGGGCTGGCCCGAATCCACCATGTTCAACCAGCCCGCACTGGAAGACCGTCTGCGCCGGCGGGCCGGGGACTTCCCCAATATCCGGGTCCTGCGCGGCACCGAAGCGGTCGGCATCGAACAAGGGAAAGACCACGCCACCCTCGCGATCACCAGCCCCACACTCAAACACAAGAAGCTGCGCGCACGGTACGTCGTGGGCTGCGACGGGGCCAGGAGCTTCGTCCGCCAGTACATGAACACCGCCGTCACCGACCTGGGCTTCTTCTACGACTGGCTGATACTGGATCTCCTGCCGAAAGAACACCGGGCCTGGGTACCGGACAACCTGCAGGTGTGCGATCCCACCCGTCCCACCTCAGCCGTCAACGGCGGACCGGGCCGGCGCCGCTTCGAATTCATGCGGATGCCGCAGGATGACCTCAAATCCTTTGACACCGATGAAATGGCCTGGGATCTTCTCGAGCCGTGGGGGGTCACCCCCGCGGATGCGGTGCTGGAACGCCGGGCCGTGTATACCTTCCAGGCCCGCTATGCCTCGTCCTGGCGGGACGGCCGGATGTTCGTGGCTGGCGATGCAGCCCACCAGATGCCGCCGTTCTTCGGTCAAGGCATGGTTAGTGGTGTGCGGGACTCGGTGAACCTGGCCTGGAAACTGGACCTTGTCCTCCGGGGTGCCGCCGGCGACTCGCTCCTGGATACCTACGATTCGGAACGTTCAGCACACGTCCAGCACGCCATTGGCATGTCGGTCGAGTTAGGAAAGGTGATCTGCGAAACCGATCCGGATGCTGTGGCGGCCCGGGATGCGCACTTCCTGGCCAACGGCCCCGACCCGGCAGCGGCTCTTCCACCCATCCCGCCGGAGCGCCTGGGCCGCGGCGCCTTTCCGGGCGGCGACCCGCTCACGTCAGCCGTGGCGGGAATCATCGGCATGCAGGGACGCGTCAGGTTCGCCGACGGCGTCACGGACTTGCTGGACCGGCGCACGTTCGGCGGTTTCAGCCTCGTGTGCGACGGTTCAGCGGTCAGCGAGCAAGACGCCGTCGAACTTGCCGGCTCCTTCCCTGACGGGATCGCCGGCTGGGTTGTCCGTGTTCTGCCTCCGGGATCCGCACTGCCTGTGGAAGCCCGCCCCGGAACCGGCCTGACGGCGCCCGGCGGCGCCCTGACCGTGGAAGATACGGACAACCGGTACCTGGAGTACCTCGCCGGCTACGGCCACATTGCCCAGCTGTTCCGTCCGGACTTCTACGTCTACGACGGCGCCGCAGACCTTCCGGGGGCGCGGGGCCTTATCGAGGGTCTCGGTGCCAGCCTGTCCGCCGAAGAGTCCGTGCAGTCCGGGCAGTCCGTGACCGCCACGCGATGACACTCAATGACAACGACGCCGTCATCGTCGCCATCGGCCGCTCCCCGATCGGGCGGGCCGGCAAAGGCACCCTGACGGCCATGCGGCCTGACGATCTGGCAGCCGAGGTCTTCGCCGGAGTCCTGGCTAAAGTCCCCGAACTGCCGCTGAGTGAGTTTGAAGACCTGCATCTGGGCTGCGCACAGCCGCAGGACGAGCACGGCTGGAACATGGCCCGGAGGGTGGCAGTGCAGCTGGGCGCCGATCTGCTGCCCGGAACCACCGTCAACCGGTACTGCGCGTCATCACTGCAGGGCACCCGGATGGCTTTCCACGCCATTCGTGCCGGCGAAGGCCGCGGTTATCTGGTGGGAGGCGTGGAATGTGTCTCGCGGTACGGAGAAAACCGGGAGGCCGCCAACCCAGTCTTCGCAGATGCCTCGGCGCGGACTTCCCGCCTCGTGTCGACGGGCGCAACGTGGTCCGATCCGCGGCTCGAGGGCCTGCTCCCGGATTACTACGTGTCCATGGGCCACACTGCAGAAAACGTCGCCGCGCTGACCGGGACGACGCGGTCCGAGATGGATGCGTTTGCCGCCCGCTCCCAGCAGCAGGCAGTAGCTTCTGCCGGGAACGGGTTCTTTGCCCGCGAAATAATCCCCGTGACCGGCCCCGACGGGCAAGTGCTCAGTACCGATGACGGCCCGCGCCCGGGCACCACGGCGGAGAAGCTGGCGGATCTGAAGCCCGTGTTCAGGGAAGACGGCACAGTCACGGCTGGCAATGCCTGCCCCCTGAACGACGGCGCGGCCGGGTCGGTCATCGTTTCCGCAGAACTCGCCCGCGAGTACGGACTGACGCCGCTTGCTCGCATCGTCTCCACGGGAGTGACCGGCCTGTCACCTGAGATTATGGGGTTGGGCCCGGTCGAGGCCAGCAAGATGGCACTCCGCAGGGCTGGCATGGGCATCCAGGACATCGGCATCGTTGAACTCAACGAAGCGTTTGCCGCCCAGGTCCTTCCCTCGGCCCGCCAGCTGGGCATCGACATCGACGAACAACTAAATCCTCACGGTGGCTCCATCGCCTTAGGCCATCCGTTTGGTGCCACCGGCGTCCGCCTGCTCACCACCCTGATCAACGGGCTCGCCACACGCGACCAGCAGTTCGGGCTGGCCACGATGTGCGTCGGCGGCGGCCAGGGAATGGCGATGGTGATCGAGCGCCTGGGCTGAGAACACGCGCCGGCTGACAGCGCTCACCGGACACCGGACACCGGGACTCATCCAAAAACGAAGGGCGGTTGCGGAACTTGCGTTCCGCAACCGCCCTTCGCTAATCAACCCAGAAGCTGGTGGACACGATCGCTAGACGCGGCCGGCGATGGAGTGGAAGGCCTGCCGGAGCTCATCATCTGGAGAGTCGCCCGCCTTGTCAGCCCGGAACGCGATGAACTTGTCTGGCCGGACAAGGATAGCGCCGGCGGCTGTATGGCCGCGGTCCCTGAGCCACGTGCACCGGGGGTCGAGGTAGTCGCCGCTGGAGTGCCCCACCGTGAAGGCGTTCAGCGCCAGGCCCTGCTCCGAGGCGATGCGACGGGCCGACTCGACCCACTCCCGGCCCTCTTCGCCTGCGATGAGGATGTACTCGCCGGGACCGCCAAGGTCCTGGACCGCGAGGCGGTGGCCGCGGTGGTCTTCGAGCCAGGCGTGCGGCAGTGGGGAGCCCGGACGGGTCGAGGGCTGGTAGATCCGGATGTCGTCGATCGCTTCCGGTTCATGGCTGCCGTCGGGCACAATGGCGGCGGAGTCGTAGCGGAAACCGGCTTCAATGTTGTGTTCCCGGAACTCCATGGACTGGGCAGCGATGGTTGCGCTCAACGTGGCGCGGAAGTCGTTGTCGGCCGGGTCCTCGCTCCAGACCCGCCGCAGGGACGCCAGGTTCTCTTCGGTGCTCTTGACCGGGCTGACGCCCAGGGCCTCCCCGATCGCCATGTGGTTCATGGCGTTCTCTGTGGAGCGGCGGACGTTGGTGGCGGCCACGGGCTGACGCTCGGCCTGGTAGGTTTCCAGCAGGTCGGGTGAGGCCTGGCCGCGCAGCACGGCGGCGGTCTTCCAGCACAGGTTGTAAGCATCCTGGATGGCGGTGTTCAGGCCCAGGCCGCCCGTGGGGCCATGGCGGTGGGCAGCGTCGCCGAGCAGGAACACCCGGCCCTCCTGGAAGCGCTCGGCGACCAGGGCCTCAAAGGTCCAGCGGCTGATCTTGTGGATGGTTGGCTCAAAATCCGGCAGGCCTAGCGCCTTCTTCATGTTCGCGATCAGGGCGTCGTCGTCGCCTACCCTGTTGTCGTCGAAGGCGTAGTTCTCGTGGAAGACCCATTCCTGCGAGTCAGGCCCCCAGGTGTCCGGTCCCATCGCCACGAGGAGGGTCAGCAGGCCGGTGTGGGCGGGCCACATCCAGTTAATCAGGACGCTGGGATCCTTCAGGTACTTGCTGAGGTCTGCGGTGAAATGCACCGAGACGGAGTAAAGGATGTTGCGCTGGCCGAGGAGTTCTATGCCCGCTTCGGAGCCGACCTTGCGCCCGCCGTCGCACCCGTAAAGATACTGGCTCCGGACCGTATACGTCTCGCCGGTGTCCTTGTTGAGGACAGCGGAGGTGACGCCGTCGTCGTCCTGGGTGAAAGAGAGCAGCTCGTGGTTGAACCGGATCGCTTCCTGGTTTTTCCGTCTTGCGTGCGCAAGGAGAACGGGTTCCAGGCGCAGCTGGGGCAGGTTGGTCATCCGGCAGGGGCTGGCGGCGATGTAGTCCGGGTCCGTATAGCCGGCTCCCCAGGCCTCCTGGCTGGCGATCTCGCGCCCATAGACGGGGTCATCCCCGTTCAGGCCCGCGTACCAGGCTGTCCTGGCCATCGCTTCCGGCGGGGTTCCCGCCTCGTAGATGTCCCCGGCCACCCCGAGTTTGCGGTAGATCTCCATGGACCGCTGGTTGATGACGTGCGCTTTGGGCAACGTGGACGTTCCGGGCAGGGCGCTGACCAGCAAATGCTCGATGCCAAGATCGGACAGGAGCATCGAGGAGGTGAGCCCGGCCCCTCCTCCGCCGACAATGAGTACGGGAACTTCGATATCTGACACTGAATCCTCCACGCTGAGTATGTGATGCCGGGCACTTTCTGCCCCACGGCCAGTCTGTCCCGTTTTTAACCACTAATCAAGGGATTATCGAGAATTTATTGACATGCCGAGAATCCCGGGCTTTGATGGAAGCCGGAGCCGGTGGCAAATCCCGGCGATCTGCCTTCGATGAAAGGGACAACGATGTCGACCAATGAGCAGTCCAATTACCTGCGCAATCCCAAGCCGCGGCCCATCACGGCACCCAAACTGCATCACGCGACGTTCATGACGATGGATGTGGACGCCATGGTGCAGTTCTACGAACTGGTTTGCGGGCTCCAGCCGGTGTACTACTCCTCGCACGCCGCCTGGCTCACCAACGACGAGGCGAACCACCGCATCGCGCTCCTGCGCCTGCCCGGCACCAAGCCCCCGGTGGATAAGCCTCACACCGCAGGCCTGCACCATACGGCATTCGAGTACGCCACGTTCGACCAGTGGCTGGATAACTACGAGCGCCTCCGCGAGCAGGGGATCCTGCCGGCCGTCTGCCTGGACCATGGTATGACCATG
Organism: Pseudarthrobacter sp. ATCC 49987; assembly: GCF_009928425.1. Taxonomy (NCBI): domain Bacteria; kingdom Bacillati; phylum Actinomycetota; class Actinomycetes; order Micrococcales; family Micrococcaceae; genus Pseudarthrobacter; species Pseudarthrobacter sp. ATCC 49987. The sequence continues at coordinate 4,098,771 of NZ_JAABNS010000001.1, read as the reverse complement.
TCCATGTACTACGTGGATCCCGACGGCAACGGTATTGAAATCCAGGTCGACAACTTCGGTGACTGGGGCCTGTCCAAAGAATGGATGTGGGCCGCGCAGGAGTTCTCCGAAGACCAGGTGGGCCCGCAGTTTGATCCGGAGCAACTCGTCCAGGCCCGCAAGGACGGCCTCGACGGCGACCAGATCCACAAGAACGCCTATGCCGGAAAGTACCGGCCGGCCAATGAAAGCTCCGACATGTCGTTCCCGGACCCGTGGCCGGCCCGGATTGCGGCGAACCCCGCTCTCGCAGACGGCGTCCCCTTCCCTCCAGGCGCCGATGTCGCGCTGGGAATCGACTAGAAGGGCTGCCGACCATGCGTATCGCTAACCTCAACGGCCGATCCGTCCTCCTCAAGGAGGGCAAAGCCCTCGACATCGAGCGGGCCAGTCACGGCGCCTTCGCCTCAGATCCGTTGTCTGTCTACCAGGACTGGGACGCATTCCGGAGCTGGGCGGACGGTGCTGACTACTCCGGCGCCGAGCCTTTCCATGAGGACGACCTCGGGGCTCCCGTTCCCAACCCCCGGCAGATCTTCGCGATCGGCCTCAACTACAAGGACCACGCCGACGAGGCCGGCCTTCCATACCCGGAGCACCTCATGGTTTTCACGAAATTCCAGTCCTCGCTGGCCGGGCCCAACGTGACCGTCGATCTCCCCTCCGACAGCGTTGACTACGAAACCGAACTCGTCGTCGTCATCGGAAAGGAAGGCTACAAAGTCTCTGAGGAGAAGGCTTGGGACCACGTTGCCGGTCTAAGCCTGGGCCAGGACTACAGTGAGCGCGTTGTGCAGCGCCGCGGTCCCGCCGCCCAGTTCAGCCTCGGCAAGTCGTACCCGAACTTTGCACCCTTCGGGCCTGCCGTTGTCACCACGAACGAACTCGACGACAAGAATTCGCTCCGTATTTCGGCTGTTCTGGAGGGCACGGGCGTCGAAGGCCAGTGGCAGGTCCAGGACGGCAATACCCGCGATCTGATCTTCTCAGTTCCGAGGATCGTCTCGGACCTTTCCCAGGTGGTCACCCTGCAGCCTGGGGACCTTATTTTCACCGGGACGCCCGCGGGTGTGGGAATGTCCCACGGGATCTTCCTCAAGCCCGGAAACGTCCTCACCAGCACCATTGAGGGTGTTGGAACCATCCGCAACGAGTTCGCCTAACCGCGACTCCCGCAATACCCGGCACTATCCAGGAAGGGCAACGATGCCTCAAGAAGTCCAGACCGAAGCCGCCGGAGCCCCACCGGTGATGTGGTCTCCCAGACCGCAACAACGCGAGGCCACGCGGCTCTGGGACTTCATGGAGCACGTCTCCGAGAGTCGCGGAATCGGGCTATCCAACTACCGCGAGACCTGGCAGTGGTCCGTAGACGAGCTGGGTGACTTCTGGGCCGCCGTGACCGAATACTTCCAGGTGATCGGCGACGGACTCGACGGCCCGGCCCTGGTTGAGGAGCGGATGCCCGGCGCCCGCTGGTATCCGGAGGGCCGGCTCAACCTTGCCGAGAACGTCTTCCGTCGTAGCAACCGGGACAAGCAGAGAAGTACGACGGCGGTGCTTACTGTTGAGGAGGACGATTCCACCCGCTCGCTCAGCTGGGAGGAATTCGAGCGCCAGGTCGCGTCCCTCGCCGCAGCACTGAGGCGCCTGGGCGTGAAGCCCGGGGACCGCGTCGGCGCCGTGCTGCCCAACATCCCCGAGGCCCTGATCGGACTCCTCGCGGCTGCCAGCATCGGCGCACTCTGGTCCATCAACTCCCCGGACCTCTCGGCTGAGGCGAGCCTGGACCGCTTGCGTCAGCTCGAACCGACCGTGCTGATCGGGGTGGACGGCTACCGTTTCAACGGCAAGGAAATATCCAGGCTCGATCGACTGGCCGAAGTGGAGGCCGGGCTTCCCAGTCTCCGCCAGACCATCGTGGTCCGCTGCCTCCACCCTGGCCAGGAGCCGGCAGCGGGCCGGCTCTCCTTCGACGGGCTTCTGGGCGAGGACGCCGAGCCCGCCTACGAGCGGGTTCCGTTCAACCACCCGCTGTGGGTGCTTTTTTCCTCCGGCACGACGGGCGCGCCGAAGGGCATCGTCCACTCCCATGGCGGCATGACTCTGGAGGCGCTGAAGGGCATCGGCCTGAACCAGGATGCCGGACCTGGGGACCTGTACTACGTGGCGGCCAACACCTCGTGGATGGTGTGGAACACCCTGGTCAGCTACCTCGTCACCGGCGCATCCGTGGTCACCTACTCCGGCTCGCCAACCCTTGCCCGCAAGGACCGACAATTCCAGATCCTGGCAAACACCGGTGCCACGATGTTTGCTACGGGTGCCGCCTATCTTTCCCTCGTGGAAAAGTCCGGGCTGGAGCCGGGGCTGGACTGGAACCTGGCGAAGCTCCGCTTCATCATGTCCACCGGTTCACCTCTGCCGGACTCCACCTGGCGGTGGGTCCACGAACACGTCAAGGCCGATGTGCACCTCGGCTCCGACTCCGGCGGCACTGATATCTGTTCCGGCTTCATCGGCTCAAATCCCCTGGAACCAGTCCGCCTGGGAGAACTCCAGGGCCCTCTGCTGGGGGTCTCCGTCGAGTCCTGGGCCGACACCGGGCAAGGGGTGATCGGCGGCATCGGCGAAATGGTCATCACACGGCCAATGCCGTCCATGCCGATCTACTTCTGGGGCGACCCGGACGGATCACGCTACTTCGACTCCTATTTCGCCAAGTTTCCCGGAGTGTGGACGCACGGTGACTGGATCACCGAAACCCCGCGGGGCTCGTTCGTCGTCCATGGCCGGTCCGACGCCACCCTAAACCGTGGCGGTGTGCGGCTGGGCACCTCGGACATTTACGCAGCCCTTGCCGGCATTCCGGAAATTACAGATTCCCTTGTCGTCGGCGCCGAGCAACCGGACGGTGGCTACTACATGCCGCTGTTCGTGGTGCTCGCCCCGGGCGCAGCCCTGGACGACCCCCTGCGGGACCGCATCCGGTCGGCGATCCGCGCGCGTTCCTCGGCACGCCATGTTCCGGACGAAATCATCCAGGCACCGGCAATTCCCGTCACCCACTCCATGAAGCGGGTTGAGGTGCCCATCAAGAAGCTCTTCACCGGGCTGGCGCCCCGGGATGCGGTCAGCGTGCGGGCCCTTGCCAACCCGGAGGCGATGGAATGGTTCATCGTCCAGGCACAGAGCTACCGGGAACGCGGTGCACGTGGGATCATTGAATAATTCAACGACCCGGCCGGCTACCCGCCCGAAAGGCACCATGACACAACAGGTACACGACGCCGCCGAAAGCTCCGGCGAGGTTTCCACCCGGCTGGCGGAATCAAGCATCAGCACTGACATCGGCTTCCTGCTGGCCAAGCTGCACGCCGCCGGCAGCGTGCTGAACAACGCCGCCCTTGCAGAGTTCGGGCTGAAGGAGCGGTCCTACTCCGTGCTTGCGCTGGCCTGCGGCAATCTGGGACCAACCCAACGCGAACTGGCCGAGTTCCTCAGCCTGGATCCCAGCCAGATCGTGGCCCTCATTGATGAGCTGGAACAGCGCGGCCTGGTGGAAAGAAAGCCGGGGCCCTCTGACCGGCGGCAGAAACTGGTGTCCGCCACAAAGGCCGGCCGCACCCTCCATACTGCCGCCCAGAAGGCAACTCAGGCCGCCGAGTCGCGACAGCTGGTCATGCTTACCGGCGAGGAGGTGGCGTCCCTGCGGTCCATTCTCCGCAAGGCCGTCTGGTCCGGGAATCCCGTGGAACGCTAGTTCAAATATTGCGGTTTCAGCCGCCTGCGCCGCCGGCGCGAAGGCTGGGGAGCAGGGATTTGACGGTGTCGGCCCCAATGGCAAAACTGATCCCGTTCACCGAGGTTTGTGAGGTGGACGCGGCAACCATGGTGTTGATGCCGATCACGTGGCCGCCCGTATCGAGCAAAGGGCCACCGGAGTCGCCCGAGCTGGTGGGAGCATCGGTCTGGAGCATCTCGGCCAGCCTGCAACTGGTGCCGAAACCCGTATCCGCAATGGAAGTCCGTCCGGTGGCCGAGATGATTCCGGTGGTGACGCTCGGACCGCCGTCCAGGTCCAAGGCGTATCCGATTGCGATGACACCATCACCGGGCGCCGCGGACCCCGAGTCCCCCAGCTCCAGCACGGGCAGGTTCTTCACGCCGTCGACCTGCAACAGGGCCAGATCGTGGTCACAGTCCGAGCCGACGATCCGGGCGGAATGCTGGCTACTGTCCTGGAACGTCACGGTTACGGTCGACCCTCCGCTGACCACTCCCCTGACCAGATGTGCGTTGGTAATGATCTCACCCGTGCTGCCAATCACTATGCCCGTACCTTGGGCCGTCACCCGGGTGCCGCCGGCGGGGTCCAGGAAGGCGTTCGACTGGGCGGTTGTGGATTGCACGGAGACCACGGCGGGGAGTGCCGCGGCCCGCAGGGCCTTGATATCCAGGGGGTGGTCCGAAACCGCTCCGCCGGCGGTCAAATACTGCTTGACCACGGTTTCGGTGCCCCAGCCCGAAGCACGCGCCACAAGCAGCGCGGCGCCGGCACCGACGAGCGCAGCGACCGCGCCCATGGCCGCCAGCGGGAACAATCTGAACACGTATCGGCGGTTCCGCTTCGGAGCGTTCGGGGCCCCATCCGACGACTGCGCCGCCGTGCTGGCCGCCGGGACCGGAGGCGGTACGTTCCTTTCCAGCGCCATGGGGACATATTTCTGCCTTCGCTGGCCCCCGGTTAGGGGCAAAGGCCCCGGCCGGCCGTCATGACAGCAATTGATACAAGCATGACAAGCCCTGTAACATCCGCTGCCCGGAAACTAGCCAAGCGGACCCGCATGATCCATGCTTGCACTATGACCTCAACGTCGAGCCAGTACCGGATCATCGCGGTCTGCACCGGGAACATCTGCCGGTCGCCGATGGCCGAATTGATGCTGGCGGAGGCCATCGCCGCGGACGGGCTGACCGGCGCGGTGGTGGATTCCGCCGGAACCACGGCCTACGAGGTCGGCCGTCCGATTGACCCGCGGGCCGCCCGCAAGCTCACCGCCCACAGCATCACCTCGGAGCGTCACGTGGCACGCGAATGGCGGGCACAGTGGTTCGCAACCCGCGACCTCATCCTCGCCCTGGACGTCGACCATTTCGGCTGGCTGCAGCAGGCGGCGCCGGACCGCGAGTCCCTGTCCAAGATCCGGATGCTGCGCAGCTTTGATCCGGCCGTCGCGGGCAGGGACCCCCTCGACCAGGGCATCGAAGACCCCTGGTACGGCGGCCACGCGGACTTCGACCTCACCTGGAACCTGATCAACGCCGCGCTCCCCGGTATCGTGGCGCATATCCGGGCGGAGCTCGCCCGGCGTCAAGGGCCGGGCGGGCAGCAGCCGGGCAGCGATCAACCCAATGCACAGCAGCGGGTACGCTCTATTTCATGAGTCCCGCACCCGTCATCATCGCCATCGACGGACGATCCGGCGCCGGCAAGACCACCCTGGCGATCGAACTGGCGGCACGGCTCCGCGAACACCACAAGGTCTCCCTCTTCCATCTTGAAGACATCTACCCCGGCTGGAACGGGCTCACGCCCGGCATTGAGCGCTACGTCTCCGCCGTGCTGGCCCCGCTGCACCGCGGCGATCCCGCCGAATGGGTCAGCTGGGACTGGGCCGCGCATTACGACGGCGACACCCGCACCACCCAGCCCGCCGAAATCGTCCTGGTGGAAGGGGTGGGTGCTGCAGCGGAGGCCGCCCTCCCCTTCCTGGCCGCGGCGATCTGGACGGATTCGCCCGAGCAGGACCGGCGCAGCAGGGCCCTGGCCCGCGATGGCGCAAGCTACGAACCCTACTGGGATGAGTGGGCCGCCCAGGAGGAGGCATGGCTGGCCGGGGACGACGTTCCGGCCCGCGCCGATATCCGGGTGCTCAACCTTGCCGACGGCGCCGCCCCGGCGGAAGTGCTGCAGGCCCTCCAATACCTGCCAGCGCTGGCCCCGGTGCTGCTCCCCGAACTTGGCGCCCGCCGCGGCCTTCAGCTCCGCGCCGAACGGATCGACGCCGACCCGGACCCGGCCCTGCTGTTCGAGTCCCTGTTCGGCCGCTCGGCCAATGCCGTCTGGCTCGATTCCTCCCTGGCGCCCGACGGCAGCGCGGCGGCGGAACGCAGCCGCTTCAGCATCCTGGCGGACGACGGCGGCGCGCACGGCCAGTCGGTCCGGCACAGTTCAGGGACAACCCGGGTGAGCGTTGGCAACGCCAGCGTCACCACCGAGGGGCCGTTCTTCCGCTGGCTTGATGGAGTCTGGGGTCACCGCACCCTCCGCGGCCCGGAGGCCTACCCGTGCGAGTTCACCCTGGGCTGGCTTGGCTACCTCGGCTACGAACTCAAACGTGAGACCGGGGGCAGCGACGTCACCGCCGAAACCCCCGACGCCTGCCTGCTGTTCGCCGGGCGCGCGGTGGTCCTGGACCATGTGGAGCGCACTGTCTGGCTCCTGGTCCTGGACACCACGGATGCCGGTGACTGGCTGGAGACGGCCCGCGCCGCCGCGACCGGGGCGGCCGTAGGGCAGGCGGCGGCATCCGGGAGGGAGGACAGAGCCAGCGGCGCCGTCGGACCTTATACCCCTGGCCACGCCCTGGACTTCGCCGCACGGGACTCGGAAGTCTCCTACAAAGCCAAAATCACCCGGGCCCAGCACGAGATCGCCGAGGGCAACACCTACGAGGTCTGCCTGACCACGGCGTTGACGGCTGCACTTCCCGCCGCCGCCCTGGACCCGCGGCAGGCCTATCTGGCGCTGCGCCGGAGAAATCCCGCACCGTTCGCCAGCTACCTGCGGTTCGGGGACCTTACCGTGGCAAGCACCTCGCCGGAACGCTTCCTCAAGATTACGGCCGACGGCGGGATGCGCGCCGAGCCCATCAAGGGCACCCGGCACCGGGATGCGGATCCCGCCAGGGACGCGGAGTTGCGGCACGAGCTGGCGTCCTCACCGAAGGACCGCGCCGAAAACATCATGATCGTGGACCTGTTGCGCAACGATCTGAGCCATTTCGCCGTGCCGGGCTCGGTGTCGGTCAGCCGGCTCTGCGCGATCGAAAGCTATGCCACGGTCCACCAGATGGTGAGCACCATCGATGCCCGGCTCAGGCCCGGCATGCCCAGGGCCGAGGCCGTCGCGGCCTGTTTCCCGGCAGGTTCCATGACCGGCGCCCCCAAGGTCAGCACCATGGCGATCCTGGACCGGCTCGAGGGCGCACCGCGGGGTGTGTACTCCGGGGCGATCGGCTATTTCTCGCTCAGTGGCGCCACCGACCTGGCCGTCGCGATCCGGACCCTCGTCCTCACGGACCAGGCCGGGGCCGGCACCGGGCTGAGCCTCGGCGTCGGCGGCGCGATTACGGCGGATTCCTCGCCGCAGGAGGAGTACGAGGAGATCCGGACCAAGGCCTTCGGTGTCCTCTCCGCGCTCGGCGCGGAGTTCCCGGTCTGCTGACGCCCACACCGGATGCCGTCGTGCCGCCGTCGTGCCGCCGTGCCGCCGGGCGGCCTACTGCAGGGTGGACGTCAGCCGCGCGACGTTGTCCACGTATTTGACACCAATGGGCCGCTTCATCCAGTCCTCGAGCGTCAGTTCACGCGAAATGTCCCGGTAGGTGTCCTCCACAGCGCTGATCCGCCGCACGATGTCCTCACCCAGCAGCATCACCGAGACCTCGAGGTTCAGCGAGAACGAGCGCATGTCCATGTTGCTGGAGCCCAGCACGGCAACCTCGTTGTCGATCGTGAAGTGCTTGGCGTGCAGCACGAACGGGGCCTTGTACAGGTAGATCCGCACCCCGGCCTCAAGCAGCGCCTCGTAGTAGGACTGCTGGGCGTGGTGGACCAGGAACTGGTCGCCCTTTTCCGAAACGAACAGTTCGACGTCGACGCCGCGCTGCGCCGCCGTCGTCACCGCGTACAGGAGCGAATCATCCGGGACGAAGTACGGGCTGCAGATCGAGAGCTTGCGCTGCGCGGAGTAGATCAGCGTGTTAAAGAGCCGCAGGTTGTTTTCGGTAATGAAGCCGGGGCCGCTGGGCACCACCTGGGCCGTGATGTTGCCGGCGTGCAGTTCGGGCCGGTGCGCGAGCTGGTCCTCGAGGGACTCGTCTGTCTCGTTGAGCCAGTCGGTGGCGAAGACCACGTTGAGGGTGGTGACGATCGGCCCGCGCAGGCAGGCCATCAGCTCGACCCACTCACGGCCGATCTTGCGGTGCCGCGGGTTGTTGTAGGAGGGCTCGATCAGGTTCTGCGAACCGGTGAAGGCGACTTCGCCGTCGATCACCATGATCTTGCGGTGGTTGCGCAGGTCCGGCCGGCGCCACTGCCCGTGCACGGGCCGCAGCGGCAGCATGGGCCGCCAGCGGATCTTGCTGGCCTTGAGCCGGGCGATCAGCTTGCGGTAGCCCTTGATGCGCAGGGTCCCCAGGTGGTCGAACAGGAGGCGGACCTCGACGCCGCGTTCGGCGGCTTCCTCCATCGCGGTCAGCAGGTCATCCGTGATGTGGTCCGAGCTCAGGATGTAGAACTCGGCGTTGACGAAGGACTCTGCCTCGCGGACGGCGGCAGCCATCGCCTTGATCGAGTCCGGGTAGCCGGGCAGGAGCTCCACGTGGTTGCCGTCCACCATCGGCAGCGAGCCCAGGGTCTTGTTCAGTTCCGCCGCGGACAGCACCCAGTCCGGGCCTTCGTAGGTGCTTTCCAGCATCGCCAGTTCCGAGGTGCCCGCGCGCACCCGGGTGTTCACGGCGTCCTGCTGCGCCCGGCGTTTGCGGGAGAGACGGAAGTTGCCGAAGAGCAGGAAGAGGACCAGGCCCACGGCCGGGACGAAGAAGATGATCAGGAGCCAGGCCATGGCCGTCGTGGGCCGGCGGTTTCCGGGGATGATGCCGAGGGGCAGCACCCGGATGGCCAGGTCCACCACAGTCAGAATCATGATCACCCAGGACGGCAGCGTTTCCGCCAGCGAAAATGGCCACAGCACAGGCGAACCCCTCAAGCTCCAGACCCGCGGAACAGTTCCGGAACGGGCAATCGTCAAATCCTACCCCGTTCCCCGCCGCACTAAGCTGAAGCCATGACTTCTCCTGCCGCCGCCCCCGCCCCTGCCCCGGTGCTGGTCTTCCTCGATCCCGCGTTCGACGACGGCCGGCTGGCCGATGCCACTAAGCCGCAGCTGATGGCCACGGACCAGGGCGCCACCCGCGGCGACGGTGTTTTCGAGTCGCTGCTGGCCGTGGGCGGGCAGCCCCGCAAGCTCCAGGCGCACCTGAACCGGCTGGCCGGTTCAGCCCGGCTCCTGGACCTGGACATCCCGGCCGAGGACGCCTGGCGCCGGGCCATCGCGACGGCAATCAGCGAATACCGGCGCCAGCATGTGCCCGGCGCCGGGACCACCGATGACGACGAGCTCGTGGTCAAGCTCCTGGTGACCCGCGGCGTCGAAGGTGCGGCAGGGCCCACCTGCTGGGTCCAGGCTTCCGCACCCGGACCGGCCGGGAGGCGCCAGCGTGAGACCGGGGTCGACGTCATCCTGCTGGACCGCGGCTACGACAGCGAAGTCGGGGAGCGGGCGCCGTGGCTGCTCATGGGCGCCAAGACACTCTCCTACGCCGTCAACATGGCCGCGCTCCGCTACGCGCACGCCCAGGGCGCGGACGACGTCATCTTCACCTCGGCGGACGGCCGGGTCCTGGAGGGTCCGACGTCGACCGTCCTGCTCGCGCACCTGGAGACCGCCGACGACGGGGCCGGCGGGGTCCGCACCGTCCGGCGGCTCATCACGCCCCAGCTCGACAGCGGGATCCTGCCGGGCACCTCGCAGGGGGCCCTGTTCACGGCGGCGAAGGCGGCCGGCTGGGAGCTGGGCTACGGCCCGCTGGAGCCCCGCGACCTGTACGACGCCGACGCCGTGTGGCTGATCTCCAGCATCCGCCTGCTGGCGCCCGTCAACCACATCGACGGCAAGGAAATCGGCACGCCGGAGCTGCGCAAGCAACTCACCGCGGAGCTCAACGCGCTCTACGCCACCATCGAATAAGCCCCGCCGCAACAGACAGGCAACGCGGGGTCAGACCAGGGCACCGGCGTACGCGCGGGCGGCACCCCTGAAGGATGCCGGGTTGAACGACGGCAGCGCGAAGGACGCCAGCACCGCGTCGAGCAGTTCCGGGGCACGCCAGCTGTTCGCGCCGAAACGGGCGTTCACGTCGAGGACCACCGGGGTCCCGTCCGCGCGGCGGCGCACATCGACGTCGACCGGCCCTGCCAGTCCGAGCGAGCGCACGGCCGCCATGGCCACGTTGCCCACGTCCATGTCTTCGTCCACTTCCACACGCCGCGTCACGACTGCCTTGCCAACGGCGCCGCGGTCCAGTTCGATCTTTTCCACGACGACGACGAACGGCGCGCTTCCGTTGTGCGCCGGAGTACCGAAGACCATGGGTCCGTACCCCGGACCGGGAATGAACTCCTGGACCATCTGGCCGTCCGGCAGCCGGCGCCAGTCCACATCCCCGCTTCCGTCGATGACCACGGCGGCGTGCGCCCCGCAGGAGAGTCGGGGCCGGACGACGACGGGGCCTCCCAGCGCCGCCATAGCGGCTTCCGCGTCGGCGAAGTCACTGGGAACGCCGAAGCGGGGAACGGGTATGCCTGAGGACTGCAGCTGCCAGGCGGTGAAGAGCTTGTCATGGGCGACGGACACCGGCCCGGGATCGCCGATGATGACGCGTACGTCGGCGCCGAATGCGGCCCGGTACGCCGCAAGAAGCGGAAGTTCCGAGCTCACGGTTGGGATGACCACGTTGATTCCCTCCCGGGTGACGAGGCGGCGGAGCGCCGAGACCATCTCCGGGTCGCTTGCCGGCGGCACCGGCACCACGGTGATGCCGGCCTTGGGCGGAAGCTCACGGATATCAGTGCCCAGGACGGGGATGCCCCGGGATTTGAGCTGGGCTGCCAGGGCCCGGCCCGCGGAACCGCCGGCGCCGGTGAGCAGAACCCGGGGCTTCATGGCCGTCCCAGGGGGCGACCAATGATGGACGGGCGCGGTACGTGGATCGACACCATGTGGAATTGCCCCCCGGCGAGTTTCGTGCTTCATGAGACCTTCTGGGCACTCTTGGACGTGCCCCTTTAGTAAAGGCGAGGGGTCTGTCGGAAAGCCCGAGTAGCGGGTACTCGTAATTGCGGAGGCCGGAGTGGGCCGCCCGGGCACGGGGTACTCAGGTCTGGCGGCCGGTACCCGGTCCGCCGTTACTTAACATGACGACGGCGGCGATGCGGGCCAACGTCACAGGTGCTACGTTTTTGGGTGAGTAATGAGAACCGGTGCCAAGCCCTGACTGGCCGGTCGGCAACCCTCCCTTTCGCGGCGGGGTGCCTCAGGTGAATACTCGGCATATCGACCATTCGAGCTGCAAGCGTGAAAGAGAAGGAGATCCGTCGTGCCTGACGCGTCCGCCCCCGCTGTCCCCACTACAGCACCAGCCCCAGCCCCCGCAGTCCCCGGTACCGCCGAGGAGAAACTGGCGTACCGCCTGTTCACCGGCCCCGACGACCGGGCATTCTGCGAGCGCGTCTCGGCCGCCCTCGCCGAGGGCTATGTGCTGCACGGCAGCCCCGCCGCCACGTTCAACGGCAGCAGCGTCATCGTGGCCCAGGCCGTGGTGCTGCCGGCAGCTATCGCCAGCGCCGATGCCGCCGTCGCCAACGCCGTGGATGATCTCGAGTTCGACGGCGAGGGCCACGCGTGAGCTACGCCGGAGACCTCAGCCCGCAGGAGGCCTGGGCCAAGCTCGAGGACGGCGCCCTCCTGGTGGACGTCCGCACCGAGGCCGAATGGGCCCACATCGGCATCCCAGACACCGCGGCCGCGGGCGAACGACGGAACGATCCGCTCTTCATCCAGTGGAATCTGGCCGGCGGGATCCCCAATTCGCAGTTCATCGAACAGCTAACGCGGCAGCTGAAACAGCAGGCCCCGGAAGGCCGAGGAACCGAGCTGGTCTTCCTGTGCCGTTCGGGCGCCCGGTCCGTCGCCGCGGCACTCGCAGCAACGGAGGCCGGCTTCACCTCCTACAACGTCCTCGAGGGCTTCGAAGGCGCACCGGACCGCCACGGCGAACGCACCGTGAACGGCTGGAAGAACCGCGGCCTGCCCACCAACCTTGGAAAGCACTAAGTGACCTTCAACCCTGATGCCGCCGGCTGGAGCGCCGACACCCAGGCTGTCCGCGGCGGCCTCGACCGCACCGGCTTCCAGGAAACCACCGAGCCGATCTTCCTGAACTCCGGCTTCGTCTACGAATCCGCGGCCGCCGCGGAGCGCGCCTTCACCGGCGAGGACGAACGCTTCGTCTACTCCCGCTACGGCAACCCCTCGGTGGCCACCTTCCAGGAGCGGCTCCGGCTGCTCGAAGGCACCGAGGCCTGTTTTGCCACCGCTTCGGGCATGTCCGCGGTCTTCACCGCGCTCGGCGCCCTGCTGGCCGCCGGCGACCGCATCGTCGCGGCCCGGTCGCTGTTCGGCTCGTGCTTCGTGATCCTCAACGAGATCCTCCCCCGCTGGGGTGTCGAGACGGTTTTCGTGGACGGCCCGGACCTGGAGCAGTGGCGGTCTGCGCTCTCGGAGCCGACGACGGCGGTCTTCTTCGAATCGCCGTCGAACCCGATGCAGGAAATCGTGGACATCGCCGCCGTGAGCGAACTGGCGCATGCCGCCGGCGCGACCGTCGTCGTCGACAACGTCTTTGCCACTCCCCTGCTGCAGCGCTGCGGTGAGCTTGGCGCGGATGTGATCGTGTATTCGGGGACCAAGCACATCGACGGCCAGGGCAGGGTGCTTGGCGGCGCGATCCTGGGCACCAAGGAGTTCATCGAGGGACCGGTCAAACAGCTCATGCGCCACACCGGCCCGGCGCTCTCGGCCTTCAACGCGTGGGTGCTGACCAAGGGGCTGGAGACGATGGCCCTGCGGGTGAACCACTCCTCCTCCTCCGCGCTGCGGCTGGCCGAATGGCTCCAGGAGCAGCCCGCGGTCAGCTGGGTCAAGTACCCGCTGCTGCCGTCCCATCCGCAGTACGAGCTGGCCGCCCGGCAGATGAAGGCCGGCGGCACCGTGCTGACCTTCGAGCTCTCGCCGTCCGCCGGGCGTTCGGCGAAGGAGGCCGCGTTTGCGCTCCTGGACGGGCTCCGGATCATCGACATCTCCAACAACCTGGGCGATTCGAAGTCCCTCATCACCCATCCCGCCACCACAACGCACCGCGCCATGGGGCCGGAGGGCCGGGCGGCGATCGGGCTCAGCGACGGCGTGGTGCGCCTCTCCGTGGGCCTCGAAGACGTCGGGGACCTGGTCCGCGACCTCGGCCAGGCGCTCAAGCAGGTCTAGCGCCGTTCGGTTCGCTCGCCTTAGCCCCGGCGGACCCGGCCAAGAGTCGATCCCTCATCGGCCGGTTCCCCGTCGTCCGCTCCCTGCATGGTCACGTCGACGGCCCGTTCGACGACGGCGGTCAGCCCGCCTGCGTGGAACGGCTCCCGCTGCAGCAGGGAACCGGTGCCCTCGGCCAGGATCCGGCCGATGCCCTGGCGCACCAGGCCCAGCTCGCCCTGTTCCTCCAGCACCGGCGCCACGAAGTCCACCAGGGCCTGGACCACGTCCGCGGCCGGGGCAGGGGTGAAGGTTCCGAAGTCCAGCAGCTGCCCGCGCAGTCCGCAGTTGCTCGCCTGCCACGCGGCCATCCGCAGCAGCAGTGTCGGCACCGGGGCGGGATCGACGCCGTCGTTCCATTCCCGGGACGCCGACTCGACAAGCGCCCGCACCAGGACAGCGATCAGCGCCGCGTCCTCAGCGCGCAGGCAGACATCGGCGACCCGGACCTCCACGGTGGGATGATGCCGGCACAGCCGTGAGTCGAAGTAGACCATGCCCTCGTCCATAAGGACGCCGGTTTCCACCAGTCGGGTCACAACCCGGCGGTAGACCGGCAGGCTGCCGAAGATCATCGTGGGCCCGGACCCCGGCCAGCGGTTCCACGCCTGCGTGCGGTAGCTTTCGAACCCTGTCTCCGCACCGTTCCAATAGGGGGAGTTCGCGCTGAGGGCGATCAGCACGGCGAGCTTGTCCCGGATCCGGTCCATCACCGCCACGCCCTCCTCCGGGGACTCCACCAAGGTGTGGACGTGGAGGCCGCAGGTCAGCTGGTTCCGGACCGTGAGCCCGAAGCGCTGCTGCATGGCCATGTAGCGCTGCTTCGGCGTCAGGTGGGTGGCGGAGCCGTGCGGCGACGTGGCGAGGGCCGCGACCCGGCCGCCGTGCTCCCGGGCGGCCTGGTCCGCGCGGGCCCGGCCCTGCCTGAGCTGCCGGAGCAGCTCCGGGTACTCCAGGCAGGGCCGCGTCTGGGTTTCGATTTGTTCGAGCTTGAGCTCGTAGCTGAAGTCGGGGTCCTCGTGGGCCGGCGGCTGCGCCGGGTCGACCGGGGCGCCCTGGGCGTCCGGGATCGGCGGGACGAGACGGGGCAGCATGGCGTCGGCGAGGGCAAGCAGCATCCCGGTTTCGGGGTCCACTATGAGCAGTTCTTCCTCCACGCCGAAGGTCCGCATGATTCTATTGTGCGACAGGATCCGCCGAAACGCCCCACCTTAACGCGGGGCCAGGGGATTCAGCGCATTCAGTCTTGGAAGTACTCGATCTTGGCGCCGATGGTGTTGAGCCGCTCGGCCAGGTCCTCGTAGCCGCGCTCGATCACGTAGATATTGCGCAGTTCCGAGACTCCGCGGGCGGCGAGCATCGCCAGCAGCAGGCAGGCCGCGGGCCGGAGGGCAGGCGGGCAGCCAACCTCGGCCGCACGCCATTTGGTGGGTCCGTTGACGTAGATCCGGTGCGGGTCCAGCAGCTGCACCTGGGCGCCGAGCTTGTTCAGTTCGGTCAGGTAGATCGCCCGATTGTCATACACCCAGTCGTGGATCATCGTCTGGCCCTGGGCATTCGCGGCGATGACCGCGAAGAAGGGCAGGTTGTCGATGTTCAGCCCGGGGAACGGCATGGGGTGGATCTTGTCCTCGGGGGCGCGAAGCTCGGAGGGCCTGGTGGTGACGTCCACCAGCCGCGTGCGCCCATTGCGGGCCAGGTACTCGCCGGACACTTCCAGCTGCTGGCCCATCTGTTCCAGCGTCGCGAGCTCGATTTCCATGAATTCGATCGGGACGCGCCGGATGGTGACTTCCGAGTTCGTGACGATGCCGGCGGTGATCAGGCTCATCGCTTCGATCGGGTCCTCGGAGGGGAAGTACTCGATGTCCGCGTCGACCGAGGGGCGGCCGATGATCTTCAGCGTGGTGGTCCCCACGCCCTCGATCCCGACGCCGAGCATCTGCAGGTAGAAGCACAGATCCTGCACCATGTAGTTGGGGCTGGCGTTGCGGATGATGGTGGTGCCGCTGCGGTGGGCGGCGGCCATGATCGCGTTTTCGGTCACGGTGTCGCCGCGTTCGCTGAGCACGAAGGAGCGGTCGTGCCCGTCCGACGGCGGCGCCTGCACGGCGTAAAAGCCGGATTTGGCGTCGACGCTGAGGCCGAACTGGCGCAGTGCCTGCATGTGCGGCTGCACGGTGCGGGTGCCGAGGTCGCAGCCGCCGGCATAGGGCAGCCGGTATTCGCTGGATTCGTCCAGGAGCGGTCCCAGCAGCATGATAACGCTGCGGGTCCGGCGGGCGGCCTCGACGTCCATGGAGCCGAGGTCCAGTACGGCGGGGCGGCGGATCTGCAGGTCGTTGGCGTTCAGCCAGGTGCATTCGACGCCGATGCTCGTCAGCACCTCGACGATCCGGTTGACCTCCTCGATCCGTGCCAGCCGGCGCAGGATGGTGGTGCCGCGGTTGATCAGGCTGGCGCACAGCAGGGCGACGCCTGCGTTCTTGCTGCTGTTGACGTCCACGGAACCGGACAGGGTGCGGCCGCCTTCAACGCGCAGATGCGTCATGGCAGGGCGTCCCACTTTGAGGATGCTCCGGCCGAAGATGGCCTCCAGCCGCTGGATCATTTTCAGGCTGAGGTTCTGCTTGCCCTGTTCCATGCGGGCGATGGCGCTCTGGCTGGTGCCCAGCTCGGCGGCGAGCTGGCCCTGGGTCCAGCCCTTCTGGCCGCGGGCTTCGCGGAGCAGGGCGCCAACGTGTTCAGCAGTCTCTTGAGTCATCCCAAGAAAATATCACGCATGATTTATTAACCCCGGGCATTTCCGCCGGAATGCCGCGAATCTCACAGAGATACCCGGCCGGTGCGATAACCGGGCGCTACTGGCGTGCGAGGAAGACCATGTTCCAGGTCCCGGCCGCCAGTGCGGCGGCGACGGCGGCCCCGGCGATCAGCAGCCCGCCGAGGAACACCCAGGCGTCCAGTCCGCTGAACACCGACGTCCGGGCCCAGGTCCGTTGTGCGCCGCCAAAGCCGCGGGCCTCCATGGTGACCGCGAGCCGGGAGGCCCGCCGGACGGCCTGGACCAGCAGCCCGAAGCTCTGCCCCAGGGTGGCGCGGAGCCGCTGCAATGGATTCCCGTGGGAACCGACGCCCCGGGCGCGGCGTGCCATGCCGATGGTCTGCCACTCTTCGGCCATCAGCCCCACAAGCCGCATCGCTGCCAGCGTCCCGAGGACGAAGCGGTGCGGCAGTTTCGCTTTTTGCGCCAGGGCGTCCGCCAGGTCCGTGGGATCGGTGCAGCTCATCAGCAGCACCGCCGGCAGGGCGATAGCCAGGCCGCGGATCATAAAGCCGAGCCCGAGTTCCAGGGAGCCTTCGCTGATGGACCAGATCCTGGCGTCGAGCAGGATGTTCCCGCTGTCCGGTGCCAGGATGGTGGTGCTCCAGCCGCCCAGCGCCGCGGCCAGGATCAGCGGCCAGCCCCGCTGCCAAAGCAGGCCGGGAGTCAGCCCGGCCAGCGGAAGGAGCGCCAGCACCAAGGCGAGCGCCACCGAGGCGGACACCCAGTCGATGGACAGCGCCAGCACCATCGTAATGAGCATGACGGCGGCGAACTTCGCCAGCGGATTGGCCCGGGTCAGCAGGGCCTGGTTGCCGCGCAACGTCAGTTCCTGCCTCATGGTGCGTTCACCTTCCCCGGCTCCCGGTGTTCGGGTTCCGGGTCAGCGGCCCGGTGTTCGGGGGCGCGCAGGCTGAGTTCGGTGCCGCCGAGGACTTCGCTGAATTCGGCGTCGTGCGTCACCGACACGACGGCGGTGCCGTCGTCGAGGAGTTCGGAGAGGAAGGAGGCCAGTTCGGCCCAGGTGTTGGCGTCCTGGCCGAAAGTGGGTTCGTCCAGGATGAGCACGTGGGGATGGGCGGCGAGGACGGTGGCCACGGACAGCCGCCGCTTTTCACCGCCGGAAAGGGTGTAGGGGTTGGCGTCCACGAGTTCCGTCAGCCGTAACCGCTCCAGCAGTTCGTCCACGCGGTCCCCGCCGCGGCCCAGGTGCCGGGGCCCGAACATCAGCTCATCGAGCACCCGTCCGGTGACGAACTGGTGCTCGGGTTCCTGGAACACGGTGCCAATCCTGGCAATCAGCTGCTGGGCCTTCCACTTGTACGGATCAATCCCCGCGCCGGCGCTGAGCTCCAGCGTGGCGGAGACCGTGCCGGAGACCGGCGCGAGCAGGCCGGCGAGTGTCAGGGCGAAAGTCGACTTCCCCGAACCGTTGGGGCCGGTGATGGTCAGCGCTTCCCCGGCACGGACCTGGGCCACGATGCCGGACTGCACCGGCGCCGGCGGGATGGGCCGGAAGCCGCCGCGGAGACCGGACCGCCGCGGCCGTTCGCGCGAGACGGCCAGGCCCTCCGCGGCCAGCAGCAGCCGCGCGGTATTGGCACCGGCAGCACCGGCGGCACCGCCAGCACCGGCAGCACTGGCGCGGCGAGCCCGGGTCTGCGGCACGTAACCGGGCACCCAGACACCCGCTGCGGTGAGCATGTCCCGCGCCTGCGCCAGCACCTGGTCCGGCGGCCCGTCGATCAGCACGGCGGAGTCCGTGGCCGAGCCGGGCTGCAGCACCACGATCCGGTCCACGAGGTCTTTCCAGACCGCGACCCGGTGCTCCACCACCACCAGGGTGGCGCCGGTCTTGTCCACGCAGCGGCCGACGGCGTCGCGGACTTCCAGGACGCCGGCCGGGTCCAGGTTGGCGGTGGGTTCGTCGAGGAGAATCAGCCCGGGGCGCATCGCGAGGATGCCGGCGAGCGCCAGGCGCTGCTTCTGGCCGCCGGACAACGCCGACGTCGGATGGTCCAGCGGCAGCCGGCCCAGCCCGACGTCGTCGAGCGCTTCCGCCACCCGGGTCCAGATGTCGGCCGGCGACACGGAGAGGTTTTCCGCACCGAAGGCGACGTCGTCGCCGAGGCGTGAGAGCACCACCTGCGTTTCCGGGTCCTGCTGCATCAGTCCGGCCCGGCCGCGCCGGGCCCGGGGCGCGGCGCCGTCGATCAGCAGGCTGCCGGACTCGTCGGCGTCCTCGGCGTCCGCCGGAGCACGGCCAGCGGCAAAACTAACAGCACCGTCACCGGAGGAGCTGTCGCCGAGCACCCCGGCCAGGGCGTGGAGCAGCGTGGATTTGCCGGCGCCCGAAGGCCCCAGCAGCAGCACGCGCTCCCCCGGCCGGATGTCCAGGTCCAGGCCGCTGACGGCGGGCCGGGACCGGCCGGCGTGCCGCCAGCCCCAGCCGCGAGCGGTGATCGTAGCCGGGCGGACCCGGTCGAAAGATGTCATGCGCAGTGTGCGGACATCAGGAGAAGACGGGCTCCGTGGCCGCCTTGCGGGAAGCGAAGGAACTCAGCACGCCGGTCCTGGCCAGGCCCCGGGTGGCGAGCCAGGACAGCCCGCCGGCGATCACGGCACCGGAGATGGCGGTGAAAATGACGTAGGCGAGCTTGTCGCCGGCGGCGTACGCGATGTTCCAGCCCCAGGGCAGGAACGAATCATTCAGCCCGCAGAACAGGCCGGCGCCGGCACCGGCCAGCAGCGACACCGGCAGGTTGAACTTCTTGTACATGAACGCGGCGAAGACCAGTTCGGCGCCAAGGCCCTGCAGGATGCCGGAGATGAGCACCGTGGTGCCGTACTGCGAGCCCATGATCAGCTCGCCGGCGGCCGCCACGGTCTCGCAGAACAGTGCGGCGCCCGGCTTGCGGATGATGAGCATGCCCAGAACTGCCGGGATCATCCAGCCGCCGGCGTAAAGCCCGGTGAGCGGCGGGTAGAACGCGTTGACGGGGGCGGAAATGAGGTTGGCGCCCTGGGACCAGGCCCAGAAGATGACGCCGCCGGCCACGGCGATCAACGCGGCCACCACAATGTCCACAACACGCCAGTTGTGGGTGCGTCGGGTGGGTGTCGTGCCAGAACCGGGGCTGGCGGATTCGTGCTGGCCGGATTCGTGCTTGGCAGATGTATCAGTCATATCGTCCTCCTGAGGAACAGGAGGGGAGAGTGCCCCGGGTCCGCAGCTTCCGCTGCCGCTCCGTGCACTCTGAGAACTCGACTCCCTTGCGCCGGTACTAACCGGATCAGGTTCGAGGGTCTGCGGCTGTCCGCACTCTCAGCGCCCACCTGTGGTTTCCCCGGATTCCTCCGGTGATGCCCGACGGCGGCGCTCCCCTGTCGTATCTAATATTGCCCTTGTGGGCGTGGCCCAGTTTACACCCGTGGAGCATTATTTTTCCGGGGCCGGCCGTCACAATCCTGGACCGTCCGAAGCGGTGTCCCGGACCGGCCTGCTTGGTAGAGTCGGCACAGCATGGGAACACCGGACGCCGCCACGGCCGGCTGGCTGCCGGCAGCCAACTAACGGAAGCTGAATCACTTGACGAACTCACCAGTGCCTTCCCCCGACTACGATCCGGATTCCGCGGAACCGCAGCCGCACGGGTCCCTGGGTGCGCTGATCGGCCGCATCCTGGCGGAAATCGAGGAACTGCGGTTCCGGTCCTTCAGCAAGGACGACGCCCTGGACCTCGGGCTCCTCCTGGTGGAACTCGGCCGGCATCGCTCCCACCCGATCGCCATCGACATCACCAAGGGCGAGCAGGTGCTCTTCCATGCGGCGCTGGAGGGCGCCACCCCGGACAACGAACACTGGATCAGGGCCAAGCAGCGCACGGCCGTGCGCTACGAAGTCCCGTCGCTGCTGGTGGGTCTTCGGGCCCGGGCGGCCGGGCGGAGGATCGAGGACAACGCCTGGTTCGACCAGATGGAGTTTGCCGCCCACGGCGGCGCGTTCCCCATCTACCTGCGCGGCACCGGGATGATCGGCACCGTCACGGTGTCCGGGCTGCCGCAGAAAGCCGACCACGAACTGGTGGTCGAGGCCCTGTCGGAAATCCTCGGCCGCACTGCGTCTCTGGCTGGACCGCCGGGACGCTAGCCCGGCATCCCCCCGGCTCCGCTGCGGGGTGTCCGCCCGGCCAACCGGACCAGCGCAATCCCGACGGCCACGAACCAGACCCACATCAGCACGCCGTAGCCCCAGTAGAACTCCGGGACGGCATGCCGGAGCGCCTCCGCAACAACACCCAGGCCGCCGGTGGCGATCCCCAGCCACGCGAGGGTCCGTGGCAGCACCCCCTTCAGCATGACGACGGAGATCAGCAGGATGCCGAGCGCTGACAGGACACCGACGACGGCGGGGGTGTTGTTCTCGGCGACGATCGCCTCGGCGGCGGTCGAGTAGCGGAGCCGGGCGGCGCCGTCGTCCGCGCCGGCGTAACGGTCGCTGAGGTATACCAGCACGAGGGAGCCCCGGCTGGTGACCGGGACGGCGAGGATCAGCGCCCAGGACAGTGCGCCGATCACGGCAGCCAGCAGGGCCAGGCCTTTGTCGAGCGGGGCCAAGGCCACGAAGAGCGCCACGAACACGAGCACCGGCAGCATGTTCGGCACCATCCACAACAGCTGCTCGGCAATGTAGATCCCCTTGTTCCGCGCGATGAACTCCAGTGTCGCGGCGCCTCCGTGGACCGGTGGCGGGGCGGCGAAGTCCAGGACCAGCGCGATGACCAGGAGCACCACAAAGAGCACCGAGGCAATGCCGGCCCAGAAATACAGCCGCCGCGAGGTCTGGCCGTCAGCCGCTGGGGCGGCCGGCGCGGTGCGGCCGGGCGAACTGGTTTGGGGCTTTTCCATGCTCGAAGTTACGTCCGGCCCGCCCCGCCGGACAGGGGCGTTGGTCCCGGCCGCTTCCCTGGCTGGACCCTCCGGCAAGGAACGCTAGGCTAGGGGAAGCCCTGTTTCCTCCCGCAAGGAGTTGCGAAGAATGAACATCTTCATCAAACTGCTCGGCACCGGCATCAGCCTGCTCGCCGGCTATGTCGGCACCAAGCTCGTTGACACCATCTGGGAGAAGTCCACGGGCAGCAAGCCGCCCAAGGGCCACGACGACGACGTGCCCACCACGCTGCGCTCGGCCCTGACCTTCGCCCTGATCTCCGCGTCCGTCAGCGCCATCATCCAGGTCCTCGCCAACCGCGGCACCCAGCGCGCGGTGACCCGCTTCGCCAAGACCCAGGATCTGGTTTAGGGCGCCTGGTTTAGGGCGCCTGGTTTAGGGCGCATCGTCCAGCCCTCACCGCCCGTCGGTGACCTCGTCGCCGTCGTCGCCGGTGAAACCGCGCTTGCCGGCCGCCTGCTGGACCACGGCCTCCAGTTCATCCGTGCTGAGCAGCTCCGGGTGCAGGTGCTTCGTCCGGTAACCGGCGCGGCCCACCATATGCGCGGACACCGGCACGGTCAGCAGCTGGAAGATCCACGCCACCACCAGCACCGGCCACACCCACCAGGTGCGCATCTGAAGGCCCAGCGCGAACAGCAGCAGGAACAGACCCAGTACCTGGGGCTTGGTGGCCGCGTGCATCCGCGTCATGAGGTCGGGAAAGCGGAGCAGGCCCACCGCCGCAGCGAGGGACATCAGGGCGCCGACCACCATGAACACCGCCGAGACGGCGTCAATCACGGTGTCGCCGGATAGGGTCTCAGGATTCACGGGGCTTCTCCCGCCGGTCGGCAACGAAGCGGGCCACGGTGACAGAGCCGACGAACCCGATGAGGGAGACCGCCACCAGCAGCATGAGGTTGTTGAGGTGCCGGTTCACGGCCATGTCGATGCACAAAGCGGCACCAAGGATGGCCAGCAGCACGTCCGCGGCGAGCACCCGGTCCAGCAGCGACGGGCCCCGCGCGATCCGGATGATCGCTCCTCCGGCGGCCAGCGACAGCACCACCGCGGTCACGGTCAGGACGAGCTGCATCATGCGCCCACCTCCTGGTTGAGTGCGGACAGTTCGGCTTTGGTGCCCATGATCCTGATCAGTCCGGCCTCGGTGTCGCGGACGTCCTTGCGCAGCTGCGCGGCGTCGTCTGCGTTGCGGACATTGATGCCGTGGATGTAGAGCGTGGACGTGGAGCGGTCCACCTCCACCACCAGCGAGCCGGGGATCAGCGCGGTGATGTGACCGGTCGCGGTGACCAGCAGGTCCGAGTGGCTCCGGAGCGGGACGGCGATGACGGCGCTGACCACCTTGGGGCCCTTGGCCGCGGCGAGGTACAGCACCTGGAAGCTCGCTGCCACCACTTTAGCCAGGAACATCAGAGCGAATGGAACCGCCCGGAGCACGTTGAAGCGCCCGCCGAGTTCCACCGGCGGCAGGTAGAACAGCCGGGCCACGACGACGGCGATCAGGGCGCCGAAGAGCAGGTTCCCGGGGCTGAAGTCCCGCCAGAGGGCGCCCCAGACAACCACGAGCCAGACGAGGAGCGGCAGTTCCTGCCGCAGCGAGATCCGTTTCCGGCTCATTTTCGGGCCTCCTGCGGCTCCGGCTGGGAGATCGCAGGAACCGGCGCATCCGCGCCGAGGACCGCGTGGATGTAGGAGGTCCGGTCCAGCATGTCAAAGGCGGACTGGTCGGCCACCTTGAACAGCGGCCCCGCGAAGACAGTCAGCCCGACGCCGAAGATCACCAGGCCCAGGGTGGAACCCACCATGGTCCGCGGCAGCAGCGTGACGTTGGTCTTCCCGGCCCGGTCCCCGGTAGCTGAATCCTCGGGGGCGGCCAGCAGCACAGGATCGGGGTGTTCGGCGTCCTCGGGCTTGCGCCAGAACGCGCGGTTCCAGACCCTGGCGATGGCCAGCAGCGTCAGCAGGCTGGTCAGCACTCCGCCGGCCACCAGGGCGTAGGCCAGCGGCGTTCCCAATTGCACGCCGGCCTGCAGCAGCCCCAGCTTCCCGAGGAAACCCGAGAACGGCGGGATGCCGGCCAGGTTCATGGCGGGGACGAAGAACAGCACCGCCAGCAGCGGCGACAGTTTCGCGAGCCCGGCGAGGCGGTCCACCGAGGAGCTCCCGCCGCGGCGTTCAATCAGCCCGGTCACCAGGAACAGGCTGGTCTGGATGGTGATGTGGTGCGCCACGTAGAAGACGGCGGCGCCCAGCCCTGCCACCGAGGACATCGCGAGCCCGAACACCATGTAGCCGATGTGGCTGACCAGGGTGAAGGACAGGAGTCGTTTGATGTCGCTCTGGGCCAGGGCACCCAGGATCCCCACGATCATGGTCAGCAGGGCGGCGACCATCAGCGGGGTATTAAAGGTGTCGCCCGGAAACAGCAGTGTTTCCGTGCGGACGATCGCGTAAACGCCCACCTTGGTGAGCAGGCCGGCGAACACCGCTGTGACCGGGGCAGGTGCCGTCGGGTAGGAGTCCGGGAGCCAGAAGGACAGCGGGAAAATGGCCGCCTTGATCCCGAACGCCACCAGGAGCATCACGTGCAGCAGGTTCTGCGTGCCCTGGTCCAGGTCCGCGAGCTTGATGGCGAGGTCGGCCATGTTGATGGTGCCGGTGGCGCCGTAGATCATCGCGATCGCGATCAGGAAGAGCACCGAGGACACCACCGAGACCACGAGGTAGGTCACGCCGGCCCGGATCCGCGGACCCGTCCCGCCGAGGGTCATCAGCACGTAGCTGGCGGTCAGGAGGATCTCGAACCCCACGTAGAGGTTGAACAGGTCCCCGGAGAGGAAAGCGTTGGACACCCCGGCCACCAGGATCAGGTAGGTGGGGTGGAAGATTGAGACCGGCGCGTCCCGGTCGCCGTCGGCCATGCCCTGCCCGGTGGCGTAGATCAGCACGGCGAGGCTCACGGAGGAGGACACCACCAGCATCAGCGAGGAGAACTGGTCCACCACCATCACGATGCCCCAAGGCGGCAGCCAGCCGCCGATGTTGACCGCAGCCGTCCCGCCCTCCCAGACGGAGGCCAGCAGCCAGCACTCCAGCAGCAGCGTCACGGACAGGAGCCCGATGCTCACGGTCCGCTGCGCCCGCGGCTGCCGGATCAGCAGGAAGGTCAGGGCGGCGCCGAGGATGGGGAGGAGGACGGCGAGCGGGGCGAAACTGGCAACGTTCACTGTCCGCCTCCTTCCTTGTTCGGTGGCGTGACATTCAGGGACCCGGGCTGCTCCTCTGAGGCGGCCGCCTCGGCGTCCAGCGTGCGGTCTGCGACCTGGACCGTGGCCTCGGCCCCCGCGGGAATGTCGGAGACGGATTGGCCGTCCGAGCCGATCATGGTCAATGGGAACTCGGAGGTCTCCACCGGGATCACGGAGTCGTCCTCGACGTCGAAGCTGGGAGTCCTCGCCACGCGGCGGTCCTCGGCGTCGTCCTGGATTTCATCCTCACGGGCCAGCACCCAGGTCCGGTAGATGATGCCGAGCATAAAGGCCGTGACGGCGAAGGAGATCACGATCGAGGTGAGGATCAGGGCTTGCGGCAGCGGATCGTTGTAATCACCGGCCGCCGTGTCCTTGCTGAACATGGGCGCCAGGCCTGCGTAGCCGCCGGTGGTAAGAATAAGCAGGTTGGTGGCGTTCGTGAGCAGCATCAGGCCCAGCAGGACCCGGGTCAGGCTGCGTTCCAGGAGCAGGTAGATGCCGCAGGCGTACAGGGCTCCCATGACCGTCAGCAGGGTCAGGTTGACGCTCATGCTTTCCCCTTGGCTGTGGTTTCGGCCGGAACTCCGCCGGGCTCCTGGTCGCCGGCCGGTTCCTCCGACTGTTCCTCGAAGTGTTCGTCGATCTCGGCGCCCAGGCTGCGCAGCACGTCCAGCGCCAGGCCGACGACGACCGTGTACACGCCGATGTCGAAGATCGTGGAGGTGACGAACTTGATGTCGCCAAAGACCGGCAGCCAGAACTCGATGATGGCGCTCTGGAACACCTGGCCGCCCAGCAGCAGCGGTACCAGGCCGGAGGCCGCCGCGGTGGCAAGGCCAATGCCCAGCAAGGTGCCCGCGCTGACGGGGGAGGCTTCGCGCAGTTCGAAGCGCCCGCCGGCGAGGTAGCGGACGGTGAGCGCCAGTCCGGCGGTGAGGCCACCGGCGAAGCCGCCGCCGGGAAAGTTGTGGCCGGCGAGCAGCAGGTAGATGGAGAAGACGATGATGGAGTGGAAGATCAGCCGGGTGACGACCTCGAAGATGATCGAACGGCGTTCCGGGGCCAGGGTCCGGCCGGCCACGATCCACGCGTCGCGGCTGGAGGCGGCGAACCGGCGGCTCATGGCCAGCGTGGCATCGTCACGGGTGTTTCCGCGGCCGCCGCCGGGGCTGCGGCGTCCGACGGAACCCTCGGCCACGGTGGCGGAGGCGCGCATCCCCTCGCCGCGGCTCCGGACGAAGATCAGGCTGGCAACACCGGTGGCGGCCAGCGCGAGCACCGAGATTTCCCCGAAGGTGTCCCAGGCCCGGATGTCCACCAGGGTCACGTTGACGATATTGAGTCCGCCGCCGCCCTCATACGCCAGCTTCGGGAACTCCAGGGAGACGGGAGCAGCCACCCGGGCGCCGAGGGCGTAGATGGCGACGAACACCATGGTGATCCCGAAGGCGGCGCCGATGATCACGCGGACCACCCGGTATTTTCCGCCCGTCCGGTCGCGCAGTTCCGCCGGGAGGCTGCGCATGGCCAGGACAAAGGCCACCAGGATGATGGTTTCCACCAGCATCTGCGTCAGTGCGAGGTCCGGGGCGCCCTGCAGCGAGAACATCAGGGCGATGCCGTAGCCGGTGACGGACACCATCAGCACGGCCAGGAACCGCTTATTGGCGCGCACCGCGGCCAGCGCCCCGATCACAATGCCGGCGCCCGCCACGATCTGCAGCGGGGAGTGGGGGTCAATGAAGTAAAGGTTCTCCGGCAGCGGCTTGTTGGCCAGCACCAGCGCCGTGAGCGGAAGCACGAACGCCACGGTCAGGATGACGGACAGGTAGAAGTACAGCGAACCTCGCTGGGTCCGGCCGGTGATCCAGACTGCGGCGTCGTCGAGCGCACCGATGGCCAACTGGTAGGTGCGGTCTCCGTCGATCCAGGCGGGGACCAGGCCCTGGATCCGGGAGACGGCGTTGCGGCCGTAGAACATGGCCAGGCCGAGGGCGAAGGTGATGGCGGTCAGCCCCAGGGCCGGGGTCACACCGTGCCACAGCGCCAGGTGGCCGGCGGCGGCCGGGTCTTCGCCGTCGGGCACGAACAGCGCCGCGTACGGCTGGATCCAGCCGTCCACCGGTGCCGGCCACAGCCCGTAGACGATCGTCAGCAGGCTCAGGATGGCGGGGGCGGCCAGGAACGCCGGCTTGATCGGTTTGAACGGGGTGGTCTCAACGCCGGGCTTGACGGCGAAGGCGCCCCACATGAACCGGGCGCTGTAGGCGAAGGTCAGGATGGAGCCCAGGACCAGGCCGACGAGGATCAACAGCCCCCACGGGCCGGCGCCGGTGCCGTAGTGGACGAAGGCCTCGAAGACCGATTCCTTCGCGACGAAGCCGGCCAGCGGCGGGATGCCGGCCATCGAGGCGGCACCGATGGCGGCCACGACGGCGAGCGCCCGGGAGGAGCGGTAGACGCCGGAGAGCTTGCGGATGTCGCGGGTTCCGGCCTGGTGGTCAATGATGCCGACCACCAGGAAGAGGGTGGCTTTAAAAAGTCCGTGGGCGAGGAGCAGGCCGAGGCCGGCAAGCGCCGCATCGGGCTTGCCGAGCCCCACGACCATGGTCAGGAAGCCGAGCTGGCTGACCGTCCCGTAGGCCAGGATGAGCTTGATATCGGTCTGCCGCAGCGCCCGGTAGCCGCCGACCAGCATGGTGGCCAGGCCGAGGCCGAGCACCACCGGCAGCCAGTACGGGGTGTCCGCGAATCCTGGCGCCAGCCGCGCCACAAGGTAAATGCCGGCCTTCACCATGGCCGCGGCATGCAGGTAGGCGCTCACCGGAGTGGGAGCCGCCATGGCGCCGGGGAGCCAGAAGTGAAAGGGGACAAGCGCCGATTTGGTGATCGCGCCAATCAAAATGAGGACGACGGCGGCAGCCACGGCTCCCGCGGCGGGCCCGGCGACAAGGGTGGGCGCCAGCTCGAGGATGGCCGAGATCCGGTAGGTCCCGGCACTGAAACCGAGGATGATCAGCCCCACCAGCATGGCAAGGCCGCCGGCGGTGGTGACGATCAGGGCCTGCAGGGCGGAGCGCCGCGCGGAGAGCCTGGTCCGGGCGTAGCCGATCAGCAGGTAGGACAGGACAGTGGTCAGTTCCCAGAAGATGAACATCAGGAGCAGGTCATCTGCCGTCACCAGGCCGAACATCACCCCGGCGAAGGCCAGCAGCTGGGCGCCGAATCCGCCGAGGTTCTCATCCTTGTCCTTGAAGTACCGGGCGCAGTAGACAAGGACCAGCGCACCCACGCCCAGGACGAGCAGGGACATGACCCAGGCCAGCGCGTCCATCCGGAAGGCGAGCTCGATCTTCAGCTCGGGGATCCAGGGCAGGACTTCGGCCACGCCGGTGCCAGCAGCGCCGCCGCGGGGTGTTCCGGCGTCGGCATAGACGGCGCCGTGCTGCAGGATCAGCCAGACGAACGAGGCCGTGGGCACCGCCGCGAGGGCGTAGAACGAATTCCGGCCGAACGTCCGGAAGAGAATTGGCGCCACAGCAGCCACCGCAAAGTGCACGGCAAGGACTGTGATCACTGGTATCTCCGCAACGTCAGGATTTCGATTGTCAAAAGTTGGAGCAGGCGGCGCATTCGTTAGGTTCAGTCCGGACAGTTTACCAAGCGTTGACAAATTCTTTTCGCATGGTGCATCGGGTCGTGCGCGCTCTGCGGATAATATTCACGCTATGAACTCCGCTGCTGCCCCAGAGGCCATGCGTCCCGCGTCGGAACTGGAATCCGGACGCCAGGCCTCCCATAAGGGGCGCATCCTCGCGTGGGCGGCCTGGGACTGGGGCTCGGCCGCCTTCAACGCGGTCATGACCACGTTCGTGTTCACCGTGTACCTGACCTCCAAGGCGTTCGGCGGCGAGGACCAGGCATCTGCGGTCCTCGGCGGCGCACTGGCCATCGCCGGTGCCGCGATCGCGCTGCTGGCACCTGTCACGGGACAGCGCTCGGACACCGGCGGGCGCCGGAAGCTCTGGCTGGGGGTCAACACCGCCGCCGTCGCGCTCCTGACCGCACTGTGCTTCTTTGTCTTCCCGCGCCCGGAGTTCCTGCTGCTCGGAGTGACGCTGATAGCGCTCGGGAACGTGTTCTTTGAGTTTGCCGGCGTAAACTACAACGCCATGCTCGCCCAGATCTCCACCCCGCGGAACATCGGCAAGGTCAGCGGCTTCGGCTGGGGCATGGGCTACCTCGGCGGCATCGTGGCGCTGCTGATCGTCCTCCAACTCTTTGTCCAGCCCAGCTTCGAATGGTTTGGCGGCTCGACGGAGGACGGCCTGAACATCCGCCTGGTCGCGGTGTTCTCGGCCTTGTGGTTCTTCATCTTCGCGCTGCCCGTGCTGTTCGCCGTGCCGGAACTTCCCAAGGCCAAGCAGGGCGCCGGCCTCGGATTCCTGGCGTCCTACGGCCTGCTGGTGCGGCGGATCCAGGCGATTTACCGGACCAGCCCGCACACCATCTACTTCCTGCTCGCCAGCGCCGTGTTCCGGGACGGGCTGGCCGCCGTGTTCACCTTCGGCGGCATCATCGCCGCTGGAACATTCGGCTTCGAACTCAAGGACGTCATCTTCTTCGCGATCTTCGGGAACGTCGTGGCCGCGGCGGGTGCCATCGCGGGCGGCTTCCTCGACGACCGGATCGGGCCGAAGGCGGTCATTGCCGGTTCGCTGGTCGGGCTGCTGGTCTCCGGCTCCATGATCCTGGTCCTCGGCAACGGGAACTATTCCTTCTTCGGCATGGACTGGGCCGGCACCACCACGTTTTGGATCTTTGGCCTGTTCCTGTGCCTCTTCGTGGGGCCGGCGCAGTCCTCCTCGCGGGCCTACCTGGCCCGGCTTGCCCCGCACGGCGAATCCGGTGAGCTGTTTGGCCTCTACGCCACTACAGGCCGGGCCGTCAGTTTCCTCGCTCCCGCACTCTTTACACTGTGCATTGCGGTCGCTGCCCCGCTGGTGGCACCCGGCGAGGCGCAGCGTTGGGGCATCCTCGGCATCATGGTGGTGCTCCTGGCCGGGCTGCTGCTCCTGCTCCCGGTCAAGGCACCGGACAAGACCGAAATCGCCGTCGTTCCTGCAGCTTGAAGCTGCCCCGGAATCCCACGCAGCACACTAGGCTGGAGGAATGAACGTGGATGAAACAGACCTCCCGGGCCTGGGCCGGCGCAAGGACTTCATGACCGCCTCAGGCCGGCGGATCGGCGTCGTGGAATACCGCGAAGGCCAAACCGAACTGATCGTCTCGACATGGGACGATCCGGACACCTGCCAGGCGTCTATTCCGCTGACGGCCGATGAGGCCGCCGCCCTCGGAAACCTGCTCGGCGGCCAGCGGCTCGCCATGCAGCTCTCCGAAGCGCACCGCGAGGTTCCGGGCATCGTCACCCGGCAGTTCTCCATCGCCGCCGGCTCCCCGTTCCACAACCAGCCGATGGGCAAAGCCGCCATCCGGACCCGGAGTGGCGTCTCGATCGTCGCTATCATGCGCGAAGGCGAAGTGCTCCCCTCCCCGGGACCCGACGTCGTCCTGCACCCCGGAGATCTCCTCGTAGCAGTGGGAACCCAAGAAGGCCTGGACACGGCGGCCGGCATCCTGCGCAACGGCTGACGGTATGGATCCGCTCGCACTGACGCTCATTGAACTTGGGGCCGTCGTGTTCTGCCTCGGCCTGCTGGCGAGGCTGGCCGGGCGGATCGGCATGTCCCCCATTCCGCTGTACCTCATCGGCGGCCTGTTCTTCGGGGCAGGCGGCCTGGTGAAACTCGAAGGAATGCACGAGTTTGCGCACCTCTCAAGCGAGATCGGCGTCATCCTCCTCCTGCTTATGCTCGGATTGGAATATACGGCGGCCGAACTCGTCACGGGGCTGCGGCGCTCCTGGCAGGCCGGCGTCCTGGACCTGGTCCTGAACTTCCTTCCGGGCGCCCTGCTCGCCGTACTGCTGGGCTGGGGAGTCGTCGGAGCGATGGTAATGGGCGGTGTCACCTACATCTCGTCCTCGGGGATCGCCGCCAAGGTGATCACGGATCTGGGGCGGATCGGTAACCGCGAGACTCCGGTAGTTCTTTCGATCCTCGTGTTCGAGGACCTCGCCATGGCGGTCTACCTGCCGATCCTGACGGCGACGCTGGCCGGCGTCAGCTTCGTCGTCGGGCTGCAGACCGTGGGCATCTCGCTCGCCGTCGTCACCGTGGTGCTGCTCGTGGCACTGCGGCACGGGCACCATGTGTCCAAGGCAGTGCACAGCGAGAACTCCGAAGTGTTCCTGCTCAACCTGCTCGGCGCCGCCCTGCTGGTGGCCGGACTGGCAGCCGCCATGCAGGTGTCAGCGGCGGTGGGAGCCTTTATGCTCGGAATCGCCATTTCGGGTGCCACTGCGCACAGCGCCACCCGGATCCTCGAGCCGTTGCGGGACCTCTTCGCAGCCATCTTCTTCGTGGTCTTTGGCCTCAACACGGACCCCACCACCATCCCGCCCGTTCTCGGCTGGGCCCTCCTCCTGGCCATCGTCACCGCGGCCACCAAGATGCTCACGGGGATCTGGGCGGCGAAGCGCGCCGGGATCGGCGTGCCGGGTCGTTTCCGCGCCGGCGCCGCGCTGATCGCCCGCGGGGAATTCTCGATCGTTATCGCCGGGCTCGCCGTCGCCTCAGGTGTGGTGCCGCAGGAGCTCGCGGCCCTGGCCACCGCCTATGTGCTGATTATGGCCGTGACGGGCCCGCTCGCCGCCCGGTTCGTGGAGCCGGTGGTGGCGATGCTGCGCCGGCCCGCGAAAACGCGGACGGTCCGGACAGCGGACGGGATTTAGATGTCCGTGCGGTGGAAGTTCAGGTGGCTGCGGCTCGCCGTCGGGCCGCGCTGGCCCTGGTAGCGGTTGCCGTACTCGCCGGAGCCGTACGGGTGCTCGGCGGCGGAAGTGAGCCGGAAGAAGCACAACTGGCCGATCTTCATGCCCGGCCACAGCTTGATCGGCAACGTCGCCATGTTGGACAGCTCAAGGGTCACGTGCCCGGAGAAGCCCGGATCGATGAACCCTGCCGTCGAGTGCGTGAGCAGGCCCAGCCGGCCCAGCGAGGACTTGCCCTCAAGCCGGGCGGCGATGTCGTCGGGGAGCGTCACTGTCTCGTAGGTGGAGCCAAGCACGAATTCCCCGGGATGAAGAATAAACGGTTCGCCGGCCTCAACCTCCACCAGACGGGTCAGCTCGGGCTGTTCCTCCGCCGGGTCAATATGGGCGTACTTGTGGTTGTCGAAGAGCCTGAAGAATTTGTCGATCCGGACGTCAACCGACGATGGCTGAACCATGGCGGGGTCGAACGGCTCCAGAATGATCCGTTGGGAATTGATTTCGGTACGAATGTCGCGGTCAGAGATCAGCACACGTTCAAATTACCGTACTCACCGTGGACAAACGTGCGCGGGGCCAGTGTTACAGCACTGCTGTTACTGCTCTGCTTGTTCCTCAAGCACCGACTTGAGCTGCTCCAGCTGGCAGACTTCCGCCTTCATCCGGCGGCGGAAGGGGGACTTCAGCCGGGCCAAGAGTCCCCGGGGTTCGCATTCCAGCGCAAAGCGGACCCGGGTGCTGGCGCCTTCCGTGCTGAGGTAGTAGCCGCCGCGCGTCCGCTCGGGCCCGGCAAGGACCTTGTACTGGATCTCCGCCCCGGGCCGTGCCTCGGTGATCTCGAAGTCGCCGCAGACTATCCGCCCGCCCGGCGCGGCGATGGTTTGCCGGTAAACGGCGCCCTTGGACCCGGCAGCGCCCGATTCCAGCTCAATGCTGCGGACACCGGTGCGCCAGCTGGGCAGGTTGCGGGCGTCGACCAGGAAGTCATACACACTCCTGGCATCCCGTTGGATGACGACGTCGTACTCTGCGATTGCCACGGAAATCCTTGCTGGGCGGACGGCTGATGGGCGTAGCCCGCTTCCCCAGGAACTGCAGCTAACTCCTTCAGGATAGACAGCAAGGCCCGCCCCGCGCGGCTGCGGGGACGGGCCTTTATCGAAGAGTTATGGGGCTGACCGGGTTGTGTACCGCTCCGTGACTCCTTCGCAGCGGCTGCGGCAGGGCCTACTTCTCGGTCAGTTTCGGCACCGAGAACACCACAACGGCGCCGACCACGGCGAAGGCCGCAAACATGTAGAAGTTGAGCTGCCAGCCGAAGGCCATGCCGGCGATCAGCCCGCCGATCAGCGGCCCGCAGATGGCGCCGATGCGGCCAATGCCAAGCGACCAGCTCAGCGCGGTGGCGCTTAGGGACTGCGGGTAATGGGTGGCGCAGTAGCCGCCCACCAGGATCTGGGTTCCCACCGAGCCGAGCCCGGCGAAGGCGACGATGACGAGCAGCATCGCGAGCGGGAGCTGGAGGCTCAGCATGAGAATGGCCACGAATGCCAGGAGGAACGACGCCGTCACGACCTTGCGGATGCCGATCCTGTCCGCCAGGACGGAGGCGCTGATGGAGCCGACGATCGCACCGGCATTGAGCACCAGCAGGAAAGTCAGGGCATCGCCGAGCTGGAAGCCGGCCTGCCGCATGATCTGCGGCAGCCAGGTGTTCAGCCCGTAAACCAGCAGCAGTCCGCAGAAGTTCGCCATCGCGAACAGGACCGTGGAGCGGACCCACTTGCGCGTGAACAGGGTCTTCATGGCCGATTTCGGTGCCTCTGCTCCGGTTTTGACATCCTCGGCGGTGACGATGTCCGAGTAGATCAGGCCGGAGCGTGCTGCGGTCGCCTTCGCTTCTTCGAAGCGCTGCTTGCGGGCCAGGTACGCCACCGACTCGGGCAGGAGCTTCCAGGCAATCGGGAGCAGGGTGACGAGGGGCAAGGCGCCAATCGCGTACATCCAGCGGAAGTCGATGTGCTGCAGCAGGTTGATGGCGAGGAGGGAGGCGCCGACGCCGCCCACGGAGTAGCCGCTGAACATCACGGCATTGGCGATCTGGCGCCGCTCCTTGCGGGCGAATTCGACCGTCAGGGCAATGCACGTGGGTACGATGCCGCCCAGGCCGAGGCCCGTCAGGAACCGCAGGAGGCCGAAGACCTCGGCGGACGGCGCGAAGGCCGTGAGCAGCATGAAGGTGGAGAACCATGCGATGCAGGCAAGCATGACTCGCAATGTTGATGACTTTCAACTCACGAAGGGGTCAGTCGCGGCGAACATCGGTGCGCATCAGAATCGTGCTGCCTCGGCGTGCAAAGAAGTCTTTCTGATGGCGGGTCTGCACAGGGACCGTGCGGTAACCCCCTCATCGGTGTCCCTCTACGCCGGTTCCCGCATGCTCCGTGAGGGCGAGCGGATCGAGTCCATCGCCCAATTGCTCGGTTACGCCTCGCTGGATTCCTGCGCGAGCGCCCTCGGCTATGACTGGGAAACGGGCGTGATCGCCTAAACATGATGAAGAGCCACATCAGCCCCGCGCACAGGGACTATAGCTGGATTTCCAGCCGAGTCGCTGAGGCTGTGCTGCGCTCTTCCTACATCAACCGGATCGCGTCACGCATTCCAGCCCGTGAAGAAGGTCTTGCGGGTCATCCCGCCGAGTTTCCTGACGTGGTTTATGTCCTGTTCACCGCACTAGCTGGAACCCTTGGCAGTCAGCGGAACGCAGCCTCGTGGCTAGCTGAAGAAAGTAATTGGTACAAGGTTCGGAAGCATGCCGAACGACGCTGGGAAATCACCCTGCCGAAATACGGACCGACGCGAGGGACGTGCGGTTACAACTTCCGCCGCCTTGCAGACAAGCACCACCTCCTATTCCGCGAGGAGTTCCGTGCCGCCGCCATTGAACAGGCACAGCGTCAAGGGTGCCTGATGAGCGAGGCGCTGACCATGAACAAGCCCGAGCGCAAGAACGTCGTCATTGCCGACGGGACCGTGCCCAAGTGCCGCTTCCGCCACAAGACCTACGAGCGCCTCCGCAAGGAGGGCAAGCACGTTCCGGGCGCTTCCTTCTTCAAAGAAGGCGGTGAAGATGGCAAATGGGTTCACGGGATGAAGGAACTGCTCTTCGTGGTGCGCCCCGATGAGGTCCCCAACTCGCGGGTCATTCTCGGGACGTTCCCCGTCACGGAAGGGACATATCTTGGAGAAGCCGGACTGGCTGTTCAGGAGTCCCTCCGGTACAGGAACGAAGTACCCGGCTTCCTCGGCTTCCGTTTCGACGGGGCATTCCGTGGAAAGCACATCGACGAATTGATGAAAGCTGGACTAAGTGTCGTGACCCCGGTCCCGAAGAGCGACAAGCGCAGGTTCCTGAAAGAGGTCACGTGCTCAAAGTCCCACGTGCATCGGCTCTACACCCAGCAGGGAGACTTCTGTGAGATTTCGCTGCTGGACACCGGCGAGGAGCACACGATCTACTGCAAGCGCGTCAGGCAACCCAGCATTGCCCCAAGGGCTAAGGGCGGAAATTTCCGCGTCTACGCCGAGATTGAGCTGGCGTGTGGTGCGATTCAGCGGGAGCGCTTGGACAGCACTGGCGACGATCAGGGATTCAGCCTCGCTGAGCGGCTCCGTCAGCACCCACCACATACTCCATACTTCAAGGAGACCTACGGTTACCGCGCCGACGTTGAGAGCACCAACAACAACTTGGACTCCGGGCTGTACCGACAGCGAATGATCGTTGACACCCCGGAACGTCAGGCACTGATCATGGTCGGGTTCTGCATCTCCCGGAACGCCATCAGCCAGCAGGTCTACGAAGCCCGGCTGCGAGAGGGACTACTGGACGAGCCACCCGGCAACGTGAGAGAAAAGCCGGTGGCGGCGTGAACCGGCTAGAACAAGCAACCAAGAAGCCCTAGAACAGCCTGACCTCGTGGCGGGCTGTTTGTGCTTTAAGGCGTGATGAACAGCTCCGAGACCGCCCACCGGCTGCGATCGAAGCGACTCGACGCGGTATCCAGCCCGGTGTGGCTGTTCTGTGAAGGCTCCCGACTGAGGTAATGTAAATCTCGTTGTTTTCGCAGGGATTATTGACCAATTTATTGACTAGTCCCACTGCGGCTGTAGCTCAATGGTAGAGCGCTAGCTTCCCAAGCTTGATACGCGGGTTCGATTCCCGTCAGCCGCTCCAATCCCCCAGCAGAAACTCCGTCCGGCGGCCCCAGGGCCGTTAGGTCCCTACCTGTATCGTTCGAAGTCAGGAACCTCTCCGGTTCCGCTACAGGAGCGATCATGGCTGACAAATCCCCCCGCCAAGCAGCATCCAAGAAATCCGGCAAATCCATCAAGGAAAAGCGTGCCGACAAGAGGACCGCTGCAGCGCCGCCCAGCTCCCTGGACAAGGCCACCAGCTCCAAGCCGGCGAGTCCCAAAAAGAAGTGAGCGGCACCATGAGCCACCTCACCCTCGGAGTCCTTGCCAGCACGCGGAAACCTGACGAGCGACGCCTCCCGATCCACCCCCTCCACCTGGACCGCATTGCCCCGGGACTCCGGCAGCAGCTGATCCTCGAGGAGGGCTACGGCGAGCGCTTCGGCGTCTCGGACGAGCACCTGGCACCGCTCGTGGGGCGCATCGTCCCGCGTGCGCAGCTGCTGGCCGAGGCCGACGTCGTCCTCCTGCCCAAGCCGCAGCCCGAGGACCTCGCCGAACTGCGGGACGGGCAGGTCCTCTGGGGCTGGCCGCACTGCGTCCAGGACCGGGCCATCACCCAGCTGGCGATCGACAAGAAACTCACGCTGATCGCCTTCGAGGCGATGAACCACTGGGCCAGCGACGGCGGCTTCGGCCTACACGTGTTCCACAAGAACAACGAGCTGGCCGGCTACTGCTCGGTGCTGCACGCCCTGGCCCTGACCGGCTCCACCGGGGACTACGGCCGCCGGCTGAGCGCCGTCGTCATCGGCTTCGGCGCCACGGCCCGCGGCGCGGTGACGGCGCTGAATGCCCACGGCGTCCATGACGTGCAGGTGCTGACCAACCGCGGGGTTGCCGCGGTGGGCTCCCCCATCCATTCGGTGCGGATCGCGCAGTTCGACCACGACGACAAAGCGCCGTTCCTCAGCGAGGTCATCACCGAGCGCGGCCGCGTGCCGCTCGCGCCGTTCCTCGCTGAGAGCGATATTGTGGTCAACTGCACGCTCCAGGACCCGAACGCGCCGCTGACGTACCTGCGCACCGAGGACCTGGACGCCTTCCGGCCCGGCAGCCTGATCGTGGACGTGTCCTGCGACGAGGGTATGGGCTTCAGCTGGGCGAAGACCACCACGTTCGCCGACCCGAGGTTCAAGGTCGGGGACCATATTGACTACTACGCGGTGGACCACAGCCCCTCCTACCTGTGGAATTCGTCCAGCTGGGAAATCAGCGAGGCGCTGCTGCCGTTCCTGGAAACCGTGATCACCGGCCCCGAGGCGTGGACCGCGAACGAGACCATCCGCCGCGCGATCGAAATCCGCGACGGCGTCATCCTCAATCCGGATGTGCTGCAGTTCCAGAAGCGCGAACCGGAGTACCCGCACGCACCGCTGGCAGGCTAGCCAATGCTAGGGCGTGGCGGCTGCGGGCCGCCCGCCCGGGCACTTCCCCCGGCCGGCACCCTTGCGGACAATCGTCACGAGCCGCCGCCGGTCCCTCAGGTCCACCTTGAGCATCAACTGGCCACGGCGCGCCAGCACGACGGCGACGGTCGCCGCGGCCAGCGCCGGCACCCCGCCGGAAACCAGGATGGCCGTTTGCGGATCCACATGCTCGGCCAGCCAGCCGATCATCGGCCCGCCAATGGCCTGCCCGCCGATCAGCACCATGATGTACAGACTCATGACGCGCCCGCGGATGGCCATATTGGAGCTGATCTGGACCAGCTGGTTGGCGGCGGTCAGGAACATCAGGCACCAGAACCCGGCCAGCACCATCGCCGTCCCGAACCACACCATGGAAGGCGCCAGCGCGGCCAGGCAGAGCATGAGCCCGTACATTCCGGCTCCCAGCATCACTGAACGCAGCCGCAGTTCACGCCGGCGCGCGGAGGTGATGGCCCCGGCCAGCGCCCCAAGGGCCACCAGCGCGTTGAGCAGGCCGTAGCCGCCGGCGCCGACGTCGTACACGTGGTCCGCGAAAGCGGCCAGCAGCACCGGCAGGCTCATCGCGAACACCGCGACGAAGCCGGCCATCAGCCACGGCCAGTAGATGGTGGGTTTGCTCAGCGCGTAGTTCAGCCCTTCACGCAGCATCCCCTTGCGTTTGGGCACCGGCGCGCTGATGTACAGCTGGTCCTTCCGCAGCGTGAGCAGCATCGCGACGGTGAAGCAGCAGGCGACGGCATTCGCGGCGAACGCCCAGCCGGCCCCCACCGCGGTGAGCAGCAGCCCGGCGAGCGCCGGCCCGATCAGGCCGCCGAGCTGGAACGTCGTGGAGTTCACGCTGATGGCGTTCCGGAGGTAGGCCGGGCCGACGAGTTCGTTGACGAAGACCTGCCGTGCGGGCTGGTCCAGCACAGTGACCAGGCCAAGGACGAGGGCGATCACGTACACGTGCCAGACCTCGATCCGCTGGCTCAGCGCGAGCACCACCAGGATGGCTGCCAGCACAGCGGCCACTGACTGGCACAGCATCAGGATCTTCCGCTTCGCGAAGCGGTCCGCCATCATGCCAGCCCACGGGCCCAGGAACAGCGAGGGCAGGAACTGCAGGGCCACGGTGATCCCGACTGCGGTGACGGAACCGGAGAGCTGGAGCACCAGCCAGTCCTGGGCGATCCGCTGCATCCAGAGGGCGATCACGGCGATGAAGTGGCCGGTCGCGAAGATACGGAAATTGCGGACCTTCAGCGAGATAAAGGTATGGCGCCACGGCAGGCGCTGGGAGACGACGGCGATGGGCTGCGTAACGGTGTCCGGCAGGGCAGTGACGTTGGCCTCTAACGGCGGTGGGGGTGCCACAGAAAGTCCTCAAGGGAGCGGGTGAGCGGGAATGCCTTAACGCTAAGCTGGCCGCAACGGATTGTGGAAGCTTATTCACCGCATAACTCGCATTACGAAATGCAATGAACGGTTAGTTGAAGCGCCCCTCTACAGCGCCACTAGGTCGCGGAGTTCTCGATCGTGCCAATCTCTTCACGGAGACCCGCTGGCCCCCCCAGCCGACGCGGACACCGTTCGGAGAGCCTGACCCGGAACCCAGGAATCAACTATTTGCACCTGCTGGACCTCGCCCGAGACGACGTGCGCCGTCGCCAGCAAGCAGAAAGACTCTCTTCCGCCAATCGCGCGCGAGCTAGGTTTCACGTTTTCGTGAAGCATCGCCCGGGCCGCAATCAGGCATCCATGCGTATTGGAACCAATGAGCAATGTGACGTGTTGCTTGCTGGAGAATGGGTTTGGCAGCCTAATAACCAGCCCGAAGTCTGAGGTCGGGGCCGTGGCGCCTCCATCGTCGACGGTCGTTTCGGCCTCAAATCGGCGCCCATCAGCCAGTACGATGGCATGCCCGTCAAACTCAACTCCAGCGTCCAGGCGGGACAACAGCGTTCTGGTCACCTTGTTGTGGACCGGCCCGCCAATCACTATCAGATTTCGGTTCCAGCTTGTTGACGGAAAAGTACCTGACAGCCTTGTGCGGCATTCCACCTTCAGCATGTTGGTGAGATACGAAGACACCTCACCTCCTGCGATCGCTTCGCTCGGAAACACAAGTGACGAATTCTCCCGGACAGAACTTTCCGGGGCAGTCGTGAGGACCAGTTCCACTCGCTTCTCGCGCAGGACGCCCCACAGTCGTCCGGCAGGGCGCGTCTTGGTCCACCGACTCCAAACCCGGCGAGCCAAGAGTCCAAATACAAACGCAAGGCCTCCGGAGAAGAGATTTCCGGAGACCCCGCTCAAAATTTCATCAATCATTCCTTGGCCCCCCAGCCAGTTGACCGTTGTCGATAACGACTATTTCGCCTTGCAGGTCTTCGTTGGAGCTCATCTTAACCAGTCGCTCAGCAACTTCCGGCGCATTGAGCAACCGGCCTCCGGGAATCGACCGCTGCAGCCTTTCAAAATGGCCAGGATCCGCCTCATGTAATTTGCGGACCCCCGGATGATCGACCGTTCCAAGGACTGCCACGTTTAGGCGGATCCCGGCATCGGCCAGTTCCGGCGCTAAGCCCTTCGTAAATCCGTGCAGGGCAGCCTTGCTCGCTGAGTAGATCGGCAACCCATAGTTCCCGAGCGCATTGATGGACGACGTCAGCAGTATCGAGCCGCCCTGCCGGAGAGCTCCCCGTGTTGCCTCAATAACATCGACTGCCGAAAGAAAATTGTCCCTGAATGTTTCGTCGATTAGATCCAGGTCCGGACGGAAGTGTTCTTGAAGGACTTCGCGTGCCAGGGCGCCGCCAGCGACATGAATCACGCAATCGAGCCCAGCTATGGGCAATTTGAAACTCGGAATGGAATCTCCGTGGCCCAAGTTCGCTTCGATGAATCGTCCGCGCCACACCGCGCTGGCGGGCTGAGTCCGATCAATGCCCCAAACATCGAAGCCCCGTTTCCGAAGTGCTTTTGCAACCTCGGAGCCGATATAGCCGCCGACCCCCGTGACCAAGGCTGTACGGGCAACTTCGTTGATTTCATAAGGCATGCTGACAGTCTTACATTACGAGCCGCAGGCTCCGGCGCTCTCGGAACCGCGGGTCAGCCATCTTCCAGCTAGGCTGACTCGCAGATTGTGGAAATTCATCCTCCATATGCAAAACATTATGGAACGCACTGCACTGCTGCAGCGCGACCAACATGCCACTCAGGAGACCGCATGTTCGAACCCGCCCAGCTCCGCTCCTTCCTGGCCGTGGCCGAAACACTCAGCTTCACCAAGGCCGCTG
Organism: Pseudarthrobacter sp. ATCC 49987; assembly: GCF_009928425.1. Taxonomy (NCBI): domain Bacteria; kingdom Bacillati; phylum Actinomycetota; class Actinomycetes; order Micrococcales; family Micrococcaceae; genus Pseudarthrobacter; species Pseudarthrobacter sp. ATCC 49987. The sequence goes on along the minus strand of NZ_JAABNS010000001.1, from coordinate 4,058,339 downwards.
AACGGCTGGGCCTCGCGCAGCCGACCGTCAGCCAGCACGTCCGCAAGCTCGAGACCGCGGCGAAACGGGTCCTGGTGGCACGCGACACCAGGGACGTGCGCCTGACCGATAACGGGGACGCCATGGCCGGTTTCGCCCGCAGCATTCTCTCCGCGCACGACGCCGCCTCCCGCTACTTCTCCGGATCGGCCATGCGCGGCCGGCTGCGCTTCGGCACGGCCGACGACCTCGCGATCACCGGCCTGCCAAGGATCCTGCGGGAGTTCCGGCAGGTCTACCCGCAGATCAACCTGGAACTCACAGTGGGTCAAAGCGACCAGCTCTACAAGCGCCTCAACGCCGGCCAGCTGGACCTTGTGTTCGTCAAGTGGGTGGCCGGGGCCAAGGACGGCACGGTGGTGCAGCAGGATTCCTTCGCCTGGGTGGGCCTGGAGCAGACCTCGCTGGACCCGGCCGAGCCCGTGCCGCTCATTGCCTACCCCGCCCCGAGCCTGAGCCGGAAGCTGGCCATCGACGCGCTTGAATCAGCGGGCCGGACCTGGCGGATCACGTGCACCACCCGGCAGATCAGCGGGGTGCTGGCCGCGGTCCGGGCCGGCATCGGCGTGGCGGTGATGCCGTCCTCACTGGTGCCGGACGACCTGAAGATCATCACCCGGCGCTTCGACCTGCCCCCGGTGGGCGACGTCGATTTCACCTTGATCCGCAACCCGCTGGCCAACACCGAGGTGATCGAGGCCCTGACGCAGACGATCGCGGGACGGACCCTGAAGCGCTCCGCCTGAGGCGCCTGCGTACCCGGGGATGTACCTACTCGGATTTCGTACTTACGCATACCATTGATCCACTCGGATTCGTGACATATCCTAAGTGTGTTGAAGGTCAAGCAGAGGCCTGTGACAACGATTCGAAATAACGAACGCTGTCCTTTGTGTCTGCCGCACGGCGACCCTCCGGAGGCGTTGGGAAAGGCCGACAATGACGCCAGCCATTAACCGTCCGCACACCCCCTCTATACCGGCAGGCCGCAGCTTAAAGACTGTGGGCCCGCTCTCCCAGGCAGTGCAGCGGGGCGCCGCCGCGCACCACCCCAGCCGCGGACGCCTGGACCCGCATCCTACGACGCTCGTTGAGGCCGAATACGTCGGCAGCCCGTACTGCGAACGCTGCGGGACGGACGAGTTCATCTACCTTGAGACTTTTGTCCCTGCCACGCACCACAGGGACGGTTCCATCAACAAGTTGGGCGAAGTCACGTACTTCTGCTCCGGTTGCGACGACTTCTCCGCCCACGCCGTGCCGGCCTCGTGGGTTCCGCCCGGCTGGTACTTCGGCTGAGCCGGCGGGCTCAGGCCCACATACGACGACGAGCCGGGCGGCCACTATTGGAGGGTGGCCGCCCGGCTCGCTTTTTTGCCCCGAGTGTTGTCGCCCCGAGGAGGGGCCTAGATCAGTCCGTCCGAGATGTGGTTTGGGGTACCGAACCGGTGTGCCGTGATGCTGATGGCCTGCTCGTGCAGGAACGGCAGCAGCTCAACGCGGCCGGCTTCGGTGACCGGGTGGAAGTAGACCGCCAGGTCGGGACGCCCGCCGGTCGCCTCGGCTAGGGCCCTGGCGTTGCCGCCAATGAGCCTGATCCGTGAGCTCGACAGCCTGGACGCAGCGGCGAGCTTGCCCGCAGAGGCCAGCCAGTCGGCGTCGTCCTCCACCGTCACGTCGACTCCGAGGCCGGAGAACACGGTGCGCAGCTGGGCGGGAACTTCGACGGCGGTGGACACCGTCAGCGCGGAGCCCGCCAGGACGCCGGCCGCCACAGTCCGGACCAGGTGGGCGAGCGGTTCGCCTTCGGAGAGCCGCACACTGACCGGCAGCGCCCGGTAGCGGAAGATGTTCCGCTCGGCGCTCAGTCCGGAGACGTCCTTAGCCGTGCCGAATTCCTCGGCCCAGGCGAGGGCGTCGGAGGCCAGGGCACGCTGCAGCGGCTCCAGCTCGCCGGCAGCCAGGACACCGCGGGCCGCTTGCTCGATCCTGCGGACTCCCGCGTGGACGGGAGCGGCGGCCGGGGTGTCGGCAGCGGTGCTGGACTTGCTGGCCCATTCGCCGAGTCCGACAAGGTAGTTGGGCCCGCCGGCCTTGGTGCCGGCGCCGACGGCGGATTTCTTCCAGCCGCCGAACGGCTGGCGCTGCACGATGGCGCCGGTGATGCCGCGGTTGACGTAGAGGTTGCCGGCCTGGACGGTGTCGAGCCAGAGGCCCACTTCGTCCGGGTTCAGCGAGTGCAGGCCGGACGTGAGGCCGTACTCGATCTGGTTCTGGATGGCGATGGCGTCCTCCAGGGTCGCCGCGGTCATCACGCCCAGGACCGGGCCGAAGAACTCGGTGAGGTGGAAGTAGGAGCCGCGGCGGACGCCGTAGCGGACGCCCGGGCTCCAGAGCTTGCCCGATTCGTCCAGCTTCCGGGGCTCGACGGCCCAGCTTTCGCCTTCACCCAGGGTGGTGAGGGCGTTGAGGAGCTTGCCATTGGCGGGTTCGATGATCGGCCCCATCTGGCTGGCCGGGTCCTCCGGGTAACCGACCTTGAGCGAGGTGACGGCGTCGATCAGCTGGTTGTGGAACCGCTTGGATTTGGCCACGGATCCCACGAGGATCACGAGCGAGGCGGCCGAGCACTTCTGCCCGGCATGGCCGAAGGCGGAGTATGCGACGTCCTTCGCGGCCAGGTCCAGGTCCGCGCTGGGGGTGACGATAATGGCATTCTTGCCGCTCGTCTCGGCCAGCAGCGGCAGGTCCTGGCGGAAGGAACGGAACAGTTCGGCCGTCTCGTAGCCGCCGGTGAGGATGACGCGGTCCACGGCGGGGTGGGAGATCAGCTGCCGCCCGAGCTCACGCTCGCCCAGTTGGACCATGGTGAGCACGTCCCGCGGGACGCCGGCTTCCCAGAGTGCCTCAACCATCACGGCACCGCTGCGGCGGGCCTGCCTGGCGGGCTTGATCACGACGGCGGAGCCGGCGGCGAGGGCGGCCAGGGTGGAGCCGGCCGGAATCGCCACCGGGAAGTTCCACGGCGGGGTCACCACGGTCAGCTTCGCCGGCACGAACGTGGCGCCGTCGACGCCGTCGAGCTTGCGGGCCGATTCGGCGTAATAGTGCGCGAAGTCAACTGCCTCGCTGACCTCGGGGTCGCCCTGGTCGATGGTTTTGCCGGTTTCGCTGGCCATGACCTCGAGCAGTTCAGCGCGGCGGGCTTCGAGAACGTCGCCGGCGCGGTGCAGGATCGCGGCGCGCTCGTCACCGGAGAGGGCGCCCCAGGCCTTGCCCTTTTCCACCGCCGTATCGATCACGGCGTTGAGGGTCTGCTCATCGTTGATCGTGGCGGCCTCGACGGCGGCGTTGCCCAGCGTGGAGCCCGCCACGCGGCCCAGGATGGCGCGGCCCCAGTCGCGGTTGGCCGGCAGCGAGGGGTCGGTGTCGGCGGTGTTCGCGAACGAGTCGTGCGGCATCGGCTCGGCCGGGAGGCTGCGGTTCTGCCGGCGGTTGGGCGGCGGGACCTCGTCGTCGAGCTTGGCGAGGGAAGCGAGGAAGCGCTGCTTTTCGCGTTCGAAGAGCGCCCTGCTTTCTGCGGAATTTCCGCCCAGTTCGAAGACGGCGGACATGAAGTTGTCCTGGCTGGCGCCCTCTTCGAGGCGGCGGATCAGGTAGGCGATCGCGACGTCGAACTCGGCAGGGTGGACCACCGGCGTGTAGAGGAGCAGTGAGCCGACGTCCTTCTTGACGGCTTCAGCCTGGCCCTGGGCCATGCCGAGCAGCATCTCGAACTCGATGCTCTGCTCTGCGGTATCCGCGATGCCGCGCTGCTTGGCGAGCAGCCAGGCGAAGGCGATGTCGAAGAGGTTGTGGCCGGCGACGCCGATCCGGATGTTGCCGATCCGGTCCGGGTGCAACGCGTAATTGATGACGCGCTTGTAGTTGGTGTCCGAGTCCTGCTTGGTGTTCCAGGTGGCGAGCGGCCAGTCGTGCAGGGACGCTTCGACCTGTTCCATCGGCAGGTTGGCGCCCTTGACGACGCGGACTTTGATTGCGGCGCCGCCGTCGGCGCGGCGGGCGGCGGCCCAGTCCTGCAGGCGGATCATGGCGGCGAGGGCGTCCGGGAGGTAGGCCTGCAGCACGATGCCGGCCTCGAGGTTCTTGAACTCGGGCTCGTCCAGGATCCTGGTGAAGACCGCGATGGTCATGTCGAGGTCCTTGTACTCCTCCATGTCCAGGTTGATGAACTTGGCCTTCTGTCCGCCGGCTGCAAAGGAGGCGGCGCGCGCGAAAAGCGGGGTGAGCTTCTCGACGACGTGCTCCACGGCCTCGTCGAAGGCCCAGGCTGAGTGCGGGGCCACCGTGGAGGAGACCTTGATGGAGACGTAGTCCACGTCGGGGCGGGACAGGAGCTTGTGGGTTCCCTCCAGGCGGCGGGAGGCCTCGTGTTCGCCGAGTACTGCTTCGCCGAGGAGGTTGACGTTGAGCTTGATCCCCTCCTTGCGGATCTTGGCGATGGCGGGGCCCAGCTTGGCGTCGGTGGCATCAACGATGAGGTGGCCGACCATTTCACGGAGCACGCGGCGGGCAATCGGGATGACTACCTGGGGCAGGACCGGAGCCATGGTGCCGCCGAGCCGGACGGCGCTGCGCATGTACCAGGGCAGGAAGGCTGGGACCTTGGGGGCCAGTGCGGCGAGGTTGCGGGCGGCGACCGCCAGGTCTTCGGGGCGGACGACGCCGTCGACGAACCCGACGGTGAAATCAAGGCCGTTGGGGTCCTTCAGGACACCGGCGAGCTGCTCGGCGGAGGCGTCAACGGGGACCTTGGCCGCCTCAGTGAGCCAGTGGCGTACCAGCCCGATGGTCTCCTCGGCGAGGGCTGCGGCCTCAAGGACCGGAGAGCCTTCCGAGACGGGTGCGTGCCCGGCCGCGCTGCCAGTGTTCACACCGGACTCCGTTGAAATGTTGGTCATGGCTGGTACTCGTTCTTTCTCAAAATGTGGACCGTTCCAAGTTCAGTATGCAACCGGATTTTCATAAGATAAAGCGATGTTTTCCGAGCAATACTGGTTAGAAACATCGAACATTTCCGGACCAGGTGGACTCGCCCCGGAACACACGAATGCGCTATCACTTTTGGCTCCCGAAAGGCGCGGATGGGAGCCAAAAGTGATAGCGCAACTCGGGTAGGTGTACCTAGCCGACGTGGCGGTGCATTTCCACGGCCTCTTCGTGCCGCGGGCTGTCCGGGTTCATCAGCGAGTGCTTGCGGCCGTAGCCGAAATAGATGACCAGACCGATGACGAGCCAGACGCCAAAGCGCAGCCAGGTCTCCCAGTGCAGCTGGAGCATCAGGAACCCGGAGGCCAGGACACCGAAGGCCGGCACCAGCGGCATGAGCGGCAGCCGGAAGGTGCGCGGCGCGTCGGGCTTCTTGTACCGGAACACGATCACCGAGAAACAGACGACTACGAACGCGGCCAGGATGCCGATGTTGGTCAGGTCCGCGACGGCCTTGATCGGGAACACGCCGGCCAGCAGGGCGGACGCGACGCCGGCGATCCAGGTGACGCGCTGCGGGGTGCCGCGGCTGTCCGTCTTGGCGAACCAGCCGGGGAGCAGCCCGTCGCGGCTCATCGAAAACCAGACCCTCGTGCAGCCGAGGAGGAAGGTGAGCATAACCGTCATGATCGACAGCACGGCAAAGACCGAGATGATCGTGGCGACGACCGGCAATCCCACACTCGTGAAGGCGGAGGCGAAGCCGGCCTTGGGGTCGATGTCCTGGTAGTTCTGCATGCCCGTGAGCACCAGGGTTGCGGCGACGTACAGGAGCATCGCGATTATCAGGGACATAATGATGGCCTTGGGCATGTGCTTCTTGCCGTCCTTCGCCTCTTCCGCAGCGGTGCTCATGGCGTCATAACCGAACACAGCGAAGAACACCGTGGCCGCGCCGGCCACGACCGGGCCGAAGCCGCTCGGCATAAACGGGTTGTAGTTTTCCGTATTGATGTAGAAGATGCCGAGACCGATGATGAAAAGGATCAGGACCACCTTGATCCCGACGGCCACGAGTTCGAAGCGGCCGAAGGTCTTGGTGCCGCGGGACAGGATCCAGGTCACCAGCAGGCAGATCGCGATCGCGGGAACATTGATAATCCCGCCCGTCCCCTCATCGGGAGTCGCTGTCATCCAGGCGGGCATGTGAATGCCGATGCCGGACAGGAAAGCGTCGAAGTAGCCGGAAATGCCGATGGCCACAACGGCCACGATGGCGATGTACTCCAGCAGCAGGTCCCAGCCAATGAACCAGCCGATGATTTCACCGAGCGCCACGTAACCGTATGTGTAGGCCGAGCCGGCGCGCGGAATCATGCCGGCGAATTCGGCGTAGGACAATGCTGCGGCCGCCGAGGCCAGGCCTGCGATCAGGAAGGAAAACAGCACCGCCGGACCGACGCCGGGCTCGGACTCACTGCCGTGGGCCACGAGGCCCGCCAGGGAGAAGATGCCGACGCCGATGATGCCGCCGACGCCGATGGCGGTCAGCTGCCAGAGCCCGAGGCTCTTGAACAGGCCGCTGTGAAGGTTCTCTTCCTCGATGTCGTCGATGGGCTTGCGCCTCAAAATCGACTTGGAGATGTCTTTTGTTGTCATTTCAGGGTCTCCCGCTTAGGTGTGGCACCCATCAATCCACCCTGTGATGGGGGTTACTCAACGACAACAGTATGCAAGTCCGATTGCATTAGATAAAGTGAATTCTCCTAATCAATAACCATTAGAATTCACAAAGGAATACCGATGCTGGATGTCCGGCGGTTGCGCCTGCTGCGCGAACTGAAGATCCGGGGCACCCTGGCCGAGGTCGCGGAGGCGCTCCAGTACAGCCCATCGTCGGTCTCACAGCAGCTGGCCCTCCTGGAGAAGGAAGCCGGCGTCGAACTGCTCCGCAAGACCGGACGCCGGGTCCAGCTCACCCCGCAGGCCGAGGTTCTGGTGGCCCACACGGCACAGCTCCTGGAGACCTTGGAACAGGCCGAGGCGGACCTGGCAGCCTCACTGACCACCGTGACGGGAACAGTCCGCATTGCCGTGTTCCAATCCGCGGCGCTGGCCCTGATGCCCGATGCCCTCACCCGGATGTCGTCACGGTATCCCGAAGTCCGGATTGAAATGACCCAGCGGGAACCCGAAACGGCACTTCATGAGACCTGGGCCCGGGACTTCGACCTGGTGATTGCCGAGCAGTACCCCGGACACGCGGCACCCCGCTATGCCGAGCTCGACCGGCTCCGGCTCACAAGCGATGCGATCCGCCTCGCGGTTCCGCCACGCGCCGCCAGCCGGCCGGCCGTAACATCCCTCACCGACACCGCCGGGCTGGCCTGGGTGATGGAGCCCCGTGGGGCCGCGTCACGGCATTGGGCCGAGCAGGCCTGCCGCAGCGCCGGCTTCGAGCCCGACGTCCGCTTCGAAACCGCCGACCTGCAAGCCCAGATCCGGCTGATCGAATCCGGGAACGCCGTGGCCCTCATGCCGGACCTTGTCTGGACCGGAAGAGGCACAACGTCGCAACTGATCACCCTGCCGGGCGATCCGCACCGGACCATCTTTACCTCGGTGCGGCACTCCAGCGCCAAGCGCCCGGCCATCCTGGCTGCCCGGGAGATCCTGGCCGAGACGGCCGCGTCCATCCCGCCCGCCGGCCCGTAAGCCGCCAGACGTTGTTGTCAGGCGTTGTTGGCTGGCTCACAGCGTTTGCGGCGCCCCGGCGCTAGACTGGTGCCGTTATGAATCGCACAATATTCAAGTCCAAAATCCACCGCGCCACGGTCACGCACGCGGACCTCCACTATGTCGGTTCGGTCACCGTGGACCTGGATCTGCTGGAAGCGGCCGACATCCTTCCCGGCGAGCTGGTGTCCATTGTCGACGTCACCAACGGCGCCCGGCTGGAGACGTACACGATTGCCGGCGAACGCGGTTCCGGGGTGATCGGGATCAACGGCGCCGCTGCGCACCTTATGCACGAGAACGACATCATCATTCTGATCACCTACGCCCAGATGACCACGGAGGAAGCCAGGGCCTACAGCCCCAAGGTGGTCCATGTGGATAACGACAACAAAATTGTCCAGATCGGCAACGACCCCGCGGAGGGCCATACCCCCGGAATCATGCGCCCCCCGTACGCCCTGAACAACGCCACGCTGAACTGACGACCGGATCCAGCCTGCCTACTTCCGCCGTAACAGGCGCCCGGGGTAAATAAAGCTGATTAGTCTGGGACGGTGACTGCCACCCATTCCCCGCCCCCGACGCTGCGGACCGCAGCATGCTAGGCGTTCTCGCCGGGTTCTTCGTGGTCTGGTGCATCATCCTGGTGGGCACGTTTGTCGGCCGGCTCGGCATTCTGGGCGAGAACGCCCGCTCCGTGCTCAGCGCCCTGACCTTCTTCGTCGCCAGTCCGGCGCTGCTGTTCGAAACGCTCAGCAAGGCCAAACTCCACGACGTCTTCGCCGCACCCCTGCTGGTCACGGCTGCCGGGGCCATCGCGACGGCGGCGCTGTTCTTCGTCATTGTCCGTTTCCTGCTCAAACGCTCGGTTCCGGAATCCCTCATGTCCTCTATGGGCGCGTCGCTGGCCAATTCCGCCAACCTGGGCATCCCCATTGCCGTTTTCGTCCTCGGCGACGCCAGCTACGTGGCTCCGCTGCTGATCTTCCAGCTGGCCTTCTTCACGCCGCTGTTCCTGATGGCCCTCGACGCCACCACGAGCAAACACCGGACCACCCCGTTGGGCTTCGGTCTGATGATCCTGCGGAACCCCATGATCGTGGGCTCCGGGCTCGGGCTCCTCGTAGCGGGCACGGGCTGGACGGTTCCCGAGCTCGTGATGCAGCCCATCCACCTCATTGGTGGCGCCGCGATTCCGGCCATGCTGATCGCCTTTGGCATGAGCCTCAACGGCTCCCGGCCGCTGCAGGCCTCGGCCAACCGCCGCCTCGACACCGTGCTGGCGAGCGGCTTCAAGCTCATCGTCCACCCGGCGCTGGCCTATGTTTTCGCACGTTTCGTCCTCGGTATGGCGGACCAGGCGCTCTTCGCCGTGGTGGTCACCTCGGCGCTGCCCACGGCGCAGAACGTGTTCGTTGTCGCCACCCGCTACCAGACCGGCCTCACCGTCGCGAAGGACACCGTGCTCATCACCACCATCGTTGCCGTGCCGGCCATGATCTGCGTGGCGCTGCTCCTCGCCTGACACCTGCCGCGCCCGGCGATCCGCCGGTCCCGGCCCCAACACCATCCGGAGGACCCCTTGAAGACCAGCCTGGATACCGTCGTCATCGGTGGCGGGGCCATGGGCTCTGCGGCCACCTGGGCCCTGGCCAGCCGCGGCCGGGCCGTGACCCTGCTGGAGCAGTTCAGCCCCGGACACCGCAACGGCGCCTCGCACGGCACCACCCGGAACTTCAACCCCGGCTACGCGGACCCGGACTACGTGGCCATGCTGGCCGAGGCCGTCCGGCTGTGGGACGAACTGGAAACGGACAGCGGCGAGCGCCTCCTGGCGCGCACCGGCGTCGTCAACCACGGAACGGATCCCCGGCTGGGCGAGGTGCAGGGCGCCCTGCACCGGGCCGGGCTGCGGGCCGGTTTCCTGAGTGCGGCAGAAGCCGCCGAACGCTGGCGCGGCATCCGGTTCGACCAGCAGGTGCTGCACATGCCCGACGGCGGTCAGCTGAATCCAGACGCCGCCCTGCCGGTGCTGCAGCGCCTGGCCGCGGACCGCGGGGCCGACATCCGGCACCGGGTCAAGGTGCTGGACCTCGCCGTGGAGGACGACGGCGTCCGGCTCACCGTCGACGACGGCGGCCGCACCGAGGTACTGACCGCCCGGCAGGCCGTGGTCACTGCCGGGGCCTGGACCGCCAAACTGCTCGGTGCCGCGGCGGCGCTCCCCTGGCTCACCGTCACGCAGGAACAGCCGGCGCACTTCGCCATTGCGGACGAGGGCGCGATCTGGCCCGGCTTCAACCATGTCCCGGGCCACGGCGCGGAGTTCGCGGACTGGTACTCGCCGGTCTACGGCATGCAGACCCCCGGCGAGGGGGTCAAGGCCGGCTGGCACGGCGTGGGGCCCGTGGTGGACCCGGACCGGAGGTCGTACACGCCGGAGCCCGCGCAAATGGCGGCGCTGCAGCGCTACGCCCGGGCGTGGCTGCCGGGCCTGGACGCGGACTCCCTCACCGACATCAGCTGCACGTACACCACCACCGCGGACGAGAACTTCATCCTCGACCGCATCGGACCCCTCGTGATCGGCGCGGGGTTCTCCGGCCATGGGTTTAAATTCACGCCGGTCGTCGGGCGGATCCTCGCCGACCTCGCGACCGGGGAGGGCCCGGCCCCGGCGATCTTCTCGGCGTCCCGCCCGCGGGCCCGCTGACCACCGCCACCCGAAAGCAACGCGGGCGCCGGTAGGCTGGGACCGGCCTTAACCCGGTCTGCCGATACCGGGGCAACAGCACGAAGCGGGGACAAATTGCACACCGTCACACCACGCGGGACCACCAGGTCCGGCGCCGTCGACTGGATCACTGCCGGGCTGGCAGGGCTGCTGCTCATCTCCGCCACGGCCTGCGCCGGCCCCGAAACCACCCCGCCGGCCGCCCCGGCCCCCGCCGCGAGCTCCGCCGCCAGTAACGCCGCATCCGCCGCCCCGACCGCCGAAAGCCCCGCGCCCGCCCCCGGGGCCGTTCCGCCGGACCCCGGCACCGCCGCCGGCAAGGCCCTCGACGTGCTGGCCACGATCCCGGTCAAGGGCCGGGCGCCTAAAACGGGTTACTCGCGCGAACAGTTCGGCCAGGCCTGGGCCGACGTCGACCGCAACGGCTGCGACACCCGCAACGACGTGCTCCGCCGGGACCTGACCGCCCTCGCCCTCAAGCCCGGCACCGGGGACTGCGTTGTCCTCTCCGGCATCCTGAACGACCCCTACACGGCGACGCTGATCAACTTCCTCCGCGGCAACAGCACCAGCTCCGCCGTGCAGATCGACCATGTGGTGGCCCTCAGCGATGCCTGGCAGAAAGGCGCCCAGCAGCTCACCGCGGCCCAGCGGCTCGCCCTCGCCAACGATCCGCTGAACCTGCTCGCGGTGGACGGCCCCAGCAACCAGCAAAAGAGCGACGGCGACGCCGCCACCTGGCTGCCGCCGAACAAGTCATATCGCTGCGACTACGTCGCCCGCCAGATCTCGGTCAAGTCCAGCTACGGGCTGTGGGTCACCCAGGCGGAGCACGATGCGATGGCGCGGATCCTTGGCGGCTGCCCGGACACAACCACCTCCGGCAGCCAGGTGACCCCGGCCGCGGCAGCACAGGTTCCTGCCGCCCCGGCGGACCCGGCCCCGGCCCCGGCAGCACCGGCGCCCGCTGCGGCCTACTATGCGAACTGCGCCGCAGCCCGGGCCGCCGGAGCCGCACCGCTGCGGGCGGGCCAGCCCGGCTACCGCGAGCAGATGGACGGCGACCGCGACGGCGTCGCCTGCGAATAGGGAGCCGGGCCCTGCGGACTTAGTTCTTCGGCAGCGCGTCCAGCAGCCGCGCGCAGCGGATGAAACCCAGGTGCGAGTACGCCTGCGGATGGTTCCCCAAGTGCCTTTCGGTGCCCGGGTCGTATTCCTCCGGCAGCAGCCCGGTGGGCCCGAACAGGTTGACCAGCTGGTCGAACAGGTCCCAGGCCTCCTCGACCCGCCCCACCGCCACGTAGGCCTCGATCAGCCAGGTGGTGCAGATGTGGAAGCCACCCTCCAGGCCCGGCAGGCCGTCGTCGTACCGGTAACGGAACACGGTGGGACCCACGCGCAGTTCACGTTCCACCGCCGTGACCGTGTCCAGGAAGCGCTGGTCGGCGACGTCAAGGAGGCCGGACAGCCCGATGTGCAGCACCGCGGCGTCCAGGTCCGGGCTGTCGTAGGCCACGGTGTAGGACGCGGCGCTCTCATCCCACCCCTCGCGCAGGACTTCCTCCCGAATGACTGCCGCCGCCGGCTCCCATTCGGGAAGTGGCGTCCGGCCGTGCCGGGCGGCGGTGCGCAGGGCCCGGTCCAGCGCCACCCAGCACATCACCTTGGTGTAGATGTGGTGCCGGGGAGCCCGCCGGGCTTCCCAGATCCCGTGGTCCGCCTCGTGCCAGCGGGCCAGGACGGCGGCGGCCATCTGGACCATCAGCTCCCAGTGGGCATCGGCCAGCGCCCCCTGCCGGGCGCCCAGGGCGTCGATGAGCTCGGCGATCGGCCCGAAAACGTCCAGTTGCACCTGGTGGTCCGCGGCGTTGCCGATCCGTACGGGCCGGGAGCCCGCGTACCCGGGGAGGCTTTCGATGATGGCCTCGGTGGACAGCGGGGCCCCGGTAACTGAATAGAGCGGGTGCAGCCATTCCGGGCCCGGGGCGTGGGTGAGAATCCGGCCCAGCCACGCCAGGAAACCCTCCGCTTCGGAGGTCGAGCCGAGGTCCACGAGCGCGTTGACCGTCAAGGAACCGTCCCGCAGCCAGCAGTACCGGTAGTCCCAGTTCCGGGTGCCGCCGATCCCCTCCGGCAGCGAGGTGGTGGGCGCGGCCAGCACCGCGCCGGTGGGCTCATGGACCAGGGCGCGGAGCACCAGCGCGGACCGCCGGACCAGGGAGGGTTTCACCGCGGGCAGCTGGAGTGCCTGCACCCAGCGCCGGGAATGATGCGCGACGGCGGCGCGGCGCGAGTTTTCCTCGGGCGGCTCCGCGCGCTGGGGTTCCGTGTCGCCGCAGCGCAGGTTCAGCACCACCGGGCCGTGCCGCAGCTCGACGTCGGCCGTGGCCGTGGCATGGCGGCCGTCCGACGTAATCGTGAAGCTGACGCCGGGGGCGAGCAGGATGATCGGGTCCGCGGTCCCCACGACGTTCAGCTCGGCACCGCGGGCCTCCATGCTGAAGGGCGCGTTCGCGTAGTCCGGGCGGGGCGCAAAGACAATCCTTGCCGTTCCGGTGCCCGAGAGCACCCGGACCAGGCTGGTTACGCCTTCCGGCGCCGGTTCCAGGTAGTCAGTGACGGTGACGTCGGCCCAGCGGGTTTCCACGATCATGGTGCTGTCCACATAGCGCTGGCCCAGGACCTGCGAGGCCTTCACCGGTTCCACCGAGAAATGCCCGGCCGCGTCGCCGCCGAGCAGATGCGCGAAGAGGGATCCGGAGTCCGGCAGCGGATGGCTCATCCAGCAGATCCTGGCATCCGGGGTGATGAGGGCCGTGGAGGAGCCATTGCCGATCATGGAATGCCGTTCCAGCCCGACTGCGTCCTCCCCGAACAGCCAGGCCCGCCGCAGTTCAAAGAGGATCGCCCGCACCCGGGCGAAGGACTCGGGGTCCCGCAGCCGGTGCGCGGCCAGAGTCGGGCCCTCCCCCACGCGCAGGGCCATGTCCGGCCCGCGCAGAGTGGCCATCGCCAGCTCATCGCTGGCAGCATCCCCCGCGTAAAGGGCTGCGCTGACGCCGAGCATGGAGCGCAAATGTTCCAGGGCGCCGGCCTTGGCCGGATCCACCACGGACAGGTCCAGGACCGAGCCGTCCACAATGAAGTGCAGCCCGTGGGCCCGGGCGATTTCCTCCGCCTGCTGCGTGGCCAGCGCCACGACGTCGGGAGCGGCCGGGCGGGTGTGCACGGACACGGCGACGGGCTTCCGCTCGATGGTGATGCCACGGTAGGCGCCCACAGTTTCGGCGAGCGCCTGGCTGGCCTGCTGCAGGACCGATTCGGTGGCGAGGGACAGGCCGTGGGCGTAGCCCATGTCGAACTCCGCGCCGTGCGAGCCGACCAGATGCACTTCGGCGGGAAGGCGGGAGACGGCGGCCAGGTCACGCAGGGAACGCCCCGAGACGACGGCAGCGTGGGTGTTGGGGAGGGCGGCCAGCGCCCGGAGGGCAATCGCGGCGCTGCCCAGCGGCAGGGTCTCACTGGAGATGCCTTCCGCAGCGCACAGGGTTCCGCCGTAGTTGCAGGCCACCAGCAGCCCCGGGGCGCGGGCCAGGATCTTGAGCTCCGCCAGCAGCTGCGGCGTCAGCCCGTCGTCGGCCGCGTTGGTCTGCACAAACGCGCGGAGCAGGCCCAGCGGCAGGGACTTCGTCAGGAGGGCAGAGTCGGCCAGGGACTGGTTGAGCGGAGTGGGCATGCGCGGAGTCCTTAGATTAGTCCCCAATGCGTGCGTGAGACCCCCGGAAAGGGTGTACTCCCAGTATCGTCCCGGCCCGATTTCCCGCGGGTGTCCCGGCTGTTGCGGGTGTGTAACATCCGCAACCGCCGGGACCCTGCGAGGGCGCAGTTCGCCGCTGTGGGCCGCTGTGTGGCCCCGGGGCCTACACCCGCACGAGTCCGGCGACGTCGGCCAGCAGCTGCACCGAGCGCAGCCGGGCCCCGGTGCCGGTGCTCTGGTGCGCCACGATCAGTTCGTCGGCGTCGGCGTGGGCAGTGAATCCGTCCAGGTATTCCAGCACGGCGGCAGGGGTGCCCACAGCGGAATACTTCATCATCTGGGCCACGTGCTGGCCCTGCGGGGAGTCCAGGATCATGTCCGCCTCGTCGTCGCTGAACTCGCGGCCGTTGCCGAAGAACAGCGAAACGCGGGCGCGTTTGGTGGCCTGGAACATCTCCTGCGCCTCGGCCGCGGAATCCGCCGCGATCACGTTGACGCCGGCGATCACGTGCGGGGCATCCAGCTGCGCGGAGGGCTGGAAGTCGCGGCGGTAGACGGCGACGGCGTCCCGGAGTGCGTTCGGCGCAAAGTGCGAGGCGAAGGCGTACGGCAGGCCCAGCTGCGCAGCGAGCTTGGCCCCGAACAGCGAGGATCCCAGGATGTACAGGGGAACATTGGTGCCCTTGCCCGGGGTAGCCTCCACGCCTTGGATGCGCGTGGGACCGGTCAGGTAGCCCTGGAGTTCCAGCACGTCCTGCGGGAAGCTGTCCGAGGACATCGGGTCGCGCCGCAGGGCACGCAGCGTGTTCTGGTCGCTGCCGGGTGCGCGGCCCAGACCGAGGTCGATCCGGCCCGGGTGCAGGGTCTCGAGCGTGCCGAACTGCTCGGCGATGGTCAGCGGGGAGTGGTTGGGCAGCATCACGCCGCCGGCGCCGAGGCGGATGCTCTCCGTCTGCGCGGCGATGTGTGCGATGAGCACGCTGGTGGCTGACGAGGCGATGGCGGACATGTTGTGGTGCTCGGCGTACCAGACGCGCCGGTAGCCCAGCTTCTCGGCGAGCTGCGCCATGGCCACGCTTCCCGCGAAGCTTTCTGCCGCCGTCTGGCCCTTGCCGATGGTTGCCAGGTCAAGGATGGAGAGCGGAACAGTCACGGAAAAGCCGGCCTTTCGTAGCGGGGAAGTCTCAGGCGCCGCGCCGGGTTCTGGCACGGGCACACTGTGGACAACGACGCCGGGCTCCGGGATATTTCTGCCGCAGCAGTGCCGCTGCCATTCGTTTTCCGCGCTTGGGGTCAGGGGCACGAATAGTTGTAGTCCAGCCCGCCGGAAATGTACTGCGTCAGGGCGACGCGGCCGCCCAGGGTGAGCGCCGGCGACGAGCAGTTCGACTTGGCGCCCGTGAGGGACCGCGCACCCGCGAGCCAGCTGGGCAAGCCCGCGAGGGGACTGCCTGCCGGGACCGTCCCGGCAATCTGGCTCCACTGGTAGCCGGTGGAATAGAGGCCGACCTTGGCGTTGATGCTCTTGAAGTAGGCGGCCATTCCTTCCAGGTCGGCCACATTGGCTGCCTTGTCCGGCTGCCAGCTGTTTCCGGTCTCGACATCCAGCCACCACAAGTAATTCTGCGGGTTGTCGACGCCGCGGATCGTGGCGTCGTCGTAGGCCTTCGCGTAGCCGTACATGTAGGAGCAGGCTTTGAAATCGTCCGTGCCGCTGCCACAGACACCATACGGGTTGGCCACGTCCGCGCCGCCGTAGCTGTTCGAACTGGGCCACCACGAACCCTGGAGGCCCGAGTTGGCCGTATTGACGTAGAGCGCCACCCGCGGCTGGGCGGTGAGCGGGGGATTCGGGGCGGTGTTTGCCCAGGCGAGTTGCGCGGCCAGGCACGGGTTGGTGGTGTTGGCGAGGCCGTTGTTCACCCCGACGATCGCGAATGCGGGCTGTTTGGGCAGGGTCTTCCCGCACTGGGGCCAGGAAACGTCGATGCCGGTGGGCCCGGAAGTGCGGGGCGGGGCGGCGTCGGCCTGACCTCCGCCCAGCAGGACAAGGCCAAGTGTGATGGCGGCGGAAGCAAGCTTCGTCAGTACCCGGATAGCCATGCCCCAGCTTACGTCCGGCTCCGCCCGGGAGCGGGAAACCCGCCGGGCGGGTCGGCCAGCGGGTCGGCGAGCGGAATACTCAGCTGGCTTAGGGAGTTGCCGCACCTATGAGCCCTGACAACTCACAGCATCCCGAATCATCCGCCACGATCGATCTCAAGGACCTGGGCAGCGTCCACCGTCTGGGGTTCGGTGCCATGCGCATAGTCGGGGACGGCGTCTGGGGCGAGCCGGCAGACCGCAAGGCCGCCATCGCCGTCGTCCGCCGCGCGGTGGAACTCGGCGTCGACTTCATTGACACCGCCGATTCCTACGGGCCGAACATCAGCGAGGAGATCCTGGCCGAGGCGCTGCATCCCTACACGGAGGGGCTGCGGATCGCCACCAAGGTCGGTTTCACCCGCACCGGCCCGCACGAGTGGGTGCCCCTGGGCCGGGCCGAATACCTCCGGCAGCAGACTGAACTGAGCCTGCGCAAGCTCAAGGTTGACGCGCTCGACCTGCTCCAACTGCACCGGATCGACCCCAAGCTGGATCCGGAGGAGCAGTTCACTGTTCTCCGCGACCTGCAGAAGGAGGGAAAGGTGAAGGCACTGGGCCTGTCCCAGGTCAGCGTTGCCGAGCTTGAGGAAGCCGGGAAGTACTTCACCGTTTCCACCGTGCAGAACCGTTACAACCTGACCGACCGCAGCTCCGAGGACGTGCTCAACTACGCCGAGGAGAACGGAATCGGCTTTATCCCCTGGGCGCCGATCTCCGCCGGTGAACTGGCGCAGCCCGGCGGCCTGCTGGATCAGGCCGCAAGGCGTCTCGGTGCCACCACGTCGCAGGTGGCCCTCGCCTGGCTGCTGCGCCGCTCCCCCGTCATGATGCCGATCCCCGGCACCAGCTCGGCCAAGCACCTCGAAGAGAACCTGGCCGCTGCCGGCGTCGTCCTGGACGACGCCACGTACGCCGAACTCGAAGCCGCACACTAAGTCCCTTTACTTTTCAACGCCGGCCTGTGGCCGGCAGAACAGGAGCCTGACATGGCTAACATCCTGATGGTCGTATCCGCCGCCGATTCCCTCACCATGCGTGACGGCAGTGAACACCCCACCGGCTACTGGGCCGAGGAACTGGTGGTTTCCCACCAGACCCTGCTCAACGCCGGACACACCGTCCACCTCGCCACGCCTGGAGGCGCGAAGCCCACGGTGGACGAGGTGAGCCTGGCGGCCGAGTCCGCCGGCGGCCAGGACCGTGCCGACGGCTTCCGCAAGTACCTTGCGGAGATCGACGCCGAGCTGTCCGCGCCGCTGGCGCTGGCCGACGTCGAGCTCTCCGGCTACGACGCGATCGTCCTGCCCGGCGGGCACGGCCCGATGACCGACCTCTACCGGGACGCCGACCTCGGCAGGCTGCTCGTTGCGGCGAACACGGCCGGCAAGGTCATCGCCCCGTTCTGCCACGGCCCGGCCGGTCTGTTGAGCGCCATGGACGACGCCGGCAACTTCGCCTTCGCGGGACGCCGCCTCACCGTTTTCACCAATGAGGAGGAACTGGGCGGCGGCACCGGCCCGAACACGCCGTGGTTCGTGGAGGACGTGCTCAAGGACAAGGGCGCGGTGGTCGAGAACGCCGCCGCCTGGAGCTCCCACGTGGTGCGCGACGGAAATCTGATCAGCGGCCAGAACCCGCAATCCAGCGAGGACGTGGCGAAGGAAGTCCTCAAGGCCCTCGCCGAATAGCAGGCCCGAAACAACACCCGCCGAAGCCGGGTCCGGGGTGCCGGACCCGGCTAAGCTGTCCGCATGGCCATCAAATCCACCGCAGACAAAGTCGCCACCATCCAGAAGGGGTACACCCTCGAGGGCCCCACGATTGAGCTGGGCGCCGCGATCATCGACGGCGAAGTCCACAAGGATGCCCCCGTCCGGCTCCCGCTCGCCATGATGAACCGCCACGGGCTAGTGGCCGGGGCAACCGGCACAGGCAAAACCGTCACCCTGCACATGATGGCCGAACAGCTCTCCACCGCCGGGGTCCCGGTGTTCCTGGCGGACATCAAGGGGGATCTCTCCGGGCTGGCGACGGCGGCCACCGGGAGCGAGAAACTGATGGCTCGCACGGCAGGGATCGGCCAGCCCTGGTCCGGCAAAACGTTCCCGGTGGAGTTCCTGGCCCTGGGCGGCGACGGCAACGGCATCCCGGTCCGCGCCACCATCACGTCCTTCGGCCCCATCCTGCTCTCCCGCATCATGGAGCTCAACGACACGCAGGAATCCAGCCTGCAGCTGGTCTTCCACTTCGCGGACAAGAACAACCTCGAACTGATCGACCTGAAGGACCTGCGCGCCGTCATCCAGTTCCTCACCTCCGCGGAAGGCAAGGACGAACTCGAGGAACTCGGCGGGCTGTCGAAGTCGACCGCCGGGGTGATCCTCCGCGAGCTCATCACGCTTGAGGCGCAGGGTATGGAGAAGTTCTTCGGCGAACCCGAGTTCGACACCGCCGAACTGATCCGCACCGCCCCGGACGGGCGCGGCGTCATCACCTGCCTGGAGCTGCCCACGCTGCAGACCAAGCCGATGCTGTTCTCCACTTTCCTGATGTGGCTGCTGGCCGACTTGTTCGAAGACCTGCCCGAGGCGGGCGACCTGGACAAGCCCAAGCTGGTGTTCTTCCTGGACGAGGCACATCTCCTGTTCAACGGCGCCTCGAAGGCATTCCTGGACGCCATCACCACCACCGTGCGGCTGATCCGGTCCAAGGGCGTCGGCATCTTCTTCGTCACCCAGACCCCCAAGGATGTTCCCGCCGAGGTCCTGGGGCAGCTCGCCAACCGGGTGCAGCACGCCCTCCGCGCCTACACGCCGGAGGATGCCAAGGCGCTCAAGGCCACCGCCTCCACCTTCCCGATGAGCGACTACGACCTTGAGGAAACCCTCACCTCCGCCGGGATCGGGGAGGCGGCCATCACCGTCATGAACGAGAAAGGCGCCCCGACGCCGGTGGCGCTCACCCGGCTGCGCGCGCCGGAATCCGTCATGGGTCCCAGCGCCGACGCCCTGATCTCCAGCACTGTGGCCGGCTCGGCGCTGCTGCCCAAGTACGGCACCGCCGTCGACAACGTCTCCGCCTACGAGAAGATCTCCGGGAAGGCCGCGGCAGACACCGGCGCGGCAGCTCCTTCTCCTGCTCCGGCCCCCGGCGGCGGAACCTCGGATGTCGACGCCGAAGCCCGGCGGATCGAGGAGGAAATACTGGGCCGCCCCAGCAGCCGGCCCGCTCCGGCCCCCGCATCTCAGGAACCCCGGCAGGCACCCCGCCAACCGGCGGACGACGGCGGCATGGCCGGCGACCTCGCCGGTGCGCTGGGCGGCGCCCTCGGCGGGGGGCTCAAGAGCATGGCCCGCTCACTCGGGACGCAGATCGGCCGCGAACTGTTGCGCGGAGTCTTTGGTACGGCCCCCAAGCGCCGCCGCCGTTAGGCGCGGCCGGGTTCCCCCCTGACGGGCGGGCCATGTCACGTGGGTCGCCTGTGACAAGGGAATTCCTGTGGGGTGCAGGTAACGTAAGGTAAGTGCAAATGAGTCAGGCGTTGGTCAGGATCGCAGCCGGGTGGCTGCTGGGCCTGATGCTTGCTGTGGCCGGGGGCATCGTCGCGATCAATATCGTGAACAATTCCATTGCGAGCCCGCAGCAGCCTGTCCGTGAGTATCTCGATGCCCTGCAGAAGGGCGAAGGCGAGAAAGCCCTCGGTTTGCTGCACGCTTCCGTTCCGCAAAGCAATGCCGCCATGCTGGATGGCACGGCGCTGCAGACCGCCGCCGCACGGATCAGCGGCGTCAGGTACGGCGACGCCGAGGACCGTGGCGGCAACCAGGTGATGGTCCCGATCGACTACACGATTGACGGCAGCCAGCTGCGGACCGAATTCCTGCTGGAACGTTCCGGTACGGAGTGGCTGTTCTTCCACAAGTGGGCGATTGTTCCGGCGGCTCTACCCGTCCTGAACGTCACGGTGGTCAACGCCAACGAGGCCACCCTGAACGGGGTACCGGTGAACATGCCCAATGGCCGCAACTCCTTCGCCGTCTTTTACCCGGGCGAGTACGAGGCGTCCCTGTCCGGTGAGTACTTCGCCGCGGCGCCCACTAAAGCCACGCTGTCCGGCCGGGACGTCCCCGTGGCCCCGTTGAACCTGTTGACCGAAGCCACCGACGGGCTGAAGGACGCTGTGGGCGGCAAGGTCAAGGAGTTCCTGGACACCTGCGCCGACACTGCCGACAAGGAGCAAAAGCTCCAGCCGGACTGCCCGTTCTACCACACCACCAACAACCGCGTCGTTGACGGCACCATCGACTGGAGCATCACCGAATACCCAGCCGTCAGCATCGAGCCCTTCGGCGGACGCTGGGTGGTGGCGCCCCTGAACGGCAAAGCCCGGATCAAGGCCCAACAGGTGGACCTCTTCACCGGGGCCGTGACGGAACTCAACGCCGTCCACGACTTCAGCTTCACCACGCGCCTGGACGTCGACGCCGACACCGTCAAGGTCACCCCGCTCTTGAGCTACTGACCCCGAGGGCTCCGCCGCGGCACGTCACGGCAGGCAGTTTTTTGGCCCAGCCGGCCGCACCGCAACCCGTCATTCCGGAAAAATCCTGGCTTCAGGCTGCCAAGAACCTGCCTGCCGTGACACCTACCCCTGGAGATTCAGCCCGGCGAGGACTGCCCGGACCTCGGCCAGCATCAGCGCCGGGTGGTGCACAACGTCGTCGTAGTAGTACCGGAGCACGGAGTAGCCCTGGACCACGGAAACGTTGTTGCGCCGCTGGTCTTTCTTGACCTGCGCCCACTCACGGTGATGGCGCCCATCCAGCTCCACAATCAGCCTGCCCTCCAATAGGAGATCCACGTATCCGACGCCGTTGATGTGGACCTGCGTTTCCACGCTGATGCCCGCCTGGCGGAAATACGTCCTGGCGAGGGTCTCCAGCATGGATTCGGCACCGTGGTCCACCCACTCCAGGACGTGGCGGGCGCGGCCATTGCGTTTACCGGGGAGCCTGTCCCGCAGGAACCCGACCGTCATATCGCCCCGGCCGACGGCGCAGTCCGTCATGACCAAGGCTTCAGCGAACGGCAGGCACCTCAGCGCGTGGATGAGCACGTCGCCGAGGGCGGCAACCGGCCGGTGCGGATGCGGCTCCAGGAGCAGGCCGGAGTGGCCGACCTGCCCGTCGAAGGCTTCACCGCGTCTGTGCTGCACATGCACGGGACCGGCGGAGTTCACGGACCAGAGCCCGTAGAACGGCGCCGCGCTGCTGCACGTGAGGAGCTGCCGGTGCTGCAGCAGCGCCACATGGTCCGGGGGCGCCGTCGGAAGTGCGTAGAGTCCGCGGACCGGCTGGACTACGCCCGCCCTCACTGCCCGGCGCAGTGCGGCGTCGTCGATCCCCAGGCGGGCCAGTGCAGGCCGGCGGGCCGCTCCCCCGCATATGGCCAAAGCCCGTAAGACATCCATGGGGCCATCGTTCTCCGGTCTGGAGGCGCCGGCAGTCCGTTGACCTTCTATGTGGACATCTTCACGTCACGGGGCGCATTGTTTTGCGGCCGCCAATGCGTCGGATCCCCGGGATTCCGCGGATCCGGGGCCCGTCAAACCCAGAAGACGGCTGTCCGTGACACCCGGGTCGCGGACAGCAGCCAGCGGACGTCAGTCCATGCCGCGCAGGTCCAGCACCAGCTCGGTGTCGCCGTCGGCCTGCAGCAGCACCGGGATGCCCCAGTCCTGCTGGTACAGGTGGCAGGCGGCATGGTCCGGGATCTCGCCGTCCGCATCCTCCGGGCCGTCGCAGGCCGCGGCGCGTGCGGTAATGTGCAGTACGCCCTCCGGCACGTCGGAGGCCAGTTCCAGGGTGCGGAGCAGGCCCACCGAGGTCCCGCCGCCTGCCAGCAGCAGTTCCGGCGGGGTGGAGGAGATCTTCAGCTGGGTCGGGTCGCCCCAGCGGTCGTCCAGTTTCTGGCCGGTCGGCGCGGTGAAGCGGACAGTCAGTTCCAGCAACCCGGGAGCCACGGGGCTCTTCGGCCGGTGGGTCTGGACTGCACCCTCGTCGACCTGCTGCGCGTCCTTGGGGATGGGCACATAGACTAGCTGGTGCTTGTTGGCCTCGACCACCACCAGCAGGGGCTCCGAGCCGGCCACGTGGGTGTGGTCGACAATCACGTCGGAGGGTTCTGACAGCCCGCGGGCCAGCGTGGAGACTGTGCCCGAGGCCGGGTCGTAGCGGCGGACAGCACCGTTGTAGGTGTCCGCGATCGCCACCGAGCCGTCCGGCAGCACGGTGACGCCCAGCGGGTGCTGCAGCCGCGCTTCGGCGGCGGCGCCGTCGCGGAAGCCGAAGTCGAACAGGCCCTTGCCGACGGCGGACTCGACGGTGATGGCGCCGTCGTCGCCGACCACGAGCTTGCGCAGGGCGGAGGTTTCGGAGTCCGCGACCCAGATGTTCCCGTCGGCGTCCTCGGCGAGGCCGGAGGACTGGGCGAACCAGGCTTCAGCTGCCGGGCCGTCGAGCAGGCCCTCGAGGCCGTTGCCGGCGATGATGGACACGGCGCCGGAGCGCGGGTCGAAGCTGAAGATCTGGTGTACGCCGGCCATGGCGACCACGACGGCGTTGAGTTTGGTGGACCAGACAACGTCCCAGGGCGAGCTGAGGGACACCTGCAGCGGGTCCGCCTCCAGCCGGGCCCCATACGCGGCGCCCTCCTCGTCCACCCGGGCCGGGCCGGTTTCCAGCAGCCGCTGCACGCCGTTGCCGGCCACGGTTCGGGTTGTTCCGTCCGCGAGGGAGAGCCCACGGAGCCGGTGGTTCACGGAGTCGGCAATGACGACGTCGTAACCGGCGTCCGCGGCGGCGTCCTCCGGGAGCAGCACCAGGCCCTGGGGTTCGTTGAAGCGGGCAGCGGCGGCATTACCGTCAGTGTGGCCCTTGTCACCGGAACCGTAGGTCGCCAGCACGGTCTGGAAGTCGGTGGAGAGCTCCACGAGGCGGTGGTGCCCGGTGTCTGTGACCAACCAGGAGCCGGCTTCCGGAGCGCTTCCGACCCCGCGGCCGGCCGGGAGGTAGAGGGCCTTGCCGGGGAACCGCAGGGTGCCCGACGTCGGCTCCGGCGCCACATAGGGGCCGTCGCCGCGGTGCAGGGTGCCCTTGGCCTCATGCTCGGCGATCAGCTCGGGGATCAGCACGGCCAGGCCGTCCGCGTGGCCTTCACCGGAGAGGTGGGCCACGATGTAACCCTCGGGGTCGATGACCACCAGCGTGGGCCAGGCCCGCGCCGTGTAGGCCTTCCAGGTGTCCAGCTCGGGATCGTCCAGGACCGGGTGGCGGATCTCGTAACGTTCGACGGCGGCGGCCAGGGCCACCGGATCAGCCTCGTGTTCGAATTTGGGAGAGTGCACGCCGACCGTGACCAGGACGTCGGAATACTGCTGTTCGAGCGGGCGGAGTTCGTCCAGCACGTGCAGGCAGTTGATGCAGCAGAAGGTCCAGAAATCCAGGAGCACGATCTTGCCGCGCAGGGATTCCAGGTCCAGGGACTTGCCGCCGGTGTTGAGCCAGTTGCGGCCCACCAGTTCGGAGGCCCGGACCCGGAGGTGGGTGCGAACGGTTTCGGTCATGAGCGTCCTTCCAGCTTTGAGTTGCGTTCGGCAAGCCTGGCGTCACGCTCGGCCAGCTTGGCAAACATATCGTTGTAAGCAGTGAGATCGGCGTCGTTATTCCTGTCCGCCGCCCGGTCGGTGCGCTTGGACTCGCGCGCATCGGAGCGCGACCACATAACGGCGACGCCGATCGCCACCAGCAAAGTCGGCACCTCACCGATGCCCCAGGCCACGGCGCCGCCCATCTGCTGGTCCAGCAGCGCCGAGGGGCCCCAGGTCCGGCCGAGGTTGCCGAAGTAGTCCGCTGCCAGAAGCCCGGTGCCGCCCATGATCGCGACACCGAAGAAGGCATGAAAGCCCATCGTGGCGAGCAGGAGCAGGAGCCGCATGGGGTATGGCGCGCGCCGGGGCAGCGGGTCGGTGCCGATCATGGTCAGCACGAAGATGTAGCCGGTGAGGGCGAAGTGCAGGTTCATCAGCTCGTGGCCCACGTGGTCCCGCATCGCGTAGCCAAACGCGTCCGAGTAGTAGAAGAGCACGATCGAGCCGGCGAAGTTGGCCGCGGCGAACAGCGGGTGCGTGACGAGCTGGGAGAACTTTGAGTGGATGAAGATCAGCAACCACTCGCGGGGGCCGCGGGAGCTGTCCCGCCTCGGCGTCAGGGCACGCAGCGCCAGCGTTATGGGGGCTCCGAGGACAAGGAAGATGGGCGCCACCATCGTCAGCGCCATGTGGTCCACCATGTGCGCCGAGAACAGCACCCGGCCGTAGACCGACGGCGGTCCGGAAGTCACATAGGTCAGGACACCCAGCCCGATCACCCAGTTGACGGCCCGGAACCAGGACCAGTGGTCCCCGCGCCGGATCACCTTTCGCATACCGAGGATGTAGGCCACAAGGCCGAAGACCGCGACAGTGACCCAGAGCCAGTCCAGACGCCATTCGGTCAGCCAGCGCTCCGGGGTGAGTTCCGGCGGCAGATCGTAGCCGGAGATGATGAAGGCCGGGGAGGCGTCCGGCACAAGAGCCTCGCCCTGGGGCGGCGCCGAGCGGCCGAGGGCGACGGCGATGCCCGACGTCGCCCCCATGAGCAGTAGCTCCGCGACAACAAGCTGCCAGAGCACGCGGCGGGCGGACAGCCCGCCGCCGTGGCTGCCCAGCTGCGGGATGACCCAGCGCCGGTGCATCAGGCCGATGCCGCCGAGGACGAGGGTGGCCGCCGCTTTGGCCAGGACCAGCTGACCGTAGGACGAGCCGAAGAGGTCGTCCCAGGACGTGAGGCGGATGCTGGAGTTGATCACCCCGGAGGCGAAGACGAGCACGAAGGCGAAGCCGGCCAGGGCGGAGAAGCGCCGGAGGGCCGGCTCGGTGATGTCCGGGCGGCTGCCGCCCTTCGAGCCCGAAGCAGCCCCACCCAGCACCCCGGAGAGCAGTGCCAACGTGATGATGCCGCCCACCCAGGCTGACACACCGACCAGGTGCAGGCCGAGCGAGTTGATGGCACCTTCGTGGTCAGCCGAGCTGGCGGAGTGGCCGATCAGCGCTGACGGGACCAGGCCGATCACGGACAGCACCAGGGTTGCCACCAGGCCGCCCAGGGAGCGGACTCCAAAGAGGGCGGTCGTGACCACGGCGGCGATGATGACAACGGCCAGCCAGGCGCGGCCAGTCTCGATGTCGGTCATGAAGTACACCAGCGACCGGGTGAATTCCGGGTCCCCGGAGATCTGCTGGCCGGCAATGTCCGAGTAGCTCAGCACCAGCACGGCAACAGCTGAAAGCGTCCAGACGGCGCCCGCAGCGGCGGCGACAGCCAGCGCGCGGGTGAAGGCTGGGTGTTCCGGGAGATCCTTGGCTTTGGACCGGGAGCCGGCGAGGGAACGGGGCAGGATTCCGACTGCGAAAATCAGGCCGCCGATCACGGTGGCCAGCGAAACGTTGTGCACGGCCTTGCTGACCGGCAGGCCCCAGCGCACCAGGGCGCCCGGGTCCGAAACCTCGCGGGCGGCTGCGGCGCCGGAGAACAGCAGCGCTGCTACCAGTCCGAGGAACAGTGCGGCAAGGCCCGCGTACAGCCAAGGCCGGGAGATCCCTGCGTTGGCTGCAACAGCGCCCCGCGCTCCCCCGGTCGGGGTAGGAGCGGCGGTGGTGGCACGGGGATTTGCTGCAGAAGGCACAGTTCCATTGTCCGCTACGCTCCGCCTGCTCAGCGAATCGAGCGCTCCCCGCAGCCTGCCGGGGAACTGCTGCCGGACATGTCAATCAACGAAAAAGGAGCGGCGACCCACAGGGTCGCCGCTCCTTTCAAGCGTTCAAAGAAGACTACTTCTTCTTGGAGACCGCAGCCTTCAGCTTGGAGCCGGCGGTCAGCTTCACGCTGTGGCCTGCGGCGATCTGGATGGTCTCGCCCGTCTGCGGGTTGCGGCCGGTGCGAGCTGCACGGTCGGTGCGCTCAACTGCAAGCCAGCCCGGGATGGTGATCTTTTCGCCCGCGGCGACAGAGGTCTCGAAGACCTCGAACAGTGCATCCAGCACGGAGTTGACGGCTGCCTGGCTGGTGCCGGCCTTGCCTGCTACCTCTGCAACAAGTTCACTACGGTTCTTAGCCATTTATGTCCTCCTGGACGGTCATAATTTCTGGAGCCTGCACACGGCATGCGCACAAGCCACTGTCCGAAAACTTACCAGCTTGCCGCCGTCGAGGTGGCAAATTCCGCGTGTTTTCGGCCTTTTTTGGGGAAAAACCCGGGAAACGGCGCCTTTCGGACCAATATTTCGCCATCAGCGGACGCTCCCTCAGCTGTGGCGGCGTCCACCCCGATGCTCCCTCAGATCCTGCGCTATCCGGGGCAACGCTGTTGTGCGCTCCCCGGAGAGGAACGACGGCGGCGCCTCGCCGCTGCGTGCCCGCACGCAGCGGTGGGTGCGCTGGGCGTCCTGGTCGGCCTGCGGCTTCCGCGGTGGTTCCGGCAGGCCTGGAAGTTCCAGCGGGATTTGAGGGAGGGTCCGGGATCTTCCGGCCGGAGCTGAGGGAGGGTCCGGTGTGGTGGGTGGTGATTTGGGGGTTAAGTGCGGGAGAGCCCCAACCGTGGTGGTTGGGGCTCTCGACCGTTTAATGATGTTCCGGCGGTGACCTACTCTCCCACACCCTCCCGGGTGCAGTACCATCGGCGCTGTGGGTCTTAGCTTCCGGGTTCGGAATGGGACCGGGCGTTTCCCCCACGCTATGACCGCCGTAACCTTTTGTCCCGTTCCCCCTGGGGGGTGGGAAGTCTGGTGTTACAACTGTGGTGTTATTCAGTTGGTTTGGTTCCTCGAACAACGGGTTTGTTGTTTGGGAACCACATAGTGGACGCAAGCAGTCTTGTTTCTTTGTACTCTCTTCATGGTGTGAACGTCTTTTGAATCCGTTCACGAAGAGAGTGTGTGGTGTAAGTTATCGGCCTATTAGTACCGGTCAGCTTCACGAGTCGTTAGTCCTCGCTTCCACATCCGGCCTATCAACCCAGTGGTCTGGCTGGGGGCCTCTCACACACAAGGTGTATGGAAATCTCATCTCGAAGCGAGCTTCCCGCTTAGATGCTTTCAGCGGTTATCCCATCCGAACGTAGCTAATCAGCGGTGCACTTGGCAGTACAACTGACACACCAGAGGTTCGTCCGTCCCGGTCCTCTCGTACTAAGGACAGCCCTTCTCAAATTTCCTGCGCGCGCAGCGGATAGGGACCGAACTGTCTCACGACGTTCTAAACCCAGCTCGCGTACCGCTTTAATGGGCGAACAGCCCAACCCTTGGGACCTACTCCAGCCCCAGGATGCGACGAGCCGACATCGAGGTGCCAAACCATGCCGTCGATATGGACTCTTGGGCAAGATCAGCCTGTTATCCCCGAGGTACCTTTTATCCGTTGAGCGACGGCCATTCCACAATGTACCGCCGGATCACTAGTCCCGACTTTCGTCCCTGCTCGAGATGTCTCTCTCACAGTCAAGCTCCCTTGTGCACTTACACTCGACACCTGATTGCCAACCAGGCTGAGGGAACCTTTGGGCGCCTCCGTTACTTTTTAGGAGGCAACCGCCCCAGTTAAACTACCCATCAGGCACTGTCCCTGACCCGGATTACGGGCCGAAGTTAGATGTCCAAAGTGACCAGAGTGGTATTTCAACGATGACTCCACCCGAACTGGCGTCCGGGCTTCCACGTCTCCCACCTATCCTACACAAGCCACTCCGAACACCAATACCAAACTATAGTAAAGGTCTCGGGGTCTTTCCGTCCTGCTGCGCGTAACGAGCATCTTTACTCGTACTGCAATTTCGCCGAGTTTATGGTTGAGACAGCGGGGAAGTCGTTACTCCATTCGTGCAGGTCGGAACTTACCCGACAAGGAATTTCGCTACCTTAGGATGGTTATAGTTACCACCGCCGTTTACTGGGGCTTGAATTCTCAGCTTCGCCTTGCGGCTAACCGGTCCTCTTAACCTTCCAGCACCGGGCAGGAGTCAGTCCGTATACATCGTCTTGCGACTTCGCACGGACCTGTGTTTTTAGTAAACAGTCGCTTCCCCCTGGTCTCTGCGGCCCCTGCACGCTCCGGACAGCTTGTGTCCATCACGATGGGGGCCCCCCTTCTCCCGAAGTTACGGGGGCATTTTGCCGAGTTCCTTAACCATAATTCTCTCGATCGCCTTAGTATTCTCTACCTGATCACCTGTGTCGGTTTGGGGTACGGGCGGCTAAAACCTCGCGTCGATGCTTTTCTAGGCAGCATAGGATCACCGAATCCCCCCTCACGGGAGTCCCATCGGGTCTCAGGCATCATGAACGGCGGATTTGCCTACCGTTCGCCCTACATCCTTAGACCGGGACAACCATCGCCCGGCTCGGCTACCTTCCTGCGTCACACCTGTTAATACGCTTGCCTCCCAGGATCAGGTCCCGCGCTCCACCAAAACCCTTCACCCACAAGGGGTGTCAGGCAGGCTTCGGGCGGTTAGTATCCCCTGTTCAGCATGGGCGGTTTTTCGCCGGTACGGGAATATCAACCCGTTGTCCATCGACTACGCCTGTCGGCCTCGCCTTAGGTCCCGACTTACCCAGGGCAGATTAGCTTGACCCTGGAACCCTTGATCATTCGGCGGACGGGTTTCTCACCCGTCTTTCGCTACTCATGCCTGCATTCTCACTCGTGTAGGCTCCACCGCTGGTTTACACCGCGACTTCACTGCCCACACGACGCTCCCCTACCACTCCAGACGCCTGAACCAACCCACAAGGGGCGGCTTAGCTAATATCTGAAATCCACAACTTCGGCGGTGTACTTGAGCCCCGCTACATTGTCGGCGCGGAATCACTTGACCAGTGAGCTATTACGCACTCTTTTAAGGATGGCTGCTTCTAAGCCAACCTCCTGGTTGTCTTCGCAACTCCACATCCTTTCCCACTTAGCACACGCTTAGGGGCCTTAGTTGGTGGTCTGGGCTGTTTCCCTCTCGACTATGAAGCTTATCCCCCACAGTCTCACTGCTGCGCTCTCACTTACCGGCATTCGGAGTTTGGCTGACGTCAGTAACCTTGTAGGGCCCATTAGCCATCCAGTAGCTCTACCTCCGGTAAGAAACACGCAACGCTGCACCTAAATGCATTTCGGGGAGAACCAGCTATCACGAAGTTTGATTGGCCTTTCACCCCTACCCACAGCTCATCCCCTCCATTTTCAACTGAAGTGGGTTCGGTCCTCCACGACGTCTTACCGTCGCTTCAACCTGGCCATGGGTAGATCACTTCGCTTCGGGTCTAGATCACGCCACTGCAACGCCCTATTCAGACTCGCTTTCGCTACGGCTTCCCCACACGGGTTAACCTCGCGACGTAACACTAACTCGCAGGCTCATTCTTCAAAAGGCACGCCGTCACAACTACAAGGTTGCTCCGACGGATTGTAAGCACACGGTTTCAGGTACTGTTTCACTCCCCTCCCGGGGTACTTTTCACCTTTCCCTCACGGTACTGGTCCGCTATCGGTCATTAGGGAGTATTTAGGCTTATCAGGTGGTCCTGACAGATTCGCACGGGATTTCTCGGGCCCCGTGCTACTTGGGATACTCCCCGGGCGGTACACAACATTTCGGTTACGGGGCTCACACCCTCTCTGGCCGGCCTTTCAAGACCGTTCACCTATGCCTGCACTACACACCCCACTGTCCCGGCAGAGACAGAATGGGAAGTCCCACAACCCCGACCATGCAACGCCCGCCGGCTATCACACATGGAACGGTTTAGCCTGATCCGCGTTCGCTCGCCACTACTGACGGAATCACTATTGTTTTCTCTTCCTGCGGGTACTGAGATGTTTCACTTCCCCGCGTTCCCTCCACGCACCCTATGTGTTCAGATGCGGGTCACCAGGCAGCTCGCGCCCCTGGCGGGGTTTCCCCATTCGGACACCCTGGGATCACAGTCCGGTTATCGACTCCCCCAGGCTTATCGCAGATTCCTACGTCCTTCTTCGGCTCCTAATGCCAAGGCATCCACCGTGTGCTCTTAAAAACTTGACCACAAAAGATCAAAAACGCTAATTTTCGAGAGAACCATGAAAACCACACCGCCACCCAAGCCACACCCCAAAGGGCACAACCAACGCAACGGCACAGATCCAGGTTCATATTCTTGGAAATTGCTTCTTATAAAAGATGCTCGCGTCCACTATGTAGTTCTCAAACAACAACCCCATACCACACACCCCACACACACGTGTGCGCTCGGTGCAGCCAGGAAACCAGAAACACAAGTCCCGGACACCACAGCCAAAGCCGCGGACCCCGGTCCTGTTGCCTCAGGACCCAACAGTGTGCCAAACACTAAACCGCCCGTACCCCCCGGACACCGTTCCAGGAACCCCGCACTTCCAAAGAAGCACAAAAGGATCCGTACTGGGTGCCGCAGGAAAAACCAGCGGCCGCTATTTGTTGATATTCCACCCGTGAGCACCCGCCGCAGAACTAGCGTCTGCGCAACGGGCGTACTCCTGACAACACCACCACACAGACATAACGCCTGGCGAGGTTGTTGTAGGTGCTCCTTAGAAAGGAGGTGATCCAGCCGCACCTTCCGGTACGGCTACCTTGTTACGACTTAGTCCCAATCGCCAGTCCCACCTTCGACAGCTCCCTCCCACAAGGGGTTAGGCCACCGGCTTCGGGTGTTACCAACTTTCGTGACTTGACGGGCGGTGTGTACAAGGCCCGGGAACGTATTCACCGCAGCGTTGCTGATCTGCGATTACTAGCGACTCCGACTTCATGGGGTCGAGTTGCAGACCCCAATCCGAACTGAGACCGGCTTTTTGGGATTAGCTCCACCTCACAGTATCGCAACCCTTTGTACCGGCCATTGTAGCATGCGTGAAGCCCAAGACATAAGGGGCATGATGATTTGACGTCGTCCCCACCTTCCTCCGAGTTGACCCCGGCAGTCTCCTATGAGTCCCCGCCATAACGCGCTGGCAACATAGAACGAGGGTTGCGCTCGTTGCGGGACTTAACCCAACATCTCACGACACGAGCTGACGACAACCATGCACCACCTGTAAACCGACCGCAAGCGGGGCACCTGTTTCCAGGTATTTCCGGTTCATGTCAAGCCTTGGTAAGGTTCTTCGCGTTGCATCGAATTAATCCGCATGCTCCGCCGCTTGTGCGGGCCCCCGTCAATTCCTTTGAGTTTTAGCCTTGCGGCCGTACTCCCCAGGCGGGGCACTTAATGCGTTAGCTACGGCGCGGAAAACGTGGAATGTCCCCCACACCTAGTGCCCAACGTTTACGGCATGGACTACCAGGGTATCTAATCCTGTTCGCTCCCCATGCTTTCGCTCCTCAGCGTCAGTTAATGCCCAGAGACCTGCCTTCGCCATCGGTGTTCCTCCTGATATCTGCGCATTTCACCGCTACACCAGGAATTCCAGTCTCCCCTACATCACTCTAGTCTGCCCGTACCCACCGCAGATCCGGAGTTGAGCCCCGGACTTTCACGGCAGACGCGACAAACCGCCTACGAGCTCTTTACGCCCAATAATTCCGGATAACGCTTGCGCCCTACGTATTACCGCGGCTGCTGGCACGTAGTTAGCCGGCGCTTCTTCTGCAGGTACCGTCACTTTCGCTTCTTCCCTACTGAAAGAGGTTTACAACCCGAAGGCCGTCATCCCTCACGCGGCGTCGCTGCATCAGGCTTTCGCCCATTGTGCAATATTCCCCACTGCTGCCTCCCGTAGGAGTCTGGGCCGTGTCTCAGTCCCAGTGTGGCCGGTCACCCTCTCAGGCCGGCTACCCGTCGTCGCCTTGGTGAGCCATTACCTCACCAACAAGCTGATAGGCCGCGAGTCCATCCAAAACCACAATAAAGCTTTCCACCCCCCACCATGCGATGAGGAGTCATATCCGGTATTAGACCCAGTTTCCCAGGCTTATCCCAGAGTTAAGGGCAGGTTACTCACGTGTTACTCACCCGTTCGCCACTAATCCCCCCACAAGTGAGGTTCATCGTTCGACTTGCATGTGTTAAGCACGCCGCCAGCGTTCATCCTGAGCCAGGATCAAACTCTCCGTTGAAGTAAAACAGACACAACACGCGCCCCCGGGAAAACGGGATGCACGCGCTGCACAAAATTTGAAACCAGCTGTAAAAACCAGACCACACCACGGGGTGGCGGACCTGATCAATTCAACCAATTCAATACAATAAATTGGTATCAACAAACTTGGCACACTATTGAGTTCTCAAACAACAGACACACCCGGCACCACCACAACCAAGGCCGTGGATCGCTCCGGAGCAACTTATCAAACTTACCCGAACCCGGAAGCCTTTGCAAATCAGCGTTTCCGCGACTCACAACTCCACGAGGGGATCCCCACCCGAAACACCGGCACGCCACAAAGCGCGCCATATTCCAGGCCATTCAATCAGGGGGTCGGTCGCAATCTCTCCGCAACAGCGGCGGCGACTCGAATTACTTTACACGCCACCAGACCCCCACACAAATCCACCCCCACCACCACCCCCACACCCCCAAAAACCCCGCCACCACACGAAAAACAGACACCCCACAAGGCCCCCAGCACCGATAACCCCCAATAGCCGCACCTGTGTGCTCCGTCACCTGCAATCCGACGCACCTCCCGTTACGATCAGGAGGTGATGGCAGAACACCGGCGCCAAGGACCAGGCATGCTCCACCGGCGCGTGTCCGGACCGGCGGCCAACGGCCTCTCCCGCGGCGACGTGGCCTCCCGGATGAGCAGCGGCCTCGACAACCGGGTGCAGGACGCAACCAGCCGCAGCCTGTGGGAAATCGTCCGCGCAAACGTGCTGACTCTTTTCAACGCGATCGTGGGCACAAGTTTCATCCTCTTGCTCCTGCTGGGCAGCTGGCAGGATGCACTCTTTGGGCTGGCAGCTGCCGGCAACGCCGTCATCGGCGTCGTCCAGGAGTACCGCGCCAAACGGTCCCTGGACCGCCTTGCCGTCCTCGAGGCCCCGCTGGCCCGCGTACTGCGCGACGGGACGGTGCAGGAGATCCCGACCGCCGACGTCGTACTTGACGATGTCCTGGTCCTGCGGGCCGGCGATCAGGTCACGGCCGATGCCTCCGTCCTCGAGAGCGGGGGACTGGAGTCCGATGAATCCCTCCTCACCGGGGAGTCCGATCCCGTGGACAAGGATGCGGGGACCGAAGTGCTCTCCGGCTCGATCATTGTCGCCGGCCGGGGCACGGCGCGGGTAGTCCGGGTGGGAGCTGAGTCCTTCTCCAGCAGGCTTGCCGCCGACGCGAAACGGTTCTCCCTGGTCAACTCTGAGATCCGCAACAGCCTCAACAGGATTCTGGGCTGGCTGACCTGGGCGCTGCTGCCGGTGGCCCTCATCGTTGCCAACGGTGAAATGCAGTCCAGGGGCGGCTGGGAGGCCGCCCTCGCCAGCGGGGCCTGGACCTCCGCGCTGGTGGGGGTGATTGCGAGCGTCATCGCCATGGTTCCGCTGGGGCTGGTTCTGCTCTCAAGCGTTGCTTTCGCTGTCGGCGGCGTCCGGATGGCGGGCAACAAGGTTCTTATCCAGGAGCTGGCTGCGGTCGAAGGCCTCGCCCGCGTCGACGTCCTCTGCCTGGACAAGACCGGGACGCTCACCGAAGGCAGAATCATCTTCGACGGCGTGCATGAGCTGGCCGGCCCCGCGGAACCCGGGTGGGAGCACGCCTTGGGCTGGTTTGCTGCGGATCCGGAGGCAAACGCGACGTCGCGCTGCCTTGAGACGGATTTCGAGCACGACGGCGGCACGACGGCGGTCTCGTCTGTTGCGTTCTCTTCCGCGCGGAAGTGGAGTTCTGTGACTTTCGACGGCGGAGGGGCACGCCACGGCTCATGGGTCTTGGGCGCCCCGGAAATCGTGCTGGCGGACAGGACCGGGGGCGGCAACGCAGGACCCGCGACCGGTGACGCCCTGGGCAAGGCCGGACGGCTCGCCGCCTCGGGGCTGCGGACCGTCGTGCTGGCCTACGTGGACGGCACCACCATCACTGCCGATGACCCAACACTGCCGGCACGGGTGAAACCCGTCGTGGTGCTCACGTTTCGGGAACAGATCCGTGCCGATGCCCGACAGACACTGGACTACTTCCGCAACGAGGGTGTTGAGCTAAAGATCATCTCGGGGGACGATCCCCGGACGGTCGCGGCTATAGCGCGCTCCGTGGGTCTGGAGGTCGGGGAAGGCTACGATGCCCGGCAGCTCCCGGCCAACCCCGTGCTGCTTGAAGAGGTGATGGACGGCCACACTGTCTTCGGCCGGGTCAGCCCGGAGCAGAAGAAGGACATGGTGGCAGCGCTTCAGCGCCGCGGGCATACGGTCGCGATGACCGGCGACGGCGTCAATGATGTGCTGGCATTGAAAGAAGCAGACCTTGGGATAGCGATGAACTCCGCCGCACCTGCCACGAAGGCTGTGGCCCGGCTGGTGCTGCTGGACGGTCGCTTCGACCGGCTGCCCGGCGTGGTGGCCGAGGGCCGCCGCGTGATCGCCAACGTTGAGCGCGTGTCCAAGCTGTTCCTCAGCAAGACGGCCTACTCGATCGCGATCGCAGTCAGCTTCGGCCTCCTCAATCTGCAGTTTCCCTTCCTGCCGCGCCAACTGTCCTTCACCGACGGCCTCACGATTGGGATCCCCTCCTTCTTCCTGGCGCTGATGGCCAATGGTCGCCGCTACCGGCCGGGGTTCCTCCGCAGGTCGTTGTCGTTCTCCATCCCCGCCGGGCTGATTGTTGCCGCCTCGCTGCTTGGTTTGAACCTGTACGCGGGTTCTCGCGGCGCTCCCGGCGCCGTGCCGGAGTCGCTGCAGTCCGCGTCGGTCCTTACCCTGTCTGTGATCGGGTTGTGGATTCTCTCGGTGGTCTCGCGCCCGCTCGATGCCAAGAAGCTGGCGGTGCTGCTGGCGATGTGTGCCAGCCTCGTGATTCTGCGAAACCTGCCGCTGGCCCAGGACTTCTTCCACTTGGCCTTTCCGCCGGCGGACATGTTGTGGGCAGCCGGCATAGCCGCGGTTGGCGGAGGGCTCGCCATCGAACTCCTGGCCCTGTTCCACGGCCGGAAGTTCCCCCGCTGAGCCAGCTCCCGGGTGTCCGGGGGTTTCCCTGGTGGTTTGGGGGTTAAATGGGCTCATCGACTTTTAGCGTGGTGTCCTTCAAATGAAGGGGCTCGTAGCCCTGCGAGCATAGGTGTTGTCGAGACATCTATTGCTGAGGACTACGAGCCTTGTTACAGATTACGCAGACGTGCGATGCCGCGTCGATTCTGTTCAATTTGGAGGGCCATGTTGTGCTCTCCGCCGAGCGCGCCGGCGGGGTCCGGACGGTTCTTGTCGAGCCGGTCGAGCGGGAAGGGGCTTGTCCTGACTGCGGGGTGTTGTCGTCCCGGATCCAGGCCCGTCCGGTTCACCGTGTCCGGGATGTCCAGTGCGGCGGAGAGCCCTTGGACGTCAGGGTCCGGAAGCGGCGGCTGGCGTGTCTGGAACCGCAGTGTCCGCGGCGGTCCTTCGTGCAGACCACCGATGAGATTCCGCTGCGTTCCCGGCTGACCAGCAGGCTCGTGGCCGGCATTGTCGCAGACCTGTCCGCGGAGCTTCGGGCCGTCTCCCGGGTTGCCGCGGCCTCGGGTGTGTCGTGGACGACCGCCATGCGTGTCATGGAGGACACTGCCGTCCTGGACGGCGGTGTGGACCGTCGCCTGGTCCGCCGTCTGGGCGTGGACGAGCACCGCTTCCGGCTGGTCCGCCGTCTGGGCGTGGACGAGCACCGCTTCCGGCGGGTCCGCTACCTGAAAAACGATGCCGGAAAAGTCACCCGGGTAGAGCCCTGGTCGATCGTTTTCACGGACCTGGACACCGGCGCGATCCTGGACATTGTGGACGGCCGCCGCGGCCAGGCGGTGCGTAACTGGATCGGCGCACGACCGCGCTGGTGGCGTAACAAGGTGGAAATGGTGGCCATGGACATGTCCACCGAGTTCCGCCGGGCCATCCGCAAGGTCCTGCCCAAGGCAGCCATCACCGTGGACCACTGGCATGTGGTGGCCCGGGCGAACCAGATGGTCACCGATGTCCGGCGGCGCCGCGCTCACGACCTCCACGGCAGGCGCGGCAGGGCCACGGATCCGGCCTGGAAGTACCGGAAATTGCTGACCTGCAACCAGGAAAACATGTCCTCCGCCCAGCGCGGACGGATGCAGGAAATCATTGGCTCTGACCTTGAACTCGGTGTCGTCTGGGGCATCAAGGAACACGTCCGCCAGCTGCTGAAGACCAATCACATCGACGGCTTCCACCGAGCCTGGGCCGAGCTCGAAAACGCCGTGAAAGCGACCAGAATGCGCGAGGCGAAATCACTGTTCCTGACCCTGAAAATGTGGCGCAAAGAACTGCTCACGTTCTGCCGGGCCAGGGTCACGAACGCGCGCAGCGAAGCGGCGAACCTCAGCGCCAAGAACCTCAAACGAGCGGCCCGCGGATACCGGAATCATGAGCATTACGGGCTCCGGCTATTGTTGTACACGGCAGCCCAACAAGCATGCTGAACACCTGCCGCCACGCCAAAAGTGGAAGAGCCGCCATGGCCTACGGCGACGACGCCGCAGTCGGGGCAGCCCGTGACGTCCTCCCCGGTTTCGACGCCCAGAACCAGGCCGGCCGCGGTGGCCGTGACGGAGCTGACGTGGACGCCTTCGACACCGAGCAGCGCGTCCGCACGCGTGCACCATCGGCCATGGGAACAAGACATAGAGTTATTCATGTCAGGGTCTCTTTTGGATATTGGTTGCTTGGTCGCTACCAATTCAAAGAGGCCCTGACCTCTTTCCCGCCGCACCACGCCGCACCGGAAACGGCTTACGCCGCGGCGCCAGTCTCAGACCGCCTAACCACGCTCATCTGCGAAGGGCCACTTAAGGGATACAAGCCGTTAAACGCGGGAGAGCCCCAACCGTGGTGGTTGGGGCTCTCGACCGTTTAATGATGTTCCGGCGGTGACCTACTCTCCCACACCCTCCCGGGTGCAGTACCATCGGCGCTGTGGGTCTTAGCTTCCGGGTTCGGAATGGGACCGGGCGTTTCCCCCACGCTATGACCGCCGTAACCTTTTGTCCCGTTCCCCCTGGGGGGTGGGAAGTCTGGTGTTACAACTGTGGTGTTATTCAGTTGGTTTGGTTCCTCGAACAACGGGTTTGTTGTTTGGGAACCACATAGTGGACGCAAGCAGTCTTGTTTCTTTGTACTCTCTTCATGGTGTGAACGTCTTTTGAATCCGTTCACGAAGAGAGTGTGTGGTGTAAGTTATCGGCCTATTAGTACCGGTCAGCTTCACGAGTCGTTAGTCCTCGCTTCCACATCCGGCCTATCAACCCAGTGGTCTGGCTGGGGGCCTCTCACACACAAGGTGTATGGAAATCTCATCTCGAAGCGAGCTTCCCGCTTAGATGCTTTCAGCGGTTATCCCATCCGAACGTAGCTAATCAGCGGTGCACTTGGCAGTACAACTGACACACCAGAGGTTCGTCCGTCCCGGTCCTCTCGTACTAAGGACAGCCCTTCTCAAATTTCCTGCGCGCGCAGCGGATAGGGACCGAACTGTCTCACGACGTTCTAAACCCAGCTCGCGTACCGCTTTAATGGGCGAACAGCCCAACCCTTGGGACCTACTCCAGCCCCAGGATGCGACGAGCCGACATCGAGGTGCCAAACCATGCCGTCGATATGGACTCTTGGGCAAGATCAGCCTGTTATCCCCGAGGTACCTTTTATCCGTTGAGCGACGGCCATTCCACAATGTACCGCCGGATCACTAGTCCCGACTTTCGTCCCTGCTCGAGATGTCTCTCTCACAGTCAAGCTCCCTTGTGCACTTACACTCGACACCTGATTGCCAACCAGGCTGAGGGAACCTTTGGGCGCCTCCGTTACTTTTTAGGAGGCAACCGCCCCAGTTAAACTACCCATCAGGCACTGTCCCTGACCCGGATTACGGGCCGAAGTTAGATGTCCAAAGTGACCAGAGTGGTATTTCAACGATGACTCCACCCGAACTGGCGTCCGGGCTTCAACGTCTCCCACCTATCCTACACAAGCCACTCCGAACACCAATACCAAACTATAGTAAAGGTCTCGGGGTCTTTCCGTCCTGCTGCGCGTAACGAGCATCTTTACTCGTACTGCAATTTCGCCGAGTTTATGGTTGAGACAGCGGGGAAGTCGTTACTCCATTCGTGCAGGTCGGAACTTACCCGACAAGGAATTTCGCTACCTTAGGATGGTTATAGTTACCACCGCCGTTTACTGGGGCTTGAATTCTCAGCTTCGCCTTGCGGCTAACCGGTCCTCTTAACCTTCCAGCACCGGGCAGGAGTCAGTCCGTATACATCGTCTTGCGACTTCGCACGGACCTGTGTTTTTAGTAAACAGTCGCTTCCCCCTGGTCTCTGCGGCCCCTGCACGCTCCGGACAGCTTGTGTCCATCACGATGGGGGCCCCCCTTCTCCCGAAGTTACGGGGGCATTTTGCCGAGTTCCTTAACCATAATTCTCTCGATCGCCTTAGTATTCTCTACCTGATCACCTGTGTCGGTTTGGGGTACGGGCGGCTAAAACCTCGCGTCGATGCTTTTCTAGGCAGCATAGGATCACCGAATCCCCCCTCACGGGAGTCCCATCGGGTCTCAGGCATCATGAACGGCGGATTTGCCTACCGTTCGCCCTACATCCTTAGACCGGGACAACCATCGCCCGGCTCGGCTACCTTCCTGCGTCACACCTGTTAATACGCTTGCCTCCCAGGATCAGGTCCCGCGCTCCACCAAAACCCTTCACCCACAAGGGGTGTCAGGCAGGCTTCGGGCGGTTAGTATCCCCTGTTCAGCATGGGCGGTTTTTCGCCGGTACGGGAATATCAACCCGTTGTCCATCGACTACGCCTGTCGGCCTCGCCTTAGGTCCCGACTTACCCAGGGCAGATTAGCTTGACCCTGGAACCCTTGATCATTCGGCGGACGGGTTTCTCACCCGTCTTTCGCTACTCATGCCTGCATTCTCACTCGTGTAGGCTCCACCGCTGGTTTACACCGCGACTTCACTGCCCACACGACGCTCCCCTACCACTCCAGACGCCTGAACCAACCCACAAGGGGCGGCTTAGCTAATATCTGAAATCCACAACTTCGGCGGTGTACTTGAGCCCCGCTACATTGTCGGCGCGGAATCACTTGACCAGTGAGCTATTACGCACTCTTTTAAGGATGGCTGCTTCTAAGCCAACCTCCTGGTTGTCTTCGCAACTCCACATCCTTTCCCACTTAGCACACGCTTAGGGGCCTTAGTTGGTGGTCTGGGCTGTTTCCCTCTCGACTATGAAGCTTATCCCCCACAGTCTCACTGCTGCGCTCTCACTTACCGGCATTCGGAGTTTGGCTGACGTCAGTAACCTTGTAGGGCCCATTAGCCATCCAGTAGCTCTACCTCCGGTAAGAAACACGCAACGCTGCACCTAAATGCATTTCGGGGAGAACCAGCTATCACGAAGTTTGATTGGCCTTTCACCCCTACCCACAGCTCATCCCCTCCATTTTCAACTGAAGTGGGTTCGGTCCTCCACGACGTCTTACCGTCGCTTCAACCTGGCCATGGGTAGATCACTTCGCTTCGGGTCTAGATCACGCCACTGCAACGCCCTATTCAGACTCGCTTTCGCTACGGCTTCCCCACACGGGTTAACCTCGCGACGTAACACTAACTCGCAGGCTCATTCTTCAAAAGGCACGCCGTCACAACTACAAGGTTGCTCCGACGGATTGTAAGCACACGGTTTCAGGTACTGTTTCACTCCCCTCCCGGGGTACTTTTCACCTTTCCCTCACGGTACTGGTCCGCTATCGGTCATTAGGGAGTATTTAGGCTTATCAGGTGGTCCTGACAGATTCGCACGGGATTTCTCGGGCCCCGTGCTACTTGGGATACTCCCCGGGCGGTACACAACATTTCGGTTACGGGGCTCACACCCTCTCTGGCCGGCCTTTCAAGACCGTTCACCTATGCCTGCACTACACACCCCACTGTCCCGGCAGAGACAGAATGGGAAGTCCCACAACCCCGACCATGCAACGCCCGCCGGCTATCACACATGGAACGGTTTAGCCTGATCCGCGTTCGCTCGCCACTACTGACGGAATCACTATTGTTTTCTCTTCCTGCGGGTACTGAGATGTTTCACTTCCCCGCGTTCCCTCCACGCACCCTATGTGTTCAGATGCGGGTCACCAGGCAGCTCGCGCCCCTGGCGGGGTTTCCCCATTCGGACACCCTGGGATCACAGTCCGGTTATCGACTCCCCCAGGCTTATCGCAGATTCCTACGTCCTTCTTCGGCTCCTAATGCCAAGGCATCCACCGTGTGCTCTTAAAAACTTGACCACAAAAGATCAAAAACGCTAATTTTCGAGAGAACCATGAAAACCACACCGCCACCCAAGCCACACCCCAAAGGGCACAACCAACGCAACGGCACAGATCCAGGTTCATATTCTTGGAAATTGCTTCTTATAAAAGATGCTCGCGTCCACTATGTAGTTCTCAAACAACAACCCCATACCACACACCCCACACACACGTGTGCGCTCGGTGCAGCCAGGAAACCAGAAACACAAGTCCCGGACACCACAGCCAAAGCCGCGGACCCCGGTCCTGTTGCCTCAGGACCCAACAGTGTGCCAAACACTAAACCGCCCGTACCCCCGGACACCGTTCCAGGAACCCCGCACTTCCAAAGAAGCACAAAAGGATCCGTACTGGGTGCCGCAGGAAAAACCAGCGGCCGCTATTTGTTGATATTCCACCCGTGAGCACCCGCCGCAGAACTAGCGTCTGCGCAACGGGCGTACTCCTGACAACACCACCACACAGACATAACGCCTGGCGAGGTTGTTGTAGGTGCTCCTTAGAAAGGAGGTGATCCAGCCGCACCTTCCGGTACGGCTACCTTGTTACGACTTAGTCCCAATCGCCAGTCCCACCTTCGACAGCTCCCTCCCACAAGGGGTTAGGCCACCGGCTTCGGGTGTTACCAACTTTCGTGACTTGACGGGCGGTGTGTACAAGGCCCGGGAACGTATTCACCGCAGCGTTGCTGATCTGCGATTACTAGCGACTCCGACTTCATGGGGTCGAGTTGCAGACCCCAATCCGAACTGAGACCGGCTTTTTGGGATTAGCTCCACCTCACAGTATCGCAACCCTTTGTACCGGCCATTGTAGCATGCGTGAAGCCCAAGACATAAGGGGCATGATGATTTGACGTCGTCCCCACCTTCCTCCGAGTTGACCCCGGCAGTCTCCTATGAGTCCCCGCCATAACGCGCTGGCAACATAGAACGAGGGTTGCGCTCGTTGCGGGACTTAACCCAACATCTCACGACACGAGCTGACGACAACCAT
The DNA here is from genome assembly GCF_009928425.1 of Pseudarthrobacter sp. ATCC 49987. Classification (NCBI taxonomy): domain Bacteria; kingdom Bacillati; phylum Actinomycetota; class Actinomycetes; order Micrococcales; family Micrococcaceae; genus Pseudarthrobacter; species Pseudarthrobacter sp. ATCC 49987. The sequence continues at coordinate 4,016,311 of NZ_JAABNS010000001.1, read as the reverse complement.
GCACCACCTGTAAACCGACCGCAAGCGGGGCACCTGTTTCCAGGTATTTCCGGTTCATGTCAAGCCTTGGTAAGGTTCTTCGCGTTGCATCGAATTAATCCGCATGCTCCGCCGCTTGTGCGGGCCCCCGTCAATTCCTTTGAGTTTTAGCCTTGCGGCCGTACTCCCCAGGCGGGGCACTTAATGCGTTAGCTACGGCGCGGAAAACGTGGAATGTCCCCCACACCTAGTGCCCAACGTTTACGGCATGGACTACCAGGGTATCTAATCCTGTTCGCTCCCCATGCTTTCGCTCCTCAGCGTCAGTTAATGCCCAGAGACCTGCCTTCGCCATCGGTGTTCCTCCTGATATCTGCGCATTTCACCGCTACACCAGGAATTCCAGTCTCCCCTACATCACTCTAGTCTGCCCGTACCCACCGCAGATCCGGAGTTGAGCCCCGGACTTTCACGGCAGACGCGACAAACCGCCTACGAGCTCTTTACGCCCAATAATTCCGGATAACGCTTGCGCCCTACGTATTACCGCGGCTGCTGGCACGTAGTTAGCCGGCGCTTCTTCTGCAGGTACCGTCACTTTCGCTTCTTCCCTACTGAAAGAGGTTTACAACCCGAAGGCCGTCATCCCTCACGCGGCGTCGCTGCATCAGGCTTTCGCCCATTGTGCAATATTCCCCACTGCTGCCTCCCGTAGGAGTCTGGGCCGTGTCTCAGTCCCAGTGTGGCCGGTCACCCTCTCAGGCCGGCTACCCGTCGTCGCCTTGGTGAGCCATTACCTCACCAACAAGCTGATAGGCCGCGAGTCCATCCAAAACCACAATAAAGCTTTCCACCCCCCACCATGCGATGAGGAGTCATATCCGGTATTAGACCCAGTTTCCCAGGCTTATCCCAGAGTTAAGGGCAGGTTACTCACGTGTTACTCACCCGTTCGCCACTAATCCCCCCACAAGTGAGGTTCATCGTTCGACTTGCATGTGTTAAGCACGCCGCCAGCGTTCATCCTGAGCCAGGATCAAACTCTCCGTTGAAGTAAAACAGACACAACACGCGCCCCCGGGAAAACGGGATGCACGCGCTGCACAAAATTTGAAACCAGCTGTAAAAACCAGACCACACCACGGGGTGGCGGACCTGATCAATTCAACCAATTCAATACAATAAATTGGTATCAACAAACTTGGCACACTATTGAGTTCTCAAACAACAGACACACCCGGCACCACCACAACCAAGGCCGTGGATCGCTCCGGAGCAACTTATCAAAGTTACCCGAACCCGGAAGCCTTTGCAAATCAGCGTTTCCGCGACTCACAACTCCACGAGGGGATCCCCACCCGAAACACCGGCACGCCACAAAGCGCGCCATATTCAAGGCCATTCAATCAGGGGGTCGGTCGCAATCTCTCCGCAACAGCGGCGGCGACTCGAATTACCTTACACGCCACCAGACCCCCACACAAATCCACCCCCACCACCACCCCCACACCCCCAAAAACCCCGCCACCACGCGAAAAACAGACACCCCACAAGGCCCCCGCACCCCAATACACGAAAATCTGGTACCTGTGTACTGGCTCACATCCGCGCCGCACCACCGGCCGCCGCGGACACCAGGCACCCGCCCGTCGAGCCTTAAACGCAAGAAGGGCCGGCGCCAAGAGGCGCCGGCCCTTCTTCAAGCCGCTGGTTTCAGGGGTCCTGAATTACCAGGAAGACTTCGTGATGCCCGGGAGCTCACCGCGGTGAGCCATGTCGCGGAAGCGAACACGGGAGATGCCGAACTTCTGGAAGGTACCGCGCGGGCGGCCATCGATGATGTCGCGGTTACGCAGACGTACCGGCGAGGCGTTGCGGGGCAGCTTCTGCAGGCCGAGGCGTGCAGCTTCGCGGGCTTCGTCGGTCGACGCGGGGTCAACCAGAGCCTTCTTCAGTTCGAGGCGCTTTGCAGCATAACGCTCGACGATGACTTTACGCTGTTCGTTCTTAGCGATCATTGACTTCTTAGCCATGTGTTTAGCGCTCCTCTCGGAATTCGACGTGCTTGCGGATGCGGGGGTCGTACTTCTTCAGAACCATGCGGTCCGGGTCGTTACGACGGTTCTTGCGCGTCACGTAGGTGTAACCCGTGCCCGCGGTCGACTTGAGCTTGATGATCGGACGTACGTCCTTGTCCTTAGCCATTAGAGCTTCACTCCTCGTGCCAGGATGGCGGCTACGACTACGTCGATGCCACGCACGTCGATGGTCTTGATGCCACGTGCAGAGACCTGCAGGGTGACATTACGGCGCAGGGACGGAACCCAGTAGCGCTTCTTCTGGATGTTCGGGTCGAACCGACGCTTGTTGCGTCGGTGCGAGTGCGAAATGCTGTGTCCAAAGCCCGGCTCGGCTCCGGTCACCTGGCAGTGTGCTGCCATGACGACTCTCCTCAAAAAAATAAATGAAACGGTTGCGGAGTTCCCGCGTAACCGTGCGACAGGCGGCGTCCGCATCCAACCCCCACAGGGATTCGGTATCCGCAGCGTTCAAGCAGACGGCGTAAACCGACTGCTTTCCTCACTGCGGCGAAGATTGTGGGCCACGGGCACCGGGCGGCGGAAACCTTGTGGGAAGCCACCGCGAAGTGCCGGGATGCTGGGCGAATACAGGAGTGCACGCAACTTGAGCCCCTAACTACCGGCCCTCAGGACTGTCAATGTTGCAGACAAATCCCGCCAACCGGAGCAATTGCACACGCTCCGCGCCACCTAGCGCCTACCAAGTCTACGAGCTTGACGAATTAAAGACCAATCCGGTATCCGGCGGTGTATAAGGGGCGCCGGCCGGTTCGGCGCGAAGTCACATCGGCACCCTAGCGCTTTCACAGCAAAATGATAGGCGCCGGGCAGACGGTGGAACCATGAACTCTTCACTCCAGACGGCCCTGCCGGCCACGGCCCGCCGCACTCCGGTGGAGCGGTTCCGCGGCCAGTCCCGGCGCCGTCTGCTCCGGGCAGACCTCCTGACGGTGCTCGCGTGGGCTTCGGTGGCCTTGTCAATCGCGCTCTGGCTCGCCGACGGCGGCGCCAGGGGGTTCTCGACCCTGGCCGGTTCCTTCACAGCCCTGGGAATCGTCGCCGGGCTGGCCGGCATGGACCTTGTGCTGCTGATGCTGCTGCTGGCCGCGCGTATTCCCCTGATCGATGGCGCCGTAGGGCACGACCGGGCCCTGGAATTCCACCGCAAACTCGGCAAACCGTCGTTGTACCTGCTGCTCGCGCACGGAATCCTGATCGCAATCGGATATGGAATGGCCGAAGGGCTCGATCCGGTGAGTGAGCTCGTGTCCCTCTGGGTGCTGGTGCCAGACATGTGGCTCGCCATCGTGTCCATGGGACTGTTCATCGCCGTTGTGGTCACTTCGCTGGTCGCCGTCCGACGCCGGTTCCCTTACGAATTCTGGTATGCCGTCCACCTGCTGACCTACGCAGCGGTGCTGACCGCGATCCCGCATCAGTTCAGCACCGGGGCCCTCTTCGCCGAGGGCACCTGGCAGCGCTGGTACTGGCTGGCCATCTGCATTGGCGCCGGCGCTGCCCTGGTCCACTACCGCGTACTGGAGCCACTCGTGGCCACCGTCCGCCACCAACTGACGGTGAGCCGCGTCGCGACGGAGGGTCCCGGCGTCGTCAGTATTGAACTGGCGGGCCGCCACCTCGACGAACTGGCCGGCAGCGGCGGCCGGTTCTTCATCTGGAGGTTCCTCGCCCCGAGCGCGTGGTGGCATCCGCACCCGTTCAGCCTGTCCGCGGAACCCGTGCTGTTCGATTCCGCGGGCCGGGGCCGACTGCGGATTACCGTTCGCAACCTCGGCCGGGGATCGGCCCAGTTGGCGCGGCTGAAATCCGGGACCAGGGTAGCGATCGAGGGACCCTACGGGCTCTTCAGCACAGCGGCCCGCAGCCGGAACCGCATCGTGATGATCGGGGCCGGCATCGGAATCACCCCCATCCGCGCACTGCTGGAGCGCACCCCCTTTGAACCGGGCAACGCCACAGTGATTCTCCGCGGCCACAGTGAGGCGGAACTCTATCTGGGCGACGAAATCCTGGAACTTTGCCGGCGCCGCGGCGCGACTCTGTTCCATCTCACCGGCGCCCGGACCACCGGCGAACAGAGTTGGCTGCCCGAATCGGCCGTCCGTTCAGGACACCGGCTAGGCAGTTATGCCCCTGACGTCGCCGACGCCGACGTGTACATCTGCGGTCCGTCCGCTTGGGCCCGCAGTGCGATCAGTGGAGCCCGCGCTGCCGGCGTCCGCGAAGAGCAACTCCACTACGAAAAGTTCGACTGGTGAGAACACGCGCAGCAGTTTCAGCAGCACTGGCCTCCGCCGGAATACTCCTGGTCGGCTGGCAGTCCGGAGCCCACGTCGCAGACACCGGGAGCACTGCGGCGGCCACTTCGGCCCCCGCCTCGTCCGGGACGGCCGGGGGCAGCGGAACCACCAACGGATCTTCCGGATCCAGTTCCGCAAGCGGGTCCAGCGGAAGCACCGGCTCCAGCGGTTCGACGGGTTCCGCGGGAAGCTCCGCCAGCGCGGCACAGGCCGCCGGGACCTTCACCGGGGCGGCGGTCCAGACCCGCTTCGGCACCGTCCAGGTGCAGATCACCGTAAAAGCCGGCGCGATCACGGATGTCACCGCCCTCCAGCTGACCGACGACGACCGAAAATCCGTGCAAATCAGCAACCGGGCCGCTCCGCTGCTGCGTACCGCGGTCATCAAGGCCCAGTCGGCCCAGGTGCAGACCATCAGCGGCGCCACCGTCACCAGCGACGCCTATTTGAGTTCTCTTCAGGCAGCCCTCGATGCAGCCAACCTTTAGGCCCTCGCCCGCCGAGAGTCCGGCACTGAGCGCCGCCACCCTGGCCGGCCCGGCCCTGAAAAGCAGGACCTTCCGGTGCATGGGGACGGTCATCAGCCTCGCCCTGCCAGTGGAGGGCTGCTGGACGCCCGGCGGCGAACCAGTGCTGGAAGGTGCCACTGCCGCCGTCGAACGCGTGTTCGCCGGCCTGGACGCGACGTTCAGCCTCTACCGACCGGATTCGGAAGCGAGCCGGCTGGCCCGCGGCGAAGTGACGCTGCGGGATACCTCGGCGGCATTCCGCGCCCGTTTTGCGGACGCCACGGGCTGGCGGCTGCTGACCGACGGTTTCTTCACCCCCGAGCGGCCCGACGGCATACTGGACCTCTCCGGAATCATCAAGGGCTACGCCATCGACCAGGCGGCCTCCGCCCTGGAGTCCGCCGGCATTACGGACTGGTGCCTGAACGCGGGCGGTGACGTGCTGGTGAGCGGCTCGCCCGCACCGGGAACCGGGACTCCGTGGCTGGCCGGCATCGTCGATCCGCAGGACCGCGGAACGCTGCTCTCGGGCTTTGCGCTGGGCGGCACAGGGCGCTTCGCGGCATTGGCGACGTCCGGCACCGCTGAGCGAGGTAACCACATCTGGCGGGCTGGGGCAGGCCGCAGGGGACGGCACCCCCTCGAATTCCGCCAGGTCTCCGTGGCAGCCCCGGACATTCTCACCGCGGACGTGCTGGCGACGGCGATCGTCGCCGGAGGGAGGCGGATGCTGGATTGGGCCACGGACAGCTGGGACGTCGAGGTGCTGGCCGTACTTGGCGGCGGGGAACTGCTCGCGACGCCGGGCTTCCGCGCCTAGAGGTGCGTGAGGCTCGGGTAGCGCGGGGCCAGTCCGTCGCCTGACGACTTCCCCGTGACCCGGCGGACCACCCACGGTCCGGCGAATTCGCGGACCCAGCGGGCGTTGGCGCGGACGGCCTCGGCCCGGCTGAGCTCGGGAACCGGAGTCATGGGCGGAATGTCGATCGAGTGGTCGTGCTCCAGGACGGTGAGGACGCGCTGGGCCATGTTCGCGTGGCCCGCGGCGGACATGTGCATCCGGTCGGTTGCCCACATTCCCCAGTCGTAGTACTCGCTGAAACGCCAGTAATCCACCAGGAGGGCGCCGTGGTCCCCGGCGATTCCGCGGACCAGTTCGTTGTAGATCGCGGTGCGGCCGCGGGTGGTGCCGAAGATCTTCGAGCCGCGGGAATCGAACCCGGTGAACATCACCACGGTTGCGCCGGTGGCCTTGAGCTTGCGGATGCCGGCGTCGTAATCCACCAGCAGATTATCGATGTCGACCTTGGGCCGGAGGATGTCGTTGGCGCCGGCGTAGATGCTCACGAGGGTGGGATTGAGTGCGACGGCGGCATCGACCTGTTCGGCCATGATCTGGCGGAGTTTCCGGCCGCGGATGGCGAGGTTCGCGTACCCGAAGCCCGGATCGGCGGCGCCGAGCTGCTCGGCCACCCGGTCCGCCCAGCCCCGCACGCCGTTGGGGCGGGTGGGGTCATCATCGCCGACGCCTTCCGTGAAGGAGTCGCCAAGGGCTACATAGCGGGACGTGAAATCCATGGCTCCAGTCTGCCAGCAGTTGCCCCAAGCAAACAAAGCAGGCACCCTGGCCGGCCGGGGAAGGCCTATTCGCGGATCCGGACCGCGGACTCCCGCAGGTACTGCTCCACGCGGGTGTAGGCGTCCCGGGTCAGGGCCTTCCAAAGGGCGATCGCCAGGCGCGGGTCGGCGGCTTCCAGCTCGGTGATGGCCTCGGCACTGAGCACCATGACCTCCACCGGACCGATGGCCCGGACCGTGGTTTCCTGCCGGTTGCCGCTTCCCAGCGCCAGTTCGCCGAACGTCATGCCGGCGCTGAGGGTGTTCAGCTTCACCCGCTCCGCGGTGGGCCCCGGGGACGTGCTGCTGACCCTCCCGGAGGTGATGAAGTAGACCCCGCCGAACCGCAGGCCGACCCGCCGGATGACGTCGCCGTCGTCGTACGATTTCGGGGTCATGAGGGCTTCGAGCGCCGCGGCGTCCGCCTCGTCCAGCGGTGCCAAAGCAGGCGATGCTGTGACCGGGACGTGGTCCGGCAGCAGCAGATGGTCCCCGTGGCGTTCCAGCAGGCGGTTTTCGGAGTATTCGACGGCGGCGCTCCGGGTCGCGAAGGACGGCACCAGCCGCTGTTCCAGCGATCCCAGAGCGTCCGCGACGGAACCGTCCGCCTCAATCAGGACCAGTTCCCGGCCGGCGTCGGCCATCCCCTGCCTCGCTGTGGCCAGCATGCGCACGGCGACGTCGCTGATCTGGTCGGTGCGGCGCACATCCAGGACCACGAGGTCGACGTCGTCCGCCAGGCTGCTCAGCTCGCGGACCATGGACTCGGTTCCGGCGAAGAGGAGGTCGCCGTTGACTTCGATCACGCGGGCCCGGTGGCCGTGCGCCCGGAGGACGTCGGCGGCCTCGTCGTTCCGGCGGATGCCCGACGGCGTCTCGGTCACGTCGTAGGCGGCGAGGATAGCGGACCGGCCGGTCCGGGCCGCGCGGACGAAGTGCAGTTCCATGTCCCGGGAGAGGCGCTGCGCAGTGGCCAGGCCGCGGACGCTGCTGCCGTGTTCATCAAGCGGCGGCGAATAGACGGCCAGGCCCACCTGGCCGGGCAGCACGGCGATGATGCCGCCGGCCACCCCGCTCTTTCCCGGCATGCCCACGCTGCTGATCCAGGCGCCGGCGTCGTCGTACATGCCGGAAGTCATCATGACGGACAGCACGCGTTCCACCGGGCCGATCTCCAGCACCTGTTTGCCGCTGAGCGGGTTTCGGCCGCCGTTGGCAAGGGTGGCGGCCATGATCGAGAGGTCGAAGCAGTTCACCAGGACGGAGCACTGGCGGAAATAGTCCGCCAGGACCGGCGTCGGGTCATCCTCAATGATGTTGAAGGAGCGCAGCAGGTACGCGAGCGCCGTGTTGCGGTGGCCATGCTTGAGTTCGGATTCGAAGACCTGCTCGCTGACCGAGAGCTGGCGGCCGGCGAAAGCGGAATACGTGCTGAGGATCCTTTTGAAGCCGGACTGCCCGCCGGACCCCCTGATCAGCGAGGTCGCGGTGAGGGCTCCGGCGTTAATCATCGCATTGGCCGGCCGGCCCGTCCCTTCGGCCAGGGAGATCTCGTTGAAGGAGTCCCCCGACGGTTCCACGTCCACTTTGGCGTCCACGGCCTCGTTGCCGAGGTCCTCGAGGGCCAGCCCGTAGGTGAAGGGCTTGGAGATGGACTGGATCGTGAATTCCTCGCGGGTGTCACCGATTTCGTATACCTTGCCGTCCACGGTGGCGAGGGCGATGCCGAAGTTGTCCGGGTCCACGTTGGCCATGGCCGGGATGGTGCTGTAGGGCTTGCCGTCCTTGAGCTGGGCGATCTCGGCGTGGATCTGGCGCAGGTAGCTGTCGATCGGCGATTCCATAGTGCCAACACTAGGGGACAGCATGTTGCGGGCGGCCCGGCAGGGCCCTTAGGCGCGCTTGCTCTCCCGCAGGATCCAGTGGTCCTTGTCCAGGCGGCCCACGATCTTCTCGCCGATCCGGGCGAGGTCGGCGACGTCCTCCTCGCTCAGGGCGTCGAGGAACAGCGAACGGACGGCCTCGACGTGGCCCGGGGCGAGCTCCTCGATGGTCTCCATTCCCGCGTCGGTGAGGTGCGCCGTCGTTACCCGGGCGTCCCCCGGGTGCGGGCGGCGCTCCACCCACCCGCGGGTCTGCAGTTTGGTGACCACGTGGGAGAGCCGGGACAGGGAGGCGCTGGTGCGTGCGGCGAGTTCGCTCATGGGCAGAAAACGGCCGTCGGCCTCGGAGAGCATCGCGAGGACGTTGTAGTCGAAGAGGGAGAGCTTGCGCGCGTGGTGAAGCTGCGTGTCCAAGGCTGCCGGAAGCAGGGTATTGATGCTTACTTGGGCCAGCCAGGCCCGTCGTTCGTCGGCGTTCAGCCAGCGCGGTTCAGTCATGGATACAGTGTAGGAGCATCGAAGCTTGACGGTTCAACTTCGCCGGATTTCCGTGACGGAAGAATCACGTCCCGGCGCGGGGGACAGACGGTAGGCTGACCCTTATGTATGTAGTCTCGCTGACCTACAAGGTCCCCGAAGAGATCGTTGACTTCCATCTTCCGGCCCACGTCACGTGGCTGCAGGATGCGTTCGACCAGGGCATCTTTATGGTCGCAGGGCGGAAAATCCCGCGCACGGGCGCCCTGCTGCTTTCCAACGCGGACCGCGATGCCCTCGACGCCTCGCTGGCCAGGGATCCGTTCTATGTCAACGGAGTGGCCGAATTCGACGTCGAGGAGTTCCACGCGAGCCGGGTGGCTCCGGGCTACGAGAACCTGCTGGACAGCTGACGCCGGCTCGCCCCGCGCGTCCCGTCCGGAGCAGCACTGTTCAGCCCGCGGGGATCCTGGCGGCCAGTTTCTTCAGCCCAGCCTTCGGCGGGACCCTGACCGGCGCCGGCCAGCGCGGCCTGAGCTCGTCGCCGAGCGTGACACCCCTGAGCTTGCGCCCGAAGAGCGGCAGGACCCAGTCATGTACCCAACGGCGCTGCCGTCGTTCCCAGTCCCGGAGGCCGAGTTTCGCCGGCGGCGCCCATTCCTTGGGCTTGACCTTGTGCGGGACCCCTAGCTGGTCCAGGACCTGGCCGGCGAGATACTTGTGGCCCGCCTTGGACATGTGCAGGCGGTCCGAATCCCACATCCGGGGATCATAGAACGCGTCGAAGCACCAGTAGTCCACCAGCACGGCCTCGTACCTGGCCGCCACCTCGCGGACCCGCTGGTTGTAGATGGCGTTCCGCCTCTTGAGGGGTTCCAGCAGCGCCGAGACCCTGACATCGAAGCCGGTGAACAGCACTACCGTGGCCCCGCTCGCGGCGAGTCTGGCGACGAGGAACTCGTAGTCCATCATGAGGGCGTGGATGTCGGTCCCGATGTCCAGGATGTCGTTCCCGCCTGCGTACAGGGTGACCAGGGTCGGTTCCATGGCGAGCGCGGCGTCCAGCTGTTCCGCGATGATGTGCCGCAGCCTTTTGCTGCGGATGGCAAGGTTGGCATACTCCCACCCCGGCTCCGCCCTGGCCAGTTGCTCCGCCACCCGGTCCGCCCACCCGCGCACCCCGTTGGGCAGCCGGGGATTGTAGTCCCCCACCCCCTCGGTGAAGGAATCCCCCAGGGCAACATAGACCCGCCGCCCATCAGCGCCCGGGGATAGAAGGTTTTCGACCATGGCCCCACGCTAAACCCGCCGGACGACGGCGGGGTTAACAGGCGGGGCACAGCAGGTTCCCCGTCCATAATGCCGCTGCGGGATCACGTCAGGTGACCCGATCACAAGGCCGTCACCGGTGCTTTGCGAAGGAGCGCATCGCCGACTAAGGCCGCCCGCGGCCGATGGAGGTGTCTAAGCGACGGCAAAGCAGCGGTGGCGGCCGGAAGCCCGGCAGGAACTGCGGGAGCGCCAGAAAAGTAGGAGCAACAACTGCGGGAGCGTCGCTTAGAGCTCCGCCTTCCCTTGCCGCCAGTACCCCATGAACGACACCTGCTTCCGGTCGATACCCACGTCCCGGACCAAGTACCGGCGCAGCTCCTTGACTACCCCCGCTTCACCGGCGATCCAGGCGTAGAACGGCATGGCCCCTGCGGGCTTGTCCGGGTTCCTGCTGGCGCTGATCGCCGCGGCATCCATCCTTGCGGGGGTCTCCCACAGGATGTCGTGGTCCACGTTGACGTCCTCGGGCTCGGGGCCGGCCGCAGGCTCGCGGGATGACCGGAGCCCGACCCAGCCGGGCAGGGTGACGGCGGCGCGGACCGCCTCCTGCAGCAATTCCCCGTGCGGACGCGACCGGCCGATGGCCGCACCGCGCGCGAGCCAGGTGATCCCGACGTCGGCGGCTGTCGTGATGCCCTGGAAGTCGCCGGCTTCCGGAACCTCGAGGATGGCGTGCCCGCTCACGTACGACGGCAGGCTCTCAAGAATGGCGCTGATGGCAGGCACGGCCGTCTCATCGCCGGCCAGCAGGACCCGCTGGGCCAGGCCCGGCCGCCATTCGATCCCGGAGTACGTTTCCGCAGTGACCCAGTGCGCGGCCCGGTTGTTGGGTCCGATCAGGGTCAGGGTGTCCCCCGGTGTGGCGCTGCGGGCCCAGTTGGCGGCCGGTCCGCCGTGGCCGGCATCGTCGAAGTGCAGCACGAAGTCGACGTCGAGTTCCGGGTAGACGGCGTCGAGGCGTTCCCGCCGCACGGTGTACGTGCGCATGGAGCCGCGGGTCGCAGGATCCATGGCCAGCCACTCGCGGTACCAGCCGGCCTGCTCCATCCGGAACTCCGGCAGCGGCAACGCGGTACCGTCCGCGGCCAGCGACGGGATCATGAGCTTGATGCGCAGGTCCAGGGTGCTGCCATGGACCCCGAAGTTCCGCAGCGAATGCCCGCCCAGCGTGATCCGCCGGAAGTTTGGTCCGAGTTGCTGGACCGCCGTGACCTGGACCTCGAAGGCGAGGGTCATGGGTTCGGTGCCGCGTGAGGTCTTAAGGCCGGCCCGGGCGCGGGACGGGGTGGCGTTCGATGCAGTCAAGGGACCAGCTCCAGGGTTGCGGTGTGCGGGGAATCGGCATGGTGGCGGCCCAGCGGGATGATCAGCGGTGCGCCGGACACCGGGTCCGGGAACACCCTGGACTTCAGGGCGAACACCTCGCGGACCATTTCCTCGGTGACCACCGCCCGGGCGGAGCCTTCGGCCACGATTCGTCCGTCCTTCATAGCGATGATGTGGTCCGCATACCGCGCAGCGAGGTTGAGGTCGTGCAGCACGATCGCCACGGTGGTTCCGCGCCGGCTGTTGAGGTCGGTGATGAGGTCCAGGACCTCCACCTGGTGGGTGAGGTCCAGGTAGGTGGTGGGCTCGTCCAGCAGCAGGACGGCGGTTTCCTGCGCCAGGGCCATCGCGATCCACGCCCGCTGCCGCTGCCCGCCGGAGAGTTCATCCACGTTGCGCCCGGCGAGTTCCAGCGTTTCGGTGGCGGCCATCGCTTCCTGCACGGCACGCTCGTCGTCCGCCGGGCCGCCTGCATGCCGGGACCGGAAGACACCCTGGTGCGGGTAGCGGCCGCGGCCCACGAGGTCCCGGACGGTGATGCCGTCCGGTGCCGTCGGATGCTGCGGCAGCAGTCCCAGCGTGCGCGCAACCTCTCGGGCGGGACGGCGGTGGATGTCCCGCCCGTCCATGGTGACGGTGCCCGCCGCAGGCTTGAGCAGCCGGGCAAGGCCGCGGAGCAGGGTGGATTTGCCGCAGGCGTTGGCGCCGACAATCATGGTCACCTTGCCCTCGGGGATTTCCGTGCTGAGTCCCTCGATCACGGTCCGCTGGTCGTATTTCAGCGTCAGGCCGGAGGTCTGGAGTGTTGCCATCTCAGGCGTCCTTTCGGTTGGAGGTGACGAGCAGCCAGATCAGGAACGGGGCACCGAGGGCGCCCGTGACCACTCCGACCGGCAGGACAGTTCCGTCCAGCAGCAGCGGTGCGATATTGGCGGCGAAGTAGTCGGCGGCCAGGACGATCACCACACCGGCCAGGGCAGACACCGGCAGGCTCGCCCTGCGGACAAACCGACGGGCGATGGGCCCGGCGAGGAACGCGACGAACGCCACCGGCCCTGCTGCGGCCGTCGCCGCGGCGGCAAGCCCGACGGCGGTGACCACGATACCCAGCCGGGCCGCACCGACCCGCACGCCGAGCCCCGCGGCGGTGTCGTCGCCAAGTTCGAGGATGCGCAGCGGGCCGGCGAGGACGGCGACAGCAGGAATCAGGACGATCAGTGCGAGGCCGAGGACTCCGGCCCGGTCCCAGTTCGCGGAGTTGAGCGAGCCGTTCAGCCAGATCAGGACCTCGGCAGCGGTGCGGATGTCCGCCCGGGTCATCAGGAAACTGACCACGGCATGAAGGGCCGCGGCGATGCCCACGCCGGCCAGGATCAGCCGGCCGCCGGCGGCGTCGCCCCGCTGTCCGCCGGAGCCCAGGGATCCGCTGCGGGAGATGCCATAGATCAGGGCGGCCACGCCCAGCGCCCCGGCGAAGGCAGCGCCCGAGACGGTGGCACCGGATGCGCCGAAGACGACAATCGCCGTCACGGCCGCGGCGCTGGCCCCGTAGCTGATGCCGATCACGTCCGGGCTGGCAAGGGGGTTGCGGAGCATGGTCTGGAACAGCGCACCGGACAGCCCGAAGGCGGCTCCGATCAGCGTCCCCACGACGGCGCGCGGCAGCTTGTGCTCCATCACGATGAAACTTGCGCCGGGGATCTTCTCCCCGCCGGTTAGGTGCGCGGCCAGGATCCGGAAGAAGTCGGGGATGGTGACGGTGTAGCTGCCCAGGAGCACACTGGCGGCGAAGAGCGCCACGACGGCAAGCGCCAGGATGCCCGTGCGGTCGAGCACGGTCCCGCGAGGTGCGAGAAGACGCCGATGTTTGGGCGGGACATGGGCGCCAAGTACCACCTCGGCGGAGGATTCCTTCACAGGCCTGTCCCCTTGCTGCGCCGGACCAGCCAGACGAATACCGGCGCACCGACGAGCGCGGTCATGATCCCGGCGGGGACTTCGCCCGGAAGCAGGATGACGCGGCCGATCACATCGGCGGTCAACAGCAGGGCCGGGGCCAGGACCAGCGCGAAGGGCAGGATCCAGCGGTAGTCGGGGCCCGTGAGGAAGCGGACGGCGTGCGGAATGACGAGGCCCACGAAGCCGATCGGGCCGGCCAGCGCCGTGGCCGAGCCGCAGAGCAGGACGATGCCGAGGGCGGTGACGCCGCGGGTCAGCCCGACACCTTGGCCCAGGCCGCGGGCGAGGTCGTCGCCGAGGGCGAGGTTGTTGAGGATCCGGCCGGTGGCGAGCACTATCGCGGCACCCAGGAGCAGGAACGGCAGGGCCGGGAGGATCACGGACCAGTCGCGCCCGGCGATCCCGCCGACCTGCCAGAACCTGAAGCGGTCCAGGGTGTCCCGGCTGGACACCAGGATGACGTTCATGAGTGAAAAGAGACCGGCGCTCAGGGCCGCTCCGGCGAGGGCGAGCTTCACCGGCGTCGCGCCGTCCCTGCCGAGTGAAGCGATCAGGTAGACCACGACGGCGGCGGCCGCGGCCCCGACGAACGCGAACCAGATGTACCCGGTCAGCGAGGACACGCCGAAGACGTAGATTCCCGTGACGACGGCCAGCGCGGCGCCGGCGTTGATTCCGATGATGCCCGGGTCCGCGAGGGGGTTGCGGGCCACGCCCTGCATTGCTGCCCCGGCGAGCCCGAGGGCGCCGCCGGCGAGCAGCCCGAGGACTGTCCGGGGAATCCGGGCGTGGACCACGGCGTGGTCGCCGCTGGCCGGATCGAACCGGGTCAGCGCCTGCCAGACGGTCCCGAGGTCGAGGCCCCGGGCGCCGATGGCGAGGGACGCAGCGGTCACGAGCGCCAGTACGACGACGGCGGCCAGCAGCCAGAGCGCCCGCGGTCCCCGGGCACGGATAGTCACAGTCGTGCGCGTCTCCGGGGCGGGCCGGGCGGCTGCGGAAACCGCCGTCGTCGTCGTAAGGGGGCTCATGAAAACGGTGCCTACTTCACCGCGGCAGGGACTTTATCCGCTGCAATCGCCAGCTGCGGCAGGAACGTGTCCAGCGACCACGGCAGGCTCAGCGGCGACGACGCCGAGATGGACAACGTCAGGGTGTTGTCCGGGTCGGCAACCAGGGTGCCCTTCTTGATGGCCGGGATCTGGCCCAGCAGCGGGTCTGTCTTGATGGAATCGGTGGTGGCTGCGTCAGGAACCCAGGTCACGAAGATGTCGGATTCGAGTTCGTTGGCCTTCTCGGCGGACCACGGGATGAAGAACTCCGTGGAGCCCTTGGAATTATCTTCCACCACGGGGGCCAGCTTCATGCCGATCTCGGTGAGGAATCGGGGGCGGTTGTCGTTGGCGGTGTAGACGTTGACCCCGTCAGCCGAAGCGGGCTCCAGGTTGCCGTAGATGAAGCTCTTGCCGGCGATCTGCGGGTACTTGGAGACCTTGTCCTTGATGGTGGCCTCAGTGTCGGCGACCAGCTTGGTGGCTTCGGCGTCCTTGCCGAGGGCCTTGCCGATGATGGCGGTGGAATCCTGCCAGGAGGTTCCGTAGGCGATCTCGGGGTGGGCCACGACGGGGGCGATTTCGCTGAGCTTTTTGTAGTCCTCCTCCGTGAGGCCGGAGTAGGCGCCGAGGATGACGTCCGGGTTGAGCTTGGCGATCTCGGTGAAGTTGACGCCGTCGGTCTCGGAGAACTGGGCCGGGGCCTTCGCCGAACCGAAGCCGGCGCCGAGCGCCTCGAGTGCGGCGTCCTTCCACGGGGTGGAACCTTGGCCGTTGCCGCCCCATTCGTTCTTCGGGACGCCGACCGGCACCACGCCGAGGGCAATCGCCACGTCGTCATTGACCCAGGACACGGTGACGACCCGCGTCGGCTGTTCCTTGATGGTGGTCTCGCCAAACACGTGCTTGATGGTCACCGGGAAGGCGGAGCTGGCCGGCTGGCTGGGGGCGTCCGCCGCCGTCGAGCTGGCCGGGCCGGTGGAGCAGGCGGTCAGGGAGAGTGCGACGGCGGCCAGGACGGCAGTTGCCTGGCCGGCGGCGTGGAGGAAGCGGCGCGTGGGCACGGCAGGGCTCGGGGTAGGGAGAGGCATGGGGTTCCTTAGGTCAATGATGCAAACCTAAGTAAGGCTAGCCTATCCTTGCCACAATTAAGCAAACCTTTCGTAACGTAATTGCCAGACGGCTGCTTCCGCCCCCCCCGTGAACAGCAACGCGGGGTCACTCACGGCCCATCCCGGTGGGGATTGTGGGCGGCAGGTGACCCCGCGTTGGGGTTGGACGGACGCCGGTCAGCGGAGGACGATGTCCACCGGGTTCGCCTCGGAGCGCCAGGTTCCCTCGGAGCCGGGACGCGGACCAATCACGGGGGCCGTCAGCACACCGGAGCGGTTGGTGCGTTTGTCCCGCAGGATCTCGGTGATCGAGCCGAGATGCCGGGACAGGTCGATCACGTTTTCGGGTGCGGCCAGGAGCAGCTGGAAGCCGAACTCGTGCAGCGCCTTGATGCCGGCGCCGGCGAATTCCTCCGAAGCCAGCACAAACGCCTCGTCCATCATCACCGTGCCGTAGGTGGTGAAGCCCTGCTCGGCGATGCCCAGCTGGTAGCTCAGCGCCGCGGCCATGATGAACGCGGTGAAACGCTGCCGCTCGCCGCCGGACATCGAGCCGGTGTCCGCATGCATAAAGACTTCGGTCTTCTTCCGTCCGCCCGTGGCCGCCGGCTTGGAACCGGAGCCCTGGACCTCGCGGTGCTCCTTGCACTGGATGAAGAGGTGCCCCCGGACGTCCAGCACGTCGGCTCGCCAGCGCCGGTCCTCCGGGGTCTGCGAGCCCAGCCGCTTCACGAGCGTTTCGAGCGACTTGTAGCGGTTCGTGAGCTCGGCGTCGTCGTCAGTTTCCGCCCCGGCGACACCTGAAGCCGGCGCGGCGGCCTTCCCGGGCCGCGTGTGGCGGACCTTCAGCGCGTTCTGGATGGCGTCCTTGAACTGCTTCGCGGTGGCCGGCAGGGTCTGCTTGATGTCCAGTTCCAGGAAGCTGCCCTCGTGGAAGTTCACCTCGGAAAGGATCCCGTTGAGCGGCAGGATGCGGCTGGTGATGGAGCGGCGTTCCTCGTCCAGGAGGTGCAGCAGGGTGCTGAAGGACTCGTGCGTTCGCTGGTTGAAGAACTGCCGGAATTCGGCCTCCTGTGCGGGCAGCCCGTCGCTGACAATGGCGTGGTAGCGGGCTTCGAATTCGCCCGCGGCCCCGATCGAGGTGCCGTGGTCCGCGGAAATCGCCGTGCCCCACTCGCGGACGAAGCCCTCGAAGATCCGGGTGAGCCGCTCCGAGGTGGCCTGCCCGCGGGATTCGGCCGCGTGGAGCTCGGCGAGGAGCCGGGTCCGGACCTGGTTGGCGAGGTTGTCCAGCTCGTGCATCTCGAGCACGTCGCCGAAGTCCGCAAAGTACGGTTCCAGTGCCGTGACGGTGGCGTCCGACGGCGGCGACTGCTCCAGGCGCGCCCGCGCGGCGTCCAGCAGAGAATCCGCCGTTGTGAGCTGAGAATCGACGGCCTTGTATTCACTTTGCAGCACGGCAGCGGCCTCGGTGCTGGACTGGTGCTTGTTCCGGGCCGCCTCGATGTTGGCGCGCAGCGGTTCCAGGTCCGCCTGCGCGGCGAGGGCGTCCTTGAGTCGCTGCTCGATCCGGGCGAGTTCGTCCGCTGCGACAACGGCCGAGACCTGTTCCCAGGGGCGGTGGTCCTCGGCCACGCGGCGCAGGGCCTCGAGCTGCCGGCTCATCCCCTGGTGCGACTCTTCCCTGCTCTGCGCGAGCTCGGCGGCCTTGGCCAGTTCCTGCTGCAGGTCCTCGACCTGCGCGGCCACGAGTTCCAGCTTGGCGGCGTTGTCGAAGCCGAGGACATAGTCCTGGCGGGACGTGTTGCGGTCGTCCTTTTCCACGGTGTGGCGGTTTCGCTTGACCACGCCGCCCAGGCTGAGGCCCTTGTCCAGGCGGGCAAGTTCGTCCGGGTCCTCAACGCACGGGTAGGCGAAATCGAGGGCGATCCGTTCCCGGATCCACTCGCCGGCGTCCGCTGCCGGACCCAGGGCGAGGATGTCCAGCTTGGTGAGCAGGTCGCCGTCGGCCGCGTCCTCCACGGCCAGTGCGCCGCCGGCAAGGGGCTTCGAGACGTCCACCGCGCGCAGCGCACCGCGGACGGAATGGTCGTTGAGGTAGCGGGTGACGGCGGCGAAGTGCTCGCCGGGGACCAGCAGCGTGGTGGCGAGGCTGCGCAGGGCACGCTCGGCGGCCGGCCGCCACTGTTCGTGGCCCTCCGCGAGGTCGATCAGTTCGCCGCCGAACGGCATCTGCTCCTCGGGGACGCCGGTGGCCGCCGCGATCGCGCTGCGGTTTTCAATGCTCGACGGCGGCAGCAGCGACTTGCGCGTCTGGAGCGACACCAGTTCCTGCTGGGCTGCGGCGAGCTCCCGCTTCCGGGTCGCGTGGCCGTCGAACGCCTCGAAGCGCAGTTCCTTGAGCGCTTCCGCGTCGTCCTTGAGCTCGGCCGAGCGGGCGGCCGCGTGCTCGTGCGCCTGCTCCCAGCCGGCCGGGGACCACTGAAGTTCCAGGCCGGCGTCGGCGAGGGCCTTCCGGGCTGATTCCTCCACCTGCTGGCGGAGCTTGAGCCCCACCCGGGCGTTTTCGAGCGACTGCTCTATCGCGGAGATCGCGTTGCCGCCCTGGTTGTTGTAGTCCGCTTCGAGCTGGCGCAGCTCCTTGGCCAACCCGTCGCGGATGCCGCGTTCGGCGCCGAGTTCCTTGGCTTTCGCCTGGGCGAGGTCCTTGAACCGGGCGAGCGTCTTCTCGTGGACCGTGACGGCCAGTTGCTGCCTGTACGCCTCGAATTCCCCGCCGGCGAGGTCCCGCAGGCGGTTCGCGTCGAGCAGCGACTGGGCATACTCCTTGTTCAGCCCGGGGACCGGTGCCAGCTGGTCGCGCTGCTGCCGGACGTCCTCGAGCCGCTGCCGGATGGACATCAGGTTGCTGAATTCCTCGACGACGTCATCGGCTGCGGCCAACGTGGCGGGCGCGTCCAGGACCTGGTCGCGGAAGAAGTTGTTGACGCTGCCGCCGAGGCCCTTGCCGGCCTGGATGACGCGCAGCAGGGGCAGGGCCTGGTCGGAGTTGATCCCCAGCAGGCGCCGGAAGCGCTCGGCGAAGGCCTTGTGGACGTCGAAGACCTGGGCATCCGGGAAGATCGCGTCCAGCGCCGACTTGGTGAACCGCTTCTCCGCGATGCCCTCGATGGCCGTGAGGTCCAGCGGCTTGTTATCAATCAGGTAGTACCGGCCGACGCTGGACTCCGTGCCGTTTTTGGGCAGGTCGAACAGCGCCGACACCGTCACCCGGGTGCCCGCAGCATTGTCGAACGTCAAGGCGACGGCGGACCACGTGGCGCCGGGGCGCTGGAACGCGCTGGCCGAGCCCTCCCCGACGGCCTTGTCCCCCACCTTGCCGCGCATATACGTGAACGTGGTGCGCTTGTCCTCCACCGCGCCGCCGGCTCGCTGGGCGGCGGCCTCGTTGGAGCGCGGCCTCGCATCAAAGACCCGGAGCATCGCGTCGAACAGCGTGGACTTGCCGACGCCGGAATTGCCGGTCAGCAGGGTGCCGTTGCGGTCCACGTGCATCGTGTGGGCGCCATGGAAGGTGCCCCAGTTGACCACCTGGACGAGGGCGAGGCGCATCTGGCCAGGGTTGGTGAGCTCGCCCATGGGCAGCATGGTCGCGATGCTCACTTGGCTGCCCCGCCTTCAGTGCGGTCGGGTGACGCCGACGGCGATGCCGCCCCCGCCCCTGCGCCGCGCAGCTGATCTTCGATCAGCTCAGCGCGCGGCTCCGACAGGCCCGATGCCACTCCCGGGGCGGCATCGCCGTCGTCGTCTTCGTTTGTCAGGTCGCCTTGGGCGACCGTAGCGGCTGCTTCTTCGCTGTCGTCGTCTTCGTCGTCATCCCCCGGAGCTGCCGCGGCGTCTCTATCGAACTCCAGCAGGGGTTCGGTGCCTGAAGGGTCGGTGGAGGCCGCAATGAGGGCGTCAATTTGGGCGGGGATGTCGCCGATGTTTTCGAAGGGGAGCGCCAGTGGCAAGGCATTGGAGATGGTGTAGACCTCGTCCAGGCCGGTGGTGAGGAGGAGCTGGCGGGCCAGGAGCTTGGTGATGGCGCGGTTGACGACGTCGGAATCGCGCAGCGCGTCCTGCTGGCCGGCGGGCTGGTAGTGGGCCACGAGTTCGGCGATTTCCTCGCGTGTGATCGTGGGGTCGGTCTGGGCGGTCACGTGGCGGTCCAGGAGCAGGCGCAGGCGGAGCAGCACGATGGTTTCGACGCGGCTCAGGGCCCGCTGCTGGCGCAGGATGCTGGAGCGGGTGCTGCCGCCGATGGCCTCGGGGTCCACCGGGCGCAGCACCGCCACCTTGCGTTCGTGGTCGAGCTGCAGGGTCAGGAAGAGTTCGGACAGGCGGCTGCGCAGGATCAGCTGGTTGTCCAAGAGGGTGGTCCAGAGCTTCTCGTCCCTCCCGCCGTCGATGTACGGGCCCTTGAGGAGTTTCACGAGGGCCTGGCGGACCTTCATCGGGAGGACACCGGTGTCCCCCGGGAACAGTGCGGCGCCGTCCACGAAGGTGTCCCGCGGGGTGACGGTGAAGGGGTCGGTGTGGACGTGCTGGGCCGGCTCCGCCGCCGCAGGCGCGGGCTGCACGTCCACCGTCGTGATGTCTTCAGTCATCTTCAGTCCTTCTTAAGCGTGACGACCGGCAGGTACGCGGTGCGCGTGGAGCCGTCGATCTGTTCGAAGTCGAGAGTTTCCCAGGCCCCGCGGTCAAAGCCGGCGCCCTCGTGCAGGGCGTGGGAGAGCAGGGCACGGATCGAGTTGATGTGGCGTTCCCCGGCCGGGAGCTGATCCCAGGCCCCGGCCAGGGTGGAAGCGCCGGCGACCGCGGCGCGGACCGCTTCGGAGCTCGCTTTCCCGGTCCGCGGCGAGCGCACCCGGTCCGAGTCGCTGAAGGCGATCGGGTCGGCCAGCTTGGGGGGAGCCGCGAACTCGTCCGGGTCGAACAGCTTGACCATGGCGAGGGACTCGAAGCCGGCATTGAACAGCACCGGGCCGCGGACCAGCCCGGGGCGTTCGCGCTCGTACGGCAGGGACCGGATGGCCTGCTCGGCCTCCCGGAGGACCTTGCGGAGCCGGACGGACTGGCGGAAGTCGTCGCTCTGGACGTAGGTGTTCAGGCTTTCGCTGAGCTTGCCGTAGATCCGCTGGATCTGGCTGTGCTGGGTCCGCAGTTCCGCCACGAGGTTCTTTAGCGTCTCGCGTTCGTCATGGCTGAGGTCATCGGCGAACTGACGGCTGAGGACCTCGCCGATCGCCGAACGGAAACGCAGCTGCTGCTGCGGGTCCTCCAGGAACGCCGTGAAGGAACGGAAGGTCCTGCCTTCGGGGCTCTGCCGGAGACGCTTGTCCGCTTCGAGCACCTGGGCCATCGTCGCGCCCTTGCTCAGGGACTCCTCGATGATCTGGTTGCGGAGCTCGCCCACCAGCTCCTCGATCCGGTCACGCATTTTTTTGTAGTCCGCGGGCAGGCTCGCCGCGAGATCCAGGATGTTCCCTGCGGCCTCCACGGCTTCCTCGTCGTCGAGCAGCCCGTCAAAGTCGCCCGAGCTGATGTCCTCGATCAGCTGGCGCCGTTCGCCGATCTCCTCCTCGAGTGACTCCAACCGGGCGCTCTGGTCCGGGTTCGTCTCGTTGGCGAGCTTCTCGACGTCGCCCAGCAGCGTGCCGAGCCGGGAACCGTTGAGCGTGGAGCGTTCGCTGGAGAGACTGTCCAGGAAGGCGAGGACCCGGGCGGCGGGTTCTGTGACCTCGTACACGATCTGCCCGGACTGGTTCCGTCGGGTGAGGAAGTTCTTGCGGGTCCACTCATCGCCAAAGGTCTTCCCGTTGGCGGAGCCACCCAGCCCGGGGTCCTGGCGGCGGAGCTGCTCAAGGAAGGCGTCGACGTCGGCGTGGAACTGTTCCAGCGGAAGCTGCGGCCGGGTGCGGGTGAAGGACGCCTGCAGCACCGCGATCACCCATGGCGCCGAGCGGGTCAGCGCCCAGGCCGGCCCCTTGGTGAGGAGTTCGAGGTCGCGCAGCCGGGCGCTGATGGCGTCGGCGGAGGACAGGGCGGAACGGGACACGCACTCTCCTTCAGCTGCCGAGGGATCGGGATGGGGCAGCGGATAAGGAAAAACTGCCAGCTACAAGGTTAACGCAGGCCCCGGTTTGGATTCATCGTTGTGTGCCGTTGCCTGCGGGAGCAGACTGGGAACATCACCTGAGAGGAGTTTGTCATGGGCAAAAAAGCACTACTGATCACGGGAGTGGCGGCCGCGGCGGCGATTCTCGGCGGCGCCACAATTGCAGTCGCGGCGAGCACCCCGACCGCCGCTTTCCGGCTCCCGGATGCCAGCAACGCCGCGGCCGAACTCCAGCGGTCGCTCCGGGTAGCCACCGCCGACGCCCCCGGACACGACGACGATTCCAACCTGCCCGCGCTGACCGCGGAGGACCGGGACAAGGCGGGAAACGCGGCCCTCGCCCGGGTCGGCCAGGGCACTGTGCGCGAAGTCGAGCGGGAGAACGAGCACGGCACCGCCTACGAGGTGGAGGTGCGGCTCAACGACGGCACCCAGGTTGAAGTGCAGCTCGGCGCCGACTTCCAGGTCCTGGGCCAGGGCTCCCCCGAGCGGGACGACGACTGACCGCAGCAACGGACCACAGCGCGGGGTTTTACGGGGCGTGACGGGCAGGCCGTGAGGCCGCCGCAACCGCCCCGTGACCTACGCCCCGGTAGCATTTCGATCCCGTATCAAGAATCCCGGCACGCGCCGTGGACTCTGGCTAGCCAACCTCCCGCACCCTACGCTCGGGCTACTGATTCAACCGAAGCAATGGTGCAGGGGGAAGAATGCAGTTCGACCTAAGCGCAGTGGAAACGGCAACACTGGTGTTCATCGGAACGCTCATGTTTGCCCTGGTACTCACAGTCTTTGTGATGACGGCGTCCTTCGCGGCCATGGTGCTGGTGGGTGTCGGCCGGCTCGCCTGGCTCATCGCCGCGAACATCCTGCTGGGGCTTGTCCACGGCATCAACCACGCCTGGGACCGGCTGGTCCATCACGCCGCCAGGGTGGAGCTTCCGGGCGGCAGTGCCGGTGACTTCGTCGGGGACATCGCGGCCGAAATTATGGGCCAATCGGCCCCTAGCACGGGCACCTACCCGCGGGTAGTCTTGCGGGACAGCTGAAGGGTCCTCCACCCACGGCGGACCCAGGGCTCGAGCCGGTGACCCCGGTTAGAGGAGATGCCCGATGAGCTCCGCCGTTGAAAATCCAGCCACTGAGAACCCCGCCGACAGCCCCGCCGCGGACGTCCCGGTCCCGACTGAGGCGATCGGTCCCGACGCCACCGCGGCCGATGCGCGGGCCATCACCGAAGCTGCCCGCGAGGCCAGCTGGGACCGGCCCAGTTTCGCCAAGGGACTGTACCTCGGCAGCTTTGACCTCAGCCTCATCCACCCCTGGCCGGAAGCCCCCGCTGACGACGTCGAACGCGGCGAAGAGTTCATGGCCCGCCTCACGGATTACTGCCGGACGATGTCCGGGCGCACCATAGAGCGCGACTCGCTGATTCCGGATGCCTATCTCAAGGGCCTCGCCGAACTGGGCGTCTTCGGCATGAAGATCCCCCGCGACTACGGCGGCCTTGGCCTCTCGCTGGTCTACTACGGACGGGCGCTGGCGCTGCTGGGCTCCGTCCACCCCAGCCTCGGCGCCCTGCTCTCGGCGCACCAGTCCATCGGCGTCCCCGAGCCTGTCAAGGTGTTCGGCACCCCGGAGCAGAAGCAGGAGTACCTGCCGCGCTGCGCCGCCGGGGCTATCACCGCGTTCCTGCTGACGGAGCCCGACGTCGGCAGCGACCCCGCACGGATGGGCAGCACCGCCGTCCCCACCGATGACGGCGAGTCCTACATCCTGGACGGCGTGAAGCTCTGGACCACCAATGGCGTGATTGCCGAGCTCGTGGTGGTCATGGCGGTGGTCCCCTCCCGCACCGGGGCGGACGGCACCGTCCACAAGGGAGGGATCAGCGCCTTCGTCGTCGAGATGGACTCCCCCGGCATCACGGTGGAAAACCGCAACGCCTTCATGGGGCTGCGCGGCATCGAAAACGGCGTCACCCGCTTCCACCAGGTCCGGGTACCCGCGGCCAACCGGCTGGGCCGCGAGGGACAGGGCCTGAAGATCGCCCTCACCACGCTCAATACCGGCCGGCTCGCGCTCCCTGCGTTGTGCGTCGCTTCCGGGCGGTGGAGCCTGAAGATCGCCCGCGAGTGGTCCAACGCCCGCACCCAGTGGGGACGGCCGGTGGGCAAGCATGAAGCCGTGGGCAAAAAGATCGCCTTCATTGCGGCCAGCGCCTTCGCCCTGGACGCCGTCTTCGAGTTGTCCGCCGAAATGGCCGACGCCGGGCAGAAGGACGTCCGGATCGAGGCCGCCCTGGCCAAGCTGTGGTCCACCGAGATCAGCTGCCGGATCGCCGACGAACTGGTGCAGATCCGCGGCGGGCGTGGCTTCGAAACGGCGGACTCGCTCGAGGCCCGTGGCGAGCGCGCCGTGCCGGCCGAGCAGCAGCTCCGCGACCTGAGGATCAACCGGATTTTCGAGGGATCCTCGGAGATCATGAAATTGCTGATCGCGCGGGAGGCCGTGGACGCGCACCTCGCGGCAGCCGGAGACCTCGCCTCCGAGGACGCGAGCCTGTCCGACAAGGCCCGGGCCGCCGTCGGCGCTTCCGGTTTTTACGCGAAGTGGTTGCCCAGGCTCGTCGCCGGGGCCGGCATGGACCCGCGTTCCTACAGCGACTTCGGCCGCCTCGCGAAGCAGCTGCGCTTCGTCGAACGGTCCTCCCGGCGGCTGGCCCGGCAGACCTTCTACGGGATGGGTCGCTGGCAGGCGAAGCTTGAGCACAAACAGGCGTTCCTGGGCCGGATCGTGGATATCGGGGCGGAACTGTTCGCCATGGCCGCGGCCTGCTCCCGGGCCGAAATGCTGCTGCGGATTTCCCCGGAAAAAGGAGCCTCCGCTTACGAACTCGCCGAGGCGTTCTGCGAACAGGCCCGCGTGCGGGTGGACGAATATTTTGACCAGCTCTGGAGGAACACCGACGACGGCGACCACGTGCTCTCCCGCAAGGTCCTGGCCGGCGATTACGAGTGGCTGGAGGCGGGTGTGCTGGACCAGTCCGAAGGCACCGGACCGTGGATTGCCGACGCCAGCCCGCGCGCGTCCGTGAAGGTTAACTTGCATCGGAAGTACCGCTGACACGGCGCGCCAGCCGTGAGCGCCGCCAACGAGCAATAGTAAGCATCCTTGCTACCTTGTGATGCCCGTGATTAGCTGGACGTGAGACCTACACACCGGTCTCCGCCTTGCGGTGCCCGGCCCAAATCATGGGCCCGGGTCATTCAGTGAAAGTGAGCAGTCCTCATGAGCAACCCAGCAGGCCCCGAAGATCGCACTCCCCGACGCGCCCGTGACGAGGAAGCGGCCGTCAGCCAGGATGCCCGGATCCACGACGCCCGGCAGGATGCTGCACGCGATGAAACTGTCCGCACCAACGACACCCGCGCCATCCCGGCCGGCGCCGCGGCGGAAACCCCCACCAGGGCCCAGGAAGCGGTCCGCGCTGAACCGGTCCGCAGCGAACCGACCCGCACCCAGCCCGTGACGGCCGTGCGCCACGACGAGCCCGTCCGCGACACTGTCGTCGAGGAAGTCCCCACCCGTGAAACCGTGGTGGCCCGTGAAAAGGAGCAGTTCGGCGGCATCAAGCTCGGTTCGGCCTTCTTCGGCTGGCTCGCCGCCACCGGAATGGCCGTACTGCTGACCGCGCTGGTCGCCGCCGCCGGCACCGCCGTCGGCCTCGCCACCAATACGGACGTCAATGCGACGGTCACTTCGGGCAACGAAACCGTGGGACTCGTCGGCATCATTGTTCTGCTGGTCATCTTGTTCGTGTCCTACTATTCCGGCGGCTACGTCGCCGGCCGGATGGCACGCTTCAACGGTGCCAGGCAGGGCTTTATGGTGTGGGTCTGGGCGCTCATCGCCGCCGTCGTCGTCGCCATTCTCGGCCTCGTGGCAGGCCAGAAGTACAACATCCTGGCCCAGCTCAACAGCTTCCCGCGCATCCCGGTCAACGAGGGTGAACTGACCACCACCAGCATCATCGCTGCAGTCGTGGTGGCCGCAGTGGCCCTGCTCGCAGCCGTCCTCGGCGGATCCGCCGGCATGCACTTCCACCGCAAAGTAGACCGCGCCGGATTCACGCCGGTGGAAACGGTCCAGGAACGCTAGGCCGCTTCGCCAACGTAGTACCAGCGGCGGTCGACCCGCAGGAAGCGGCTCGTCTCGTGGTGGACTCCGCGTTCGCCGTCGTGCCGGAAATGGGCCTTGAACTCAACGGTCCCTTCGGTGTCCAGCGGGCCGCCGCGCGTGGTGGAGACGATGTCCAGCCGCCGCCACTGCATCTCCGGATCCCGTTCCAATGTGGCCGGCCGGGTGTCCGGATGCCACGTCCGCAGGAGGTAGCCGGCGTCCAGCACGACGAAGGCGCTGTACCGGGAACGCATCAGTTGTTCGGCCGTCGGAGCCTGCGCCTCGCCGGTGTGGAATCGGCCACAGCATTCGCCATACTTCTCGCCGGAAAGGCACGGGCAGTTGCCGCGGAACGGGGCCGGACCGGGGCTGGAGGCTCCGGGGCGGGCGGCGGCTGGGGGCGTCACAAGGTGTCCTTTCCGGGGGCCGGACCGTGCCGGCAGGGCTCCTTCCGACTATAGACGCACGATCCGGCGGCACCGGGAGGGTGGAACCCATAACAGCTTTGACACGTCTCCGCGCCGAGGCCGCCTGCCTGCGTGTCCGGGGAAAAAAGTACGTATGGTTAAGGGGTGCCGTTACCCGACGCCCTGGGCGGGACGCGTCGCGGCAAGGCCGGCTAGGAGAGGTGAAATGGGAGATCCGACAACCATCGCCCTCAACCTGACCTTCTTCGGGACCCTGGCAGTGGCGCTCGTCATGTTCTTCGGTCTCTTTCTGGTCTTCGTGGCCACGCTGGTGATCGCTGGCCTCGGCCGCCTGACCGCGGTGACCGTCATGGCTCTGGGACGAGGCCTGTTCAGGACCGGCGGCAGAACCCCCGACACCGTCGAGCAGAACCTCCCGGTCCGGTCCGTCGGAACCAGCCAGCACCGCCCGGCGAAGGCAGTCAAGCCGGCGAAGGCAGTCAAGCCCGCCAGGCCGGCCAAGAAGGAACCCGCCCTGTCGCCGGACTGGGCCGCGGCCGTCGCGCGGGCCGATGCCCGCGCCGCCGCCCGCGCCAAGGCGGAGGCCGCCCCGGCCGTCAAAGTCTCTGTCCGCGAACTGCCGGACCCCACGGTTCCCGCACGCGACCTCTCGGCCGTGGCACCGCTCGTGGAGTCAGCCACAGACCGGAACGGCCAGCTCGGCACCGTCCCGCCAGCTTTCAAGAAAGCCCCGATGCCCGCCGCGAAGTCCCTGCTGGACACGGGCTCGCTGGTCTCCCTGCACGGCGCCCTTCCGGTCAGCAAGTTGAAGCAGCCAGCCCAGGAGCGCAAAGCCGGCTGAGGCCTTACCCCCGGCAGTCAAGTCGGATACGTTGGAACCCATGGAATTCAGATACCTCGGGAACAGCGGCTTCAAGATTTCGGAAATCACCTTCGGCAACTGGCTCACGCACGGTTCGCAGGTGGAGAACGAGATCGCCACCCAGTGCGTCCGGGCCGCGCTCGACGCCGGTATCAGTACCTTCGATACGGCGGATGTCTACGCCAACACAGCGGCGGAGACCGTGCTGGGCAAGGCCCTCCAGGATGAGCGGCGCGAGTCGCTGGAAATCTTTACTAAGGTCTTCGGCCCCACCGGCCCCAAGGGCCACAACGATCTCGGGTTGTCCCGCAAACACATCCTGGAGGCCATCAACGGCTCCCTGACGCGGCTGCAGACGGACTATGTGGACCTTTACCAGGCCCACCGCTACGACTACGAGACCCCGCTGGAAGAGACCATGCAGGCCTTCGCGGACATCGTGCGGCAGGGCAAGGCGCTCTACATCGGCGTCAGCGAATGGACGGCCAGCCAGATCCGCGACGGCCACGCCCTCGCCAAGGAACTCGGCTTCCAGCTGATCTCCAACCAGCCGCAGTACTCCATGCTGTGGCGGGTCATCGAGGCCGAGGTGATTCCGACGTCCGAGGAGCTTGGCCTCTCGCAGATCGTCTGGTCGCCGATGGCGCAGGGTGTGCTTAGCGGGAAGTATCACCCCGGCAAACCGGCCCCGGAGGGCAGCCGCGCCACGGATTCCAAGGGCGGCTCGAAAATGATCGAGCGCTGGATGTCAAACGAGGTCCTCACCGGCGTACAGCAGCTGAAGCCGATCGCGGACGAGGCCGGGCTGACCATGGCCCAGCTGAGTATCGCCTGGGTGCTGCAGAACAAGAACGTGGCCTCCGCCATCATGGGCGCATCCCGGCCGGAACAGATTGAAGGGAACGTCGCGGCCGCCGGCGTGAAGCTGGACGCCGGGATCATGGAGAAGATCGACGCCGCGATCGGCTCGCTCGCGGAACGCGACCCGGCACAGACCAAGTCGCCCGCCTCCCGGGAAGCCTAGTCCCGTGACCGGCCTGCCCACGCTTGCCGTCACCGGTTCAACCGGACATCTGGGCGGCCTGGTGGCTCGCCTGCTGGCCGACGCCGGCAGCCCGCAGCGCCTGCTCGTCCGCGACCCCGGCCGGGCGCCGGAACTGGAAGGCGGCGTCCCCGTCGTTGTCACCTACGCCGATCAGGTGCTCGCGAAAGCGGCCCTCGAGGGGGTGAAGACGCTCTTTATGGTCTCAGCCGCCGAGGCCGAAGACCGGCTGCAGCAGCACTACACCTTCGTGGATGCGGCGGCCACGGCCGGCGTGCAGCACATCGTCTATACCTCGTTCTTAGGCGCGGCGGCCAACTGCACGTTCACCCTCGGCCGGGACCACTTCGCCACCGAGGAGCACATCAGGGCCTCCGGGATGGATTTCACCTTCCTGCGGGACAACTTCTACCTGGACTTCCTGCCTCTGCTGGCCGGCGAGGACGGGGTTATCCGTGGACCGGCCGGGGACGGCGCCATGGCGGCCGTTGCCCGCGCGGACATCGCCCGTTCCGCCGTGACCGTACTCCGGGATCCCGCCCTGCACATCGGCAGAACATACGACCTGACCGGGCCGGAGGACATCTCGCTGGCGACGGCCGCGGACCTCCTCACCGCCCGGACCGGCCGGACCATCACGTTCCACAACGAGACCCTCGAGGAGGCCTACGCCTCGCGCGCCTCCTACGGGGCGCCGCCGTGGCAGGTGGACGCCTGGGTCAGCACTTACACGGCCATCGCGGCCGGCGAACTGGCCGGGCCGACGTCGGCCGTCCACGAACTCACCGGCCGTGAACCGCTGGGCCTGGCGCAGTTCCTGGCCGAGTCGCACACGATTTAGCTGGGGCTGGCCCAGTATTGACGGCTACCGGGCTGCGGCGTAGACCTGAATACGGGTGACACCGGTCCAAAACCGGGCTGGTCCGGAACAGAATCGCAGTGCCATGCCAAAGCAAATGTCGCGACATTCATCCATCCTGAAGACACCGCGCCACGGCCGGAAGCTCACGCCGCACCCCGGCGAACCGACCCATGGCCCCCTCACGGCGGAGGAACTCCAGCTCGCCGCCCGGAACCATTCCATGCCGCTGGAGGCGTTGCGGTCCGACACCACGCCGCCCGGGCTGCACTATGTGCTGACCCACTTCGACATCCCGTTCATCGACGCCGAGCACTGGCACCTGCAGATCGGCGGCGCCGTGCAGCGGTCCCTGGAACTGAACCTCAAAGCGCTCCGCCGGGCGCCGCAAATCAGTGTCCCCGTGACCCTGGAATGCGCCGGCAACGGCCGCTCATTGCTGCGGCCGCGCCCGCTGAGCCAGCCCTGGCAGCTCGAGGCCGTTGGCACCGCGGTCTGGACCGGGGTCCCGCTTGCCTACCTGCTGGCCCAGGCCGGGGTGGAGGACGATGCCGTGGAGGCGGTGTTCACCGGCGCGGACACGGGAATCCAGGGTGGCGTCGGGCAGCAGTTCGCCCGGAGTCTTCCGATCGCCGAGGCGCTTCGGCCCGACATTGTGCTGGCATACCGGATGAACGACAATGACCTGCCGCCGCAGCACGGCTATCCGCTGCGGATGGTGGTCCCCGGCTGGTACGGCATGGCGAGCGTGAAGTGGCTGTCCTCAATCAAGGTGCTGACCAAGCCGTTCGATGGTTTCCAGCAGGCGGTCGCCTACCGCTACCAGAAGGACGCGGACGACGCCGGCACTCCGGTCAGCTGGATCAAGGTCCGCTCGCTGATGATCCCGCCGGGTGTGCCGGACTTCTTCACCCGGAGCCGGGTGGTGCCGGCCGGTCCGGTGATGCTGACCGGCCGGGCCTGGTCCGGCGAGGGTACGGTGCAGCGTGTCGAGGTGGGAATCGACGGCAAGTGGTTGCCGGCGCAGCTGGGCCACCCGGCCGCGCCCTTCGCCTGGTGCGCCTGGTCCATGCCGTGGGTGGCTGATCCCGGCGACCACGAGCTGGCCTGCCGCGCCACGGACGCCACCGGGGCCACCCAGCCGCTGGAGCAGGCCTGGAACTACCAGGGCATGGGCAACAACGTGGTGCAACGGATCAAGGTGACGGTCCAGTAGCTGGCAGCCCCTGGTTCAGCAGCCCTCGAAGTCCGTCAGCACTTTGACCTTGTCAGCGGAGGCCGATGAGGGATCGAAGGTATAGCCCAGCCACTCCCGCGCGAGCCGGCGGGCGAGTTCCACCCCAACCACCCGCTGGCCCATCGTCAGGATCTGGCAGTCGTTGGACAGCACCGAACGTTCCACGCTGAACGAGTCATGGGCGGTGGCCGCGCGGATGCCGTCCACCTTGTTCGCGGCGATCGCCACGCCTATTCCCGTCCCGCAGAACAGGATGGCCCGGTCCGCGTGACCGTCCCGGATCAGCTCGCCGGCCGCGATGCCCACATACGGGTAGGCCCGGGTGAACTGCTCGGGCGCGTCGCTGCGGTTGACGCCGATGTCGATGATCTCGCTGACCCGCGGGTCGGAGCGGAGGTCCTCGAGGATCCGGTTCTTGTAGTCGACGCCTGCCTCGTCGGCGCCCAGGATGAGCCGGATGCCCGTCATGAGCGTGCCCCCGCCGGCTGCCGGACCGCGGTAAGGTGCGGTCCCATGACGCTGAAGATCATCGCCAGGGAGGTGGCCCCCGGATCGGGAGTCCCCACGCTCTTTTCCGCGAGCGGCCGGGCGCGTCCCTTGCGCGGACGCAGGGCTGCGGTTGCCGCCGCCGCGGCTGTGGCCGCCGCGGATGCTTCCGCCCACATCAGCCCCGGTGCGCCTTTTCCTTCCGCCAGCCGGCGGAACTCTTCCGTGAACGGGATCAGGGCATCCACCATGGTCTTATCACCGGTCTCGGCCTTGCCCAGCTCAACAATCCGGGATCCAAAGGACTGAACCGCGTCGGAAAGCTCGTCCACCCCGGGGGCACCCTGGTTGCCCAGGGACTCGCCGAAGGCCCGCAGGCCCGCGCCCCACAACACACCGGAGGTGCCGCCGGCCTTGTCCGCCCAGGCGTCACCCGCCGCGATGAGCACAGCACCGGCACCCGCACCCCGGACCAGGGCCCCCGCAGCGGCGGCGGCTGCCGCGTCGATTCCGCGGACCATTCCCCGCCCGTGGTCTCCGTCCCCGGCAACAGCATCGAGGTCACCCAACCGCAGTTCGGCGTCATGCAGCGCTTCCCGGGCGGCGCCGAGGGCAGCGACGCAGTTGCCGGCGTACGCACGCGAACCGTCCCCGGCCTCGAACGAGTCAGCGCCGGCGGCATCGTCGACGGTCTCGTCGTCGGACGCGGCCCCCGTCGGGAGGAGCACCGCGCCGCGCCTGTAGGCGGGTGTTTCCGCCGGGGCCGTCCACAGCGGTTCGAGCTCCTCATCCAGCCACGTGACGGTCAGCGAGACGCCGGCCATGTCCAGGCTGGTCACCAGCTCGCCGACCTCCGGCATCACGAGTGTGTACCCTGCGGCCCGCAGCAGCGGGGCGACGGTCAGCCACAGCACAAACAGCTCTTCGTGCTTGGTGGCTCCGAGCCCGTTGAGGATCACGGCGATCCGCCGGCCGGAGCCATGGGGCGTTTCCGCGAGCACCCGGGAAACAAGTTCCTGGCCGAGCTCCCTCGCGGGTGGCAGCGCCGTGTCGAAGAGTCCCGGCTCGCCGTGGATTCCCAGGCCCAGGCCCATTTTCCTGTCCGCAAGCGTGAACAGGGGCGCCTCTGCTCCCGGGAAAGTGCAGCCGTGGAAGGCGCTCCCGATGCTCCGGGTGAGGTCGTTTGCCTTGCGGCCAATCCGGACAACGTCGGCCAGGCCCGCCCCCGCCTCGGCAGCAGCCCCCATGACCTTGAAGACGGTGAAGTCCCCGGCGATGCCGCGGCGCTTGCCGGACTCCGATGGCGGGGCGCTGGCGATGTCATCCGTCACCAGAACGTTCTCCACCGCGATCCCTTCAGCGGCCAGCCGTTCGCTGGCCATCCCGAAATTCATCACGTCGCCGGCATAGTTTCCGTAGGCGAAGACGACGCCGGCGCCGTTCTCCGCGGTCTTCGCCACGGAATACGCCTGCTGCGCCGAAGGCGAGGTGAAGATGTTTCCCACCACGGCGCCGTCGGCCAGCCCGGCGCCAATGAGTCCGGCGAAGGCCGGATAGTGGCCTGAGCCGCCGCCGGCCAGCACAGCAACTTTGGGGTTGACGGAGCGGCGGCGGCGGACGGCACCGCCCGGCACTTGCCGGACCAGATCCGAGTGGAGGTCGCAGAAGCCGGCGAGGGCTTCCTCGGCAAAGTCGGAAGGGTCGTTGAATATTCTGGTCATTGTGGGGCTCTCTGGGCTGCGGTTGCGAAGACTGCTAGTGGATGTGGCTTCCGCCGTTGATGTCGATGGTGGTTCCGGTGAGGTACGCGGATTCCTCGGAGGACAGGAAGGTGATGACGGCCGCTATTTCCTCGGTGCTGGCGTTCCGGCCCACGGGAATTCCAGCGTTGATGGCGGCTTCCTGCTCATCCGTGCTTCCCACCCGGATGTTGGTGTCCACCGCGCCGGGTGTGATGGCGTTGACGGTCACGCCGGTGCTGCCGATTTCACGGGCAAGCGCCTTGGTGAAGCCGAGGATGGCGGCCTTCGCCGCGGAGTACGGGACCTTGCCGAAGACGCCGCCGCCGCGCTGGGCCGAGACGGAGGACATGTTGACGATCCGGCCCCAGCCGCTGGCGATCATGTCCGGCAGGAAAGCCTTGGTGACGAGGTACGTGCCCGTGGAGTTCACCGCCATGACCTTGTTCCACAGCTCCAGCGTGGTCTCCAGGAACGGCACCGGCGAGGTGATGCCGGCGATGTTGGCCAGGGCTCCAACCGGGGGAAGGTGGCCGGAACAGACTTCGGCCGCCACGGCCCGGTAGGCGGCGTTGACGGAATCCTCGCTGGCGACGTCGATCTCGTGGCCGAACGCGGGAACGTTGAATTCGTTGCCGATGTCGGCGGCCACCTTGGCGGACTTCTCGCCGTCGAGGTCCAGGATCACGACGGCCCAGCCGTCGTTGGCGTAGCGGCGTGCGGTGGTGATGCCGATGCCCCGGTCCGAGGTGGCTCCGGTCAGGACGGCGGTGCGCTGGATGGTGTTGCTCATGATGCTCCTTGCGTGGTGTGTGTTGTGTTGCTGGGATCGATTGCTCCGTAACTGCCGTTTTGAGGACTCATAGCGGCAGTTACGGAGCAATCGGTGATCAGATGAGGTCGGTGATGAAGCTGGCGGCCTTGGCAGCCGCGGCCGGGCGTTCCTCGTGGGTGACGTCCCGGGTTTCGAGTTCGAGCGAGAAATGGCCGGTGTAACCCTGCGCGGCGAGGGCCCGGAGCCCTGCCGCAAAGTCCGCGTGGCCGTTGCCGATGCTGAGATTGATGTTTCCGGGGACTGCGTCCCGCAGGTGGACGTGGGAAATCCGGCCCTCATGGCGCCGGAGGTACTCGAGGGGATCCTCGCCCGCGGCCACAATGTGGCTGAAGTCCATAACAACTCCGACGCCGGATCCCGCCAGGCGCTGGGCCAGCAGTTCGGCGCGCTCGAGGTTCCGGCAGAACCGGAGGAAGTGCAGGGATTCGGTCCAGAGCTCGACGCCGAAATCGGCTGCGCGCTGCCCGGCCCGGATCAGCCCGGCGGCGATGGTGTCCAAGTCCTTCTCGAGGCTCCGTACCGGTTCGTGGCTCAGGGCTCCGCAGGGAAGGACCAGTGCCTTGGCGCCGGTGCCGGCCGTGAGGGTGAGCAACGCGTCCAGGTGCCGTTCGCGGGCCGCCTGCCCGCCGGCGTCGAGCACGGCGTTCAGGTCCCCGACGTCCCCGTTGACCGAGCGGACCAGCAGCCCCGAGGCGACGACGTCGGCCGTCACCGAGGCGACAGCACCGGCGTCGAGGCCGTAGGGGACATGATCACAGACCCCGGGGAGCGCGCCGAGGTCGATTTCCTCGAAGCCAAGGTCCGTCATGGTGCGCAGCGCCGTGCGCAGGTCCTGGTGCCGGAAGCTGATGGACGAGCAGCCGAGTCGGGTGTTGAACATCGTCGTTGATCCTCTGGTTGCGCCCGGGGGCGGTGGTGATGCAGACCACACTACGGAAGTTGACTGTCAACAGTCAACCCTAGAAGTTGACTGTTGACAGTGGCCTATGGCGCGGGTCACACTGGCGTATCATTTGTTAACAGTCGACAGTGATGGCGCGGAGGCGTCAGTCGCTCTTCGAAAGGGATTCACAATGAGCAAAGAAGCTCTGACCATGAGGGGCCCGATCCACGGCACCAAGGACGCAAGGCGGGTCGCCATCGGCTCCGGTGTCGGCGCGGTGATCGAGACCTATGACTTCATCGGTTTCGGCACGGCAGCCGCCCTGTATTTCGGCACAGCCTTCTTCCCCACCGGCGACCCGGTGACGGGAACCCTCGCCGCCTTCGCCACTCTGGGCGTCGGGTTCGCCGCCCGTCCCATCGGCGGCATCATCGGCGGCCACCTCGGTGACAAACTCGGCCGCAAGCCCGTTCTCGTGGCATCCCTGATCCTGATGGGCATCGCAACCTTCATGATCGGCCTGCTCCCCACCTACAGCCAGGTCGGCCTGCTGGCACCCGCGCTGCTTGTCTTCGTCCGCATCGTCCAGGGCCTGGCCTTCGGTGCCGAGTGGGGCGGCGCGATCCTGATGAGCTACGAACACGCCCCGTGGAAGTCCAAGGGCAAGTACACCGGCATCGTCCAGGCCGGCTTCCCGGTGGGACTCCTGCTGGCCAACCTGGTGTTCCTCTTCAGCGTCCAGCTCGGCGGCGAACTGGCCTGGCGCATCCCGTTCCTGGCCAGCATCGTGCTTGTCGCCGTCGGCCTGATCATCCGTTCCAAGGTCCCCGAGTCCCCCGTCTTTGACGAAGTCAAGGACAGCGGCGACATCGTGAAATCTCCAATTGTCGAGGTCCTCAAGACCGACTGGCGCAACATCGTCAAGGGCATCGGCCTCCGCATCGCCGAGACCGCCGGCTACGCCGTCTCCATCACCTACATGATTTCCTACCTCAACAGCCAGCACCTGGCCGACAAGACCCAGACCCTCGTGACCCTCTGCATCGCCTCGGCCATCGGCATCTTCGCCACCCAGGCCTGGGCCCGCCTCACGGACAGGATCGGCCGCCGCCCCCTCTACATCTGGTCCTGCGCCTTCGCCCTGCTGTTCGGCATCCCCATGTTCCTGCTGGTCAACACCGGCCTGTTCATCCTGATCATCGCGACCCTCGTGATCTCCTACGCCGTGTGCCAGAACTCCCTCGCCGGCGCCCAGGGCGCCTGGTTCCCGGAGCTCTTCCAGGCCAAGACCCGCGCCTCCGGCGCCTCGCTGGCCTACCAGATCTCGGCCATGGTCTCCGGCTTCACCCCGTTCATCACCACCCTGCTGTTCGTCAGCTTCGGCTGGATGGGCCCGGCACTGCTCTTCAGCCTCTACGCCGCCATTGGCCTCTGGGCCGCCGTCGTCACCCGGGAAACCTGGGGCAAGCGTGAGCGCCAGCTCGCGGACGAGGCCAGCAAAAGCGCCCCCGAGTCGGTGAACGTCTGATGGCAGCGACTCAGACGCTGCACACGGACGCGCGCATTCCCGGCCAGACCGCAACCGAGCGCACGGAGCGCGTCCGCGGCGCCGCGTACCGGATCCGGCACCATGCCCTGAACATGGGCGAGGTCCAGGGCCAGGGCTACGTGGGCCAGGCCCTGGGCGCGGCGGACATGCTCGCCGCCGTCTACGCGGACCAGCTTCGGTTCCGCGCCGGCGACCCTGGATGGGAGGGCCGGGACCGGTTCCTGCTCTCCACCGGCCACTACGCGATCGGGCACTACGCTGCGCTGGCCGAAGCCGGGATCCTCCCGGTCGAGGAACTCGACACCTACGGCTCGGATGATTCCCGGCTCCCGATGTCCGGGATGTCCACCTACACCCCGGGCATGGAAATCTCCGGCGGTTCCCTGGGACACGGGCTCTCCATCGCGGTCGGCATCGCTCTGGGCCTGCGCTACCAGGGCTCGGCGGCGAGGGTCTACAACTTCCTCTCCGACGGCGAACTCGACGAAGGCTCCACCTGGGAGGCCGCAATGGGCGCCCACCACCACCAGCTCGGAAACCTCACCGCCATGGTCGACATCAACGCCCTGCAGGCCGACGGCAAAACCGACACCGTGCTCCGCACCGAACCCGTCACCGAAAAATGGGAAGCCTTCGGCTGGTACACCCAGCGCGTGGACGGCAACAACACCGCCGCGCTGCTCGCGGCGTTCGACAACGCCGCCGCCCAGGCCGCGGCGGAGGGCAGGCCCTCCGTGATCCTGTGCGACACCAAAGTCGGCCGCGGCGTGCCGCTGCTGGAAGACCGGGAAAAGGCGCACTTCATGCGCATCGAGGAACACGAATGGCAGACCTGCCGCGAGCAGCTGACCGCCGGACACGAAGAAAAGGCCACCCGATGAGCACCACCACCGCACCGAAGCTGAAAACCTCAGCCATGATCGCGTCCTTCGCGGACCCCGGCCAGAAAACCAGGTCCGCCCCGTTCGGGCACGCCCTGGTCAACGCCGCACAGGAGAACGACAAAATCGTCGGCCTGACCGCGGACCTGGGCAAATACACCGACATGCACATCTTCGCCCAGGCCTACCCGGAACGGTTCTTCCAGATGGGCATGGCCGAACAGCTGCTCTTCGGCGCCGCCGCCGGCCTGGCCGAAACCGGGCTGATCCCCTTCGCCTCCACGTACTCCGTCTTCGCCGCCCGGCGCGCCTACGACTTCCTCTGCCTCGACGCCGCTGAACCCAACCTCAACGTCAACATCGTCGGGGGCCTCCCCGGCCTGACCACAGGCTACGGCCCCAGCCACCAGGCCACCGAAGACATGGCCATTTTCCGCGGCATGCCCAACCTGACCATCGTGGACCCCTGCGACGCCCTCGACATCGAACAAGCCGTCCCCCAGCTCGCAGCCAGCGAAGGACCCACGTACCTGCGGCTTCTGCGCGGCAACGTGCCCACCGTCCTGGACGAATACGACTACACCTTCGAACTCGGCAAAGCCAAAGTCCTGCGCGGCGGCACCGACGTCGTCTTCATCTCCAGCGGGCTCATGACCATGCGCGCCCTCCAGGCCGCAGACGCTCTCACCGCGCACCACGTCGACGTCGCCGTCGTCCACACCCCCACCATCAAACCCTTCGACACCGCGACCGTCCTCGCGGAACTCAACACCGACCGACTCGCCCTCACCCTGGAAAACCACAGCGTCATCGGCGGACTCTTCGAAACCGTCGCCTCCGCCGTCGTCACCGCAGGCCTCGGCAAACGCGTCGTCCCCGTCGCCCTCCCCGACGAGTTCCTCGACGCCGGGGCCCTGCCCACCCTCCACGACCGATACGGACTCACCGTCCAGAAAATCGTCGCAAAAGTCCTCTCAGAGCTGGGATAGCTTGCGGCAACGGAGAAGCGCGGCGCAGGCACTGACCTGTTCCGCGCTTCTGCCGTAGGATCAACAGTTAACACACCAACGGTTGACAGTAGTTTGTCAACCGTCTTCCGCGATATTGAGGACACACGCAATGGCCGGAGCTACAGCACCGCTGCTGGGACTCGAGAAGAAGAGTCTCCGCGAACAGGCATTGTCCGCACTGCGCATCGCCATTACCAGCGGCGAACTGGAGCCCGGGCGGCACCTCGTGGAGACCGAGTTGTCGGACATGCTGCAGATCAGCCGTGGGACCCTGCGTGAGGCGTTGCGCCAGCTCGAGCAGGAGGGTCTGCTCTCTGCCGGGCCGCGTGGCAGGCTGTCGGTGCGCCACCTGGACGCCAAGGAAATCCGCGACATCTTCGCGGTGCGTGCCGCACTCGAATCGCTCGCTGCCCGGACCCTCTGCGAGTTGCCGGACCGGGTGCAGGTGACCGCCTCGCTGCGCACCGCGATCGAGGCCATGGCGGCCGCGGCCAAGGCCAGCCTGGAAGAGCGGATCGAATCCGACCTCGAGTTCCACCGGACAATGTGCCGCCTTACCGGCAACGAGACCCTGCTTCACTCCTGGGAGTCCCTCGAGGGTTCCATCCGCATGTCGATCATGTACGCCGGCGTGGAGCGGGCCGTCAGCAACATGAGTGTGGACCGTCACTACGACATCGTTACGGCGATCGAGTCCGGCGACGCCTCGCTCGCGCGGCAGACCATCCTCGAACACATGGACGGCGCCGCGGCGAATCTGGTCGCGTAGCCCCTAATAGTCCACGATCGCACCGGCGGAGATGTTGACTGTTGCGTCGGTGATGGCCCCGGCCTTGTCCGAGGCCACAAAGCAGGCGACGTTTCCGACGTCGGCCAGGGTTGCGGTGCGGTTGAGGTGGGCGGACTTGGCGATCTCCACGATGATCTCCTCGCGCCCTTCCGTCTGCCACGGGATCGTCTCGATGATGCCGCCGGACACCATCGTCACCACCCGGATTCCGTGTTTGCCCAGTTCCAGGGCCCATTGCCGGCGCAGTCCTTCCATCGCATCCAGTGCCACTTTGAAGCCGCCGAGCCCGGGCAGCGTCTGAGGTCCGGAGCCGCCGAACATCAGCACGACCCCCGAGCGCTGCTTGATCATGTGCGTCGCCGCGGCCCGGGTGGTGAGGAAATGGGTACGGGTGGCCAGAGTGATGGGCTGGGTGAAGTCGTTGACGTCAATGTCCATGAGTGGCTGTTGGATGTCGCCGAAGGAGATGGCGTTGAAAGAGATGTCGATCCGCTTGTTCTTCTTGGCCACCCGGTCCACAAACGCGTCGACGTGTTCCTCGTCCAGGGCGTCGACGACGGCGGTTTCCGCCCGGCCGCCCTCCTCCAGGATGTCCCGGGCCACCTTCTCCAGCCGCGACGCAGTGCGTCCGGCGAGGTGCACATAGGCGCCCTCGGCCGCGAATGCCCGGGCCACGGCGCCGCCGATGGAACCCCCCGCACCGTAGACCAGCGCGGTCTTGCCCTGCAGCAGCCCGCCTCCCGGCACCTCGTTGTTCAGCATGGTCGCCTGCCTCCCGCGGTGGAGTGGTAAATTCCCTCCACTATGTTCTTGCCGGGGTCCGCTGGCAAGAGGAATCGGTCAGTCCGGGAGGCGGGGGGGTCCGCGGCGGGCTAGGCGCGCGGCGGGTTGTCCGGGCCGGCGGGGGCTTCCGGACTGTCCGCGCTTGAGGCCGCAGGCCCGCCGATGCCGTAGAAGCCTGCCTGGCCCTCGGCCGGCCCGGGCGGGGCAGGATTTGTCACCCCGCTGGACCCGCCGGGAGGAACCGGTGCGTATCCTGGCCCGGCAGGAGGCACCGCAGGGAGAAAAACGGGGGCGTCCCCCGGATCCCGCGGCCCCATGTCCAGGTGGAACGGCGGGTATTCGTCGCGCATCAGGGAAACGTAGGCGCCAACGCGGTAGACCCAGCGGTTCAGGCCCATCAGGAAGTCGAAGAGCCCCCTCGAGTACACGCCGGTGAACAGCAGGACGACCCCGGCGATGAGGACCAGCAGCCCGAGCAGCGAGACGCCGGCGCCGACCTGCACCCAATGGCCGTCGCGGTACACCCAGGTCTGGGCCGTGCCGGTCAGCAGCGCGACGATCAGCAGGTGTGGGATGGCCAGCAGCCAGGACTTCACGAGCACCAGGCCGCGGGACAGTTTCTCGGGATAGTCGACGTCGAAGTCAGCCGGGTAGTCGGTGCGCTCCAGGGTGAAGGGCGGATAGATGTCCGTGCCGAGCGCCCCGTAGGAGTAGAAGGCCACGCGCCAGCTCCAGCGGAGCACCCCGACGTTGAAGTTGAACAGCGAGCGCGGGTAGCGCCCGGTGAACAGGATCGCGAACCACGCCACGATGGTGACCACGCCGAAGGCAAACCAGAGGAAGAAGAGCACGATGAAGTGCGGGATCGCCAGGAACCACTTGACCAGCCACTTCCAGCGGGACAGGTTCGGGTCCAGGTAGCCGCTGAGCCGGGCCGGATAAGCGACGCCGGAACCCGGCAGGACGCCCGGCACCGCACCCGGCACCGCTCCCGCCGCGTAGAGCTGGGGGGCGGCCGCCCCCGTCATGGGCCGGCCCTGCCCGGGCGGGGGTTGCGGCTGCCCGGGCTGGGGCGGTCCGCTCCTGCCGCGGCCCAGTCCGGCGGCGCCGAACACAATCAGGGGAATACCGATGAGCAGGAACACGATCCCGCCGACCAGCAGCCCGACGAAGACGGGCCACAGCAGGTTGGAGCGGGCTCCGGCCTTCATGTCCACGGCCACAGGGGCGCTGCCGTCGGCGTTCATGATCACCACGGCCCAGCTGCCGGAGCGCAGGTCCCATTCGAGCTGCTGCTCCCCCGCGCCCGTGGCGGACGCGGCCCAAAAGCTCTGGTCAGCGGGCTTCGCCGGAACCCTGGCTCCGGCCACATCCCGGTACTCCACCCGGAACGGGTTGAACCCCACCTCGGTGATCTCCGAATGGCTGACGCCGTCCAGATAGGCCGCGACTGCGCTCCGCGGACCCACGCCGATGAAGAT
Source organism: Pseudarthrobacter sp. ATCC 49987 (assembly GCF_009928425.1). Taxonomy (NCBI): domain Bacteria; kingdom Bacillati; phylum Actinomycetota; class Actinomycetes; order Micrococcales; family Micrococcaceae; genus Pseudarthrobacter; species Pseudarthrobacter sp. ATCC 49987. The sequence goes on along the minus strand of NZ_JAABNS010000001.1, from coordinate 3,975,456 downwards.
TTCCTTGCCGGAAACCGCCGAACCGCTCAGCATGAGACTTCCAACGACGCCAACCGGGACGGTGTCCGGCACACCGCCCTCGGTCATGATGTCGAGGCGGGGTGTTGTCAGTGCGTAGGAGTTCGTGACGTACCGTTCCGACGGCGTCGTGAAGTACCCGTTGTCGCGCTGCAGGTAGTTGGCGAAGCCCGCGGCGCCGGCGCCTGCCAGCAGACCCAGCCCGAGGAGGGCGCTGAGCGTTCCCAGCACCAGCATGACTATCCGGCCTGGTCGCATGGCCGCCGTCCTTTCAGATGACTCAGATCAGCAGACTCAACTCGTGAGTGAGGTGAGTAGGGTTCGTGCCCAGCCCTCGGCTTTCTCGATTTCGCCCTCGCGCAGCGGACCCTCGCTGCCCAACACGAAGAAGGGCATGGGTTCGGCGATGATGTCTGCCCCGCCTGCCTTCAGGGCATGGGTGATCTTCTTGGCGGCATCCCCATGGATGAACATCCGGACCCGGGTGTCGAACGCCGCGGCTTTGACACCCTTGAGGGAACCGTCTCCCAGGGCAGCGAGCAGCGCGGTGATCTTCGGCGTCGGGCGCCATCCGTTGATGGGGCTGCCGACCACCAGGAGGTCCCCCGCCGCGAGCGCCTCGGGCTTGAAGTCGGCGACAGGGACGGAGCTCGCCTGCAGCCCGCTTAGCGAGCCGGCGATCGCCTCGGCTACCGATCTGGTGTTGCCGTACGCCGAATCGTAGACAACCAGGGCCTTCATGCCGTGATCACGACCTTGAGCGCCTTGGTTTCCGCGGCCCGGGCGAAGGTGTCGTAAGCCTCCAGGAACTGGTCGAAACGGAAGTGGTGGGTGGCGAACTTCCCCGCCGGCACCTTGTTCTGGGCAACGAGTTTGAGCAGCATCGGGGTGGTGTTGGCATTGACCAGGCCCATGCTGATGTTGATGTTCTGGATCCAGAGGTTTTCCACATGCAGCTCCACCGACTTGCCGTGCACGCCGACATTGGCCACGTTGCCGCCAGGGCGCACGATGTCCGTGCACATGCTGAAGGTAGCGGGGATGCCGACCGCCTCGATCGCCACGTCCACACCCTGCCCGTCGGTCAGCGCGAGCACCTGCTCCTTCCAGTCGGCGTCGCCGGAGAGGACGACGTCGGTGGCGCCGAACTCGCGGGACTTTTCCAGCCGGTTCGGGTCAAGGTCGACGGCGATGATGGTGGCGGCTCCGTAGAGACCAGCAGTGGCGATGGCGGCGAGCCCGACCGGGCCGGCGCCGACGACGGCGACCGTGTCGCCCGGCTTGACGCGGCCGTACTGCACCCCGATCTCGAAGCCGGTGGGGAGGATGTCGGAGAGCATCACGGCCTGTTCGTCGGTGACGCCCGCAGGGAGAAGATGGAGGGAGTTTTCGGCGTAGGGGACACGGACGTATTCGGCCTGGGTGCCGTCGATCAGGTGGCCGAACACCCAGCCGATGCCGGATGCCCCTTCCTCGCCCATGCAGTGCGAGTAGAGGCCGGTCTTGCAGTTGGCGCAGTGGCCGCAGGACTTGATGCAGGAAATGATGACGCGGTCACCCACCTTAAGGCTGGTGACCGAGGAGCCGACTTCGGTGATGGTTCCAACGCCTTCGTGGCCCAGGATCCGGCCCTTGGTCACGGCAGGAACGTCTCCCTTGAGGATATGGAGGTCCGTGCCGCAGATCGTGGTGGTGTCCACTTTGACGATCACGTCGCTGGGATTCTGGATCTTGGGATCGGGGACGTCCGTCCAGGACTTCTCTCCGGGACCACCGTAGACGAGGGCTTTCATGCGTTCTCCTTGATTCTGAGGATGGTCGGCGGATCCACTATGCGCAGGCGGCACGGTGTTACCGAGGCGTCGATGCCGGATGACACGACTGACCTGCGGGCGTGCTCGTGGAGTTCTTCAATGGCCTCAGCGCTCACGCGGGCGTGGGCAAGGTCCACCACGATTTCGTAGCCAGGAAGTTTGGCCGTCACGCGGCGGCAGACGACATAGAGGGCCCGGATGTTTGCCGGTGTGACGACGCCCCGAACGTTGACCCGGGCCGACTCTTCCATGGCGTCGATCCGGATGAGAACCCTCATGCGGGGATCCCCGTGGGAGGGGTGTGCGTGGTAGGAGGCGGCACGGCTGCCGTGTTGCCTGTGGGTCACGGGGCATCAGAGCTCCCGCGCAACCCGTAAGCGGACTCATAAGTGCAAAAATCGCTGGTGACAGTCATGTTGGCTGCGGTCTTCCGCCCCGGTCCCGCAGGCGCGGGAAAGAGCGGAATGCCTTTTCCTTCCCCAAGGTTCGAGCGAGACCGTACAACTGACAAGCAAGCAGTTCATTCCCCAATGGCCGTGCAGGAACCGCCCCAAATCCAGAATGGTGGGTGCGTGTTTGGGGTGCAAGGGGCGAAAGTCCCGCCTCCGGCGCTTTGCAGCCCCTAACCTGTTTCCTATGCCTGAGACTCCTGAAGATGCCGTGCATGATCTCGTCCTCGCCTCGGTCCGGCTCCCCGGCGGGGCGGAGCTGTACGACGTCCACGTGGCCAACGGCGTGGTTTCGCGGATCAGTCCCGCAGGCATGACCCGTGCCTCCGCATCCCGGGTGGTGGACCTGGACGGCCGGTACGTCATCCCGGGGCTGTGGGATGAACATGTCCACATGACGCAGTGGGCCCTGGCCGCCAACCGGATCGATCTCTCCGGCGCGGCCTCGGCGCGTGCGGCGGCCGACGTCGTGCGTTCTTATCTGACCGGCCCTGACGACGGCGGCCTGACGGTGGTGGGCGTCGGATTCCGGGACGCTGTCTGGGCGGATGTCCCCCGCCTGGAGCTGCTCGACGGCGCTACCCGTGGTGTGCCGACGGCGCTGCTGAGCCACGACCTGCACTGCGTCTGGCTCAACAGTGCGGCGGCTTCCCGTTACGGCGTGGCGGTGGACGCGTCCGGGCTGCTGCGCGAGGAGCCGGCCTTCGAACTGACCCGTGAGCTGGGGAAACTGCCGGACGCCGTGGTGGATGCCTGGGTGCGGGACTCCGGGAAGGCAGCGGCCGCGCGCGGGATCGTGGGGATCGTCGACTTCGAAATGACCTGGAACCGGGACGTCTGGCTGCGCCGCGTGGCGGGCGGGTTCGATTCCTTCCGGGTGGAGGCCGGCGTCTATCCGCAGGATCTGGCGCGGGCCATAGCGGAGGGGATGCGGACCGGGCAGGAGCTCGACGGCGGGGCGGGGCTGTTGCGGGTGGGCCCGCTCAAAGTGCTGATCGACGGCTCGCTGAACACCCGCACGGCATACTGTGTGGATCCGTATCCGCACGGCGGCCGCGGACTGCTCACTGTGAGCGAGACGGAGCTGCTGGAACTACTGGTCCGCGCCAGGGAGTCCGGCCTTGTCCCGGCGGTGCACGCGATCGGCGACGGCGCCAACGAGGTCGCGCTGAATGCCTTCGCCGCCGCCGGGATCGCCGGGCGGATTGAGCATGCCCAGTTTATCCGCGGCCAGGACTTCGCCCGCTTCGGCGAGCTGGGCCTCACGGCGAGCGTCCAGCCCGCCCATGCCCTGGATGACCGCGATGCTGCCGATTCCAACTGGGCCGGGCGCACGGACCGGGCGTTCCCGCTGCGGTCACTGCTGGCCGGCGGTGCCACGCTGGCGCTGGGCTCCGATGCGCCTGTGGCGCCGCTGGAGCCATGGACCGCGATGTCGGCTGCCACCACCCGGTCGCGGCAGGACGGGCGGGAACCCTGGCACCCGGAGCAGGCCCTCACCCGGCAGGAGGCCCTGGCAGCGTCAACTCGCGGACGTGCCCGGATCCGGGTGGGGGATCCGGCGGATTTCGCGGTGCTCGACGGCGATCCCCTGGCGGTATCCGACGCTGTCTTCGCGGCGATGCCGGTGGCCGCAACGCTCGTGGCGGGGCGGTTTACGCACGGCGGGGCCTGACCGGCTGAATCAGCTGCCCTTGACCCGCGCCTGGACCAGGTTGGCGAACGGCAGCCGGCCGTACTCGTCCACGAACGCGGCGTGGTATCCAGCTTCGGCCTCGTTCAGCTGCTCAACGGGCAGCTCCTTCCACGCGACGATCAAAGAGCCGGCCGCGGCGAGCTGCCAGATCAGCCGGCCGTCCCAGTGGCCGGGCGGTTTGCCGTTGCCGAAGTCGACGAATTCCTGGATCTGCCGGCGCAGCCCGCGGTTGCCTTTGCTGCCGGGGCCGGCCTTGCCCATATAGAGGACGTCGGCGCCGACGACCCATTCGGCGGCGAGCACTTCGGCCTTCAGCGTGGGGTCCTTCTTCTTGAAGACGCCGGCCGTGCTCTTCGCCAGGAACTGCGGCCGGAAGCCCTCGGGCCGCAGCACCGCGAAGATACCGGGTTTCTGCGGGATCCGGTTGATGTCCAGGTCCCCGAGCGGGCGGAACCCGGTGAACCCGTCCTGTTTCAGTGACTGTCTGTTGAGCGGCATAGGTTCCTTGGATCGGGCGCGGGCGTTCCTTCAAAGCTTACGGATACGCGGGTTCCGGGGCCGCCCTAAATGTCTGAGGTGCTCGATAGTTTGGATTCATGAACGGCGAGCAGGAGCCCGGCATGGCTCCAATAGCGGCAACAGATATGACGGTCGCAGAGGTGGCCCGGGCGCTGGCCGCTGTTCGGCCCGCCCGGGACAGCGCCGGATTGATCAACCAAATCCGTGAACTCGAGGACGCGAAGTCCGCCGCGGCCGCGTCGCAGGCCCGCTTCGCCGTCACGTTGGATTTGCTCCAGCGCCGAGGACAGTCCGACGCCGGGATGCCCGCGGCCGAGCTCGGCACCGGGGTCGGCGCGCAGATCGCCCTCGCCCGGCGCGAATCACCGGCCAAGGGCGGCCGGCTGCTGGGCCTGGCCAAGGCTCTGGTCACCGAGATGCCCCACACAATGGCGGCGCTGGAATCCGGGCAGCTGAACGAATGGCGCGCCACTTTGCTGGTCAGGGAAACGGCCTGCCTGACCGCGGAGGAGCGGGCCGCCGTCGACGAGGAACTCGCGCCCGACACCGGTACCTTCGACGGGGCCGGAGACCGGAAGATCATCGCCGCGGCCGGGGCGGCCGCGTACCGGCGGGACCCGCGCACCGTCACGCAGCGGGCCAGCCACGCCGCGACCGAACGGCACGTCAGCCTCCGCCCGGCCCCGGACACCATGTGCTACCTCACCGCCCTGCTCCCGGTCGCCGCCGGGGTCGCCGTCCATGCGGCGCTCACCCGGCACGCCGACACCCTCCGCAACGCCGGGGACCCCAGGACGCGCGGGCAGCTCATGGCCGACACCCTCGTCGAACGCACCACCGGCACCCCTGGAGGAATCACCGGCGTCGAGATCCAGCTCGTCATGACCGACCGCACCCTCCTCCGGGGCGACAGCGAACCCGCCCGACTCCCCGGCTACGGCATCGTCCCCGCCGGCTGGGCCCGGCAAATGCTCGCAGGCTCCGGTAATAGGAGGGGGCCCGGCACACGCGCCGGGAACCCCACGGAGGCCGACAGCGACGGAGGCAAAGACAGCGACACTGACGCTGACACCGCCACGAGTCATGACCTGAAGGTCTGGCTCCGCCGGCTCTATACCGCTCCCGGTCCCGGGGAGCTGGTCGCGATGGACTCCCGCGCCCGGATCTTCCCGCCCGGGCTCCGCCGCCTCATCCAGGTCCGGGACAACACCTGCCGAACACCGTTCTGCGACGCCCCCATCCGGCACCTGGACCACATCATTCCCTGGCACCACGGCGGCCTTACTACTCAAGCCAACGGCGCCGGGCTCTGCGAAGCCTGCAACCACGTCAAAGAAACCCCAGGTTGGACCGTCAGGCCCCGGCCAGGACCCAGACACACCCTCGAAATCCAAACCCCCACCGGCCACAACTACCACTCCACCGCACCGCCACTCCCGGGTACCTCGCCGCCGGGAAGCGGTTTGAACGGCGACCAGCTAACGGCCCAGGTGATGCCCGACGCAGCCGCGCCGCCCGCGGATACCAACCGCCGCCGCAAACGCCGGCACCACACCAAGACCCTCAGACGGGCGCAGACCAGGAGCCGAAAAACCGTCGTCTACGGCATCGCCGCGGTCTGAATCCAACCTGCATCCTGCGAAATCGGCCCCTGGCCAGCCAAGAGCTACCGGCCGAACCAGGCCTCCGTCAGGGACACGTCAGCTTCCAGGGTGCAGTCCCCTGCCGAGTGCCCGAGCGCCAGCCGGTAGCTGCCACCGGCGGTATGCCACTGCCCGCGGGCGGTGTTATAGGACGCCAGCAGCCGCGAATCAACGGCCAGCGAGACGGTCCGTGATTCGCCGGGCTCGAGGTCCACCCGTTCGAATCCGAGCAGCCGCATCCGGGGTCCTGCCGGATCCTCAAGGACGTAGAGCTGGGGCACGTCCGCCCCGCGGCGCGGCCCCACATTGGTGACAGTGAATTCGGCCCGCACCCCGCCCCGGTCCTGCACCGTCAGGTCTCCACGACCGAACCGGGTGTAGCTGAGTCCGTGGCCGAAGGGGAACAGGGGTTCCTGCCCGGTTTTCGCGAACCAGCGGTAGCCGACGTCGGATCCCTCGTGGTAGTTGACCGTCGTCGGGGTTCCCCACGGTGTGCCGAGGCCCGGGAGTTCCGGCCGCGGTGTCTGGTCCAGGCCTGTCGGGAAGGTCAGCGGGAGTTTCCCGGAGGGGTTGGTGACGCCGGCGAGGATTTCGGCGATCGCCTGGCCCCCGCACTGGCCGGGATACCAGGCCGCCAGGACGGCTCTGACCTTCGGGAGCCACGGCATCGCGACAGGGTTGCCGGTCTCGAGGACGACGACGGCGTTCGGGTTGGCCTCCGCGACGGCCTCGATCACGGCGTCCTGCCCCCAGGGCAGGGAAAGGTCCGCGTTGTCGTAGCCTTCGCCCTCCACCCGGATGCCGAACACGATGGCGACGTCGGAACGGCGGGCCAGCAGCGCCGCCTCGCCCGGGCTCATCCCGGGGTCGTATTCGATCTCGGCGTCGGGCAGCAGCTTCTGCAGTTCCGCCAGCGGCGAGGAGGGCCGCAGGTACAGGTTCCGCATGCTGCCCATGATGCCGGGGCCGCCGATGGAATGGATTTCGGCGTAGCCGCCGGGCGGCGTGACGGCGCTGGAGCCGCAGCCGGCCGGTACCCCAAGCTGGGCATGTCCCCCGATAACGGCAATCCTGAAGGGCGCGCCGGCACTGGACGGCGCCGCCAGCGGCAGCATGCCGTCGTTCTTCAGGAGGACGATCCCCTGCCGCGCCGTCTCGAGGGCGATGTCGGCGTGGGCGGCGAGGTCGACGTCGGGCGTTCCCTCCCAGCGGTCGATGCCGACGTCGAAGATGGCGAAGAGGATGCGCTGCGCCATCTCGGAGAGGCGTTCCTTGGGGAAGTCACCCGCCGCGTAGGCCGCGCGCAGCGGGGCGGTGAAGCTCTCCTGTCCCCACATCATCACGTCGATCTGCGCGCCGGATTCCTGGTCCAGGCCCCCCAGGGCGAAGTCCCTCGGACAGGTACTCGAAGTTCCGGCCGTTGCGCGGGTCGCGGTGGAGATTAAGTCCGCCGGCGAGCTGGACGTTAAGGCCTTTGCTCCGGGCTTCCCGACCCACCAGCTGTCCGGATCTGCGGGCGAGTTCCGGGTTAAAGCTGGCGCCGAGCGCGATGGAGGCCGGAAGCGCTGTGGCGGTATCCCCTCGCGGTAGCCCGGGTTGGTCACGCCCAGGCTCGCGTCGCTCATCAGCAGGGCGGGGATGCCCAGCCGCGGGATCCCCGGAGTGTAGCCGGCGCTCATCGGGACGCCGTCAGGGATGCGCGGATCCTTGTCCTTGAGCACCTCGTTGGTGCCCATGACACTGATCAGTAGCGAGAAGTGCTCCTCGTCCGTCAGCTGCGCCTCAACGTCCCGGGCCCGCTTCATCGCTGCTGAATTCACGCGTTGCCTGCTTTCGGGGTCATCCCGGCGGGCGCAGAGGAAACGGACATGCGGCCCGGGCTCGGGGCGTCTTCGCCTTAAATGCGAGGCCTGCAGGTACCTTCGCGATCTCGCTATGAGATGGCTCGGACATTTTCATGTCCTGAACGACCCGGCTTAATCAGATGGCTACCTGCAGGCAATTTAATCGTACGCCCGGTGGCCGGGCCGTGACTAGGGGCCGAACGCCTCTGGCCGCAATCCGACCCAAAGAACGCCCCAGCGCCCAAAAGCGTAGAGTGGAACCAGACGCCTGATTCTGGACGCCGAGCGCTGAGGGAGAAATCGTGACGATTGACTGGGACGAAAAGAAGACCCTGCTACAGGAACCGAACATCGCCGCCGTAACGCAGCTTTGCGACGAACTGATGGAAAAGAAGCCGGGGTCGGTCGTCCCCTACATCGACCCCGTCCATGACGAGGACGAGTGCCGGATCGTCAGCCTCCACATCGCCCCGGGCAAGGGCACCGAGTCGGGCTTCGTCTCCCACTTCAACGATGACGAGGCCGCCCGCCGTGCCACCTCCATCTACGAGGCCGTCGAGCTCGACCCCCGCTACGTGATGCCGTGGAACGCCTACCCCTGGGTCCGCGATCCCGAGCTCCCCTCCGCGCTGAACGTCCAGGAGAAGACGGACGGCCTGCGGCCCTTCCGCCAGTTCCTCAAGATCAACAGGCGGGTCTCCGCCGTCATCGCCCACGGCGCCGACGCCCATGCCTTCCTGACACTCTTCGAGAAGACCTACCACTCCTCCCTGAAGAACCGCGGCGTCAAGATCTACAAGGCAACCGCACTCGGCGGCCGCGCCTTCGCCGTTTCGGCGGCCAAGCAGGAGGAACTCCTGAGCAAGAACGTCGAGGTCTACAAGGACGCCATGCAGCGGGCAGGCATCCAGCACCTCTAGAAGTGTCGCCTGACCGGAAAGAGGCACCCCCATGTCACAGAATCCCGGATCAAAACTCGCAATTGTCGGCGCCGGCAGTGTCGGCACCTCCCTCGCCTACGCGGCGCTGATCCGCGGCTCGGCCAGCAACGTCGCCCTCTTCGACGTCAACGCCACCAAGGCCGAGGCAGAGGTGCTGGACCTGGCCCACGGCACCCAGTTCGCCGCCGCAGCGGCAACCGTCACCGGCGGCGGGGATATCTCCGCGACGGAAGGGGCCGACGTCGTCGTCATCACCGCCGGGGCGAAACAGGCGCCGGGTCAAACGCGGCTGGACCTGGCCGGCACCAATGTCCGCATCCTCGAACAGCTCATGCCGCAGCTGCTCGCGCACTCCCCGGACGCCGTCTACGTGCTGGTGACCAATCCCTGCGATGTCCTGACCGTCGCGGCGCAGAAGATCTCCGGCCTGCCGTCGTCGCGCATTTTCTCCTCCGGCACGGTGCTCGACACGTCCCGGCTGCGCTGGCTGCTGGCGCGCAAGGCAGGCGTCTCCCTCACCAGCGTCCACGCCAGCATGGTGGGCGAGCACGGCGACACCGAATTCCCCATCTGGTCCGGTGCCACAATCGGCCCGGTCCCGATCCGCAACTGGGAGGTCGACGGCGAACGCGTCTTCACGTCCGACTACCTCGCCGAGACCGCGCGGGAAGTGACGCAGGCCGCCTACAAGGTGATCGCCGGGAAGGGCGCCACGAACTACGCGATCGGGCTGTCCGGCGCGCGCATCGTGGAGGCCCTGCTGCGCGCGGAGAACGCCGTCCTGCCGGTGTCGACCGTGCTGGACGGCCAGTACGGAATCACCGGAGTGGCGCTGTCGCTGCCCAGCATCGTGGGCCACGTGGGGGTCCATTCGGTGCTGGATACCCCCATGGACGACGGCGAACTCGCCTCGCTGCACCACTCGGCGGAGACCCTGCAGCAGAGTTTGGCGACGCTGGGGATCTAGGGGATCTGAGGCGCGCTTGCCGTAGCGAAAACGGGCACCACTGTCACTGAGCCCAGGTGCGGCAGGACGTGCCGGAGCCCGCGTTCCATGTTGGACGTCACCGAGGCGAGCTCCACCATGTGAACGTCCGGCGCGATCGGCACCGTGACCTCGACGTGCAGCCGGTGGCCGGACCAGCGCAGCCGGGCGGTCCCACCGGCCCTGGAATGTTGATCAATGACGGCCTCGACCTGCTGCGTCAGTTCAGGATCGACGCCGTCCATCAGCCGCCGTCCGACGTCACGCACGGTGCCCCACAGGAGGACCACGATGGCGGCCGAAATCAGCAGGCCCACGATGGGGTCCGCGAGCGGGAAGCCGAGCCAGACGCCGATGACGCCCGCGACGACCGCCAGCGAGGTGAAACCGTCCGTCCGGGCGTGGATACCGTCGGCCACCAGGGCGGCGGAACCGATCCGCCGGCCGACACGGATCCGGTAGATGGCGACGAGTTCGTTGCCGGCGAAGCCCACCAGCCCTGCGGCGAGCACCCAGCCGAGGTTGTGAACGGGCTGGGGTTCAAAGAAGCGGCGGATGGATTCGACGGCCGCCACCACCGCGGAGAGCGCGATCATCGCCACGATGAACAGCCCGGCGAGGTCCTCGGCCCGGCCGAACCCGTAGGTGTACGTCCGGGTGGCCTTGCGGCGGCCCAGCAGGAACGCGATCCACAGCGGGACCGCTGTCAGGGCGTCGGAGAAGTTGTGCACCGTGTCCGCCAGCAGCGCCACGGAGCCGCTGATCAGTACGATCACGAGCTGGAAGAGCGAGGTGGCGGCGAGCCCGAGCAGGGAGACCTTGACCGCACGGATGCCCTGGGAGCTGGATTCGAGCGCCTCGTCGATGGAGTCCGCGGCGTCGTGCGAGTGCGGGACGAAGACCGACTGGAGCCAGCCCTTCAGCCCGGTGGCGTGGGTGTGTCCGTGCGGACCGTGGCTGTGGTTGTGGTCGTGCGGGTGCTCGTGCTCGTGCGGGTGCTCATGGCCTTCGCCGTGGCTGTGTTCGTCCACGGCGTCCGACGGGCGGTTCATGCGCTGTGCCGCTGGGCAGTGCCGAGCGCGTGCTCGGCCTGGTGGATCGCATCCATCACCAATTGGCGGGCGTGATCATTCTGCAGCCGATAAAAGACCTTCGTGCCCTCCTGCCGGGTGGCGACCATGCCGCCCAGCCGCATCTTGGCCAGGTGCTGGGAGACAGCTGCAGCCGGCTTCCCCACGCGCTCAGCCAGGACGTTGACGGGCAGCTCACCCTCCCCCAGTGCCAGGATCAGCCGGACACGCGTGGCATCGGCCAGCATGGAGAACACCTCGACGGCCAGCTCCACGTGGGGACTGTCGACCTCAACCTGCATATCTGCATTCATACGCAGATAGTGTCATACTTGTGCCGGCCGGCCAACTGCTAACGGACGCGGACCGCGGAAGGCTGGAACACACTGCCCGTCGCCGTCGTTGAACACCGGTACCGTGAAACCCACACACAGCACGCCGGAGAGGAGGACCACGATGACCACTGCCAACCCGGCAGGTCCCGCTTCCTCCCTGCACCGGGCCGCACTGCTGGCCGGAATTCTGGCTGTCATCGCGGGCTGCCTGGGCATGCACATCCTCACCGGTTCCCATGGGACGCACTCCCACGCGCCGGTTTCGGGCAGTGCCGGACACGCCGCGGTAGATCACCCCGCGGCTCCGGCGTCAGCGCCGACCCACGGCCAACACCCCAGCCACAACGCCGCAGCTACTACGCCCCCGTCGTGCGTCTGCCAGGGCGGCTGCGCCGAGGAGCCGGCAGCTCACGTTGACTGCACTCCGTCCCCTGCGGGTGCTTCTCTGAGCGCCCCACAGCCCGGATCCACGCTGCTGGCGATGCAATCCTGGGCGGCATCCCGCGCAGACCGGCAGCCGGACTACGCCTATCTGCCCGGGACGCCCTCACCCCGGGACCTGTCCATCAGCCGCACGTAAGAATGGGCATGTGCCGTGAACACACCGGCGCCGACCCATGCCCCACGGCGCGCGCCCGCCACGCCAACGGCCACCGCGCGCCCCCAGACCTCCGGCTCCAGGGCCGGATCCCCGAAGGACAGATTCTCCATGAAGAAGACCCTCACGCTTTCCGCCACCGCCGTCGCCGCCGTCATCGCCCTGGCAGGCTGCTCCACCGGGTCCGGGTCCAGTGCCAGCAGTATGCCCGGCGCGGACCACAGCACCATGCCGGCCAGCCCGGCCGCGGTGGCCGACCACAACGGCTCGGACACGATGTTTGCCCAGGCCATGATTCCGCACCACGCACAGGCCGTCGAGATGAGCGACATGATCCTGAAAAAGCAGGGCATCGACACCCGGGTCACCGCGCTGGCAACGAAGATCAAAGCAGCCCAGGCGCCCGAGATCGAAAAGATGACTGGCTGGCTCAAGGGCTGGAGCGAACCCACGCAGGCGCCCGGCGGACACTCCATGACCGGCATGATGAGCGGCGACGACCTCACAAGGCTCGACGCCGCCCAAGGCACCGAGGCCGCCCGGCTGTTCCTCAGCCAGATGATTGCGCACCACGAAGGCGCCGTCGAGATGGCCAACGCCGAGGTCCGCAGCGGCAAGAATGCCGACGCTGTTCAGCTCGGCAAGGACATTGCGGCCTCCGAAACGGGCGAGATCCAGGAAATGAAGGACCTGCTCGCGGGCCTCTAACCGGTCCGTGGACCCCGAGGTGAGGTTTCGCGCCCATCGTCCGGCGGAATCATGGGCGCGACGTCTCACCTCGGCAGGGGGCGCGGCTGGTCGCGGGGGCGTAACGCAACGTCCCCGCAACTTCTCCCGGGAGCCGTTCGCATATGCTCAGCAGACAGACTCACACTGGCTCAGCGACGAACCACCAGGGAGACACCACATGACCAACTGGCGAATCAGGGATTTCCATTCCGCCGATCTCGACGGCATCCTGCACCTCTGGGAGTCCCTCAAGGCCACCAATGTCGAGCCGGTCTACGCGCTCTCCGAGGTGCTGGCCTCCTGCGAAAAGGACCATGCCGTGGTCGCGGTGCAGGGCGACCAGGTGGTGGGGGCCGCCGTCGGCCGCGCCGCCCACGACCAGGGCTGGATCGTTTTCCTGGCCACCCTCCCCGAATTCCGCGGCCGCGGGATCGGCACCTCGCTGCTGGCCGCCGTCGAGAACCGGATGGCGCCGCACGGGCTGAACAAGCTCTCCGCGCTCATGCCGGAATCCGAGACCCGGGTGGAAGCGTTCCTGGGCCGGGGCTTCGTGCTGAAGAAGAACCTGCGGTATTTCGAGCGGAAGATCCCGGTGCAGCGCCAGGAACTCGAACCGCTCAGCCAGCTCGGCGGCCGCATCCTGGCCCGCGACCTCTGGGAAAACGTCGCCGGCATGCGGAACGAGAAGGAACTGCTGGAACGCCGCCTGGTGCTGCCCTTGGCCGAGGCCGACCTCGCCGACGAATACGGTGTGGTGCCCCCGCGCGCCGTCGTGCTCTTCGGCCCTCCCGGCACCGGCAAGACGACCTTCGCGAAGGCGATTGCTTCCCGCCTCGAGTGGCCCTTTGTGGAGGTCTTCCCCTCCCGTCTGGCCTCCGACCCCAAGGGCCTCGCAGGTGCCCTGCGCGAGACCTTCCTGGAGATCGCCGAGCTGGAGCACGCCGTCGTCTTCATCGATGAGGTGGAGGAGATCGCCTCCCAGCGCTCCGGCGAACCCCCGTCGCCGCTGCAGGGCGTCACCAACGAACTCCTCAAGATCATCCCGGCCTTCCGCGAACAGCCGGGACGCCTGCTGGTCTGCGCCACCAACTTCATCCGCGCCCTGGACACCGCGTTCCTGCGCCACGGCCGATTCGACTATGTCATTCCCATCGGCCTGCCCGACCGGCAGGCCCGCGAGGCCATGTGGCAGCGCTTCATTCCCGCCACGGTGGTGGACGACGTGGACGTGGAGCTCCTGGTGGACCGCACCGAGGGCTTCTCCCCCGCGGACATCGAGTATGCGGCCCGAAGCGCGTCCCAGCGCGCCCTGGAGAAGGCCGTGTACGACGACGGCGGGCTGGCTTCCAGCGGCAACGCCTCAGTCCGCGAGGCGGTACGGAAGGGCCCCGCGACGCAGGACTACCTCGATGCGATCGCGGATACCCGCACCACGGTCAGCGAAGAAGTCCACCAGCAGTTCCTCGAGGACATCGATGCCTTAGGCCGGGTGTAGCCAAAGGGCTACGGGTTCCGCTGCTCCCCGGTATCGGCGGGCCCGGCCGACTCGACCATTGCCGGCTCCGCTTCCGTGGCGTCGTCATAGGAGAGGTTTTCATAGTCGGTGTCGTCCGCCTCATCGAGCAGATCGTCGAGCTCGTCCAAGAGCCACGGATTAATCCGGGCCAGGATCTTCCGGGTTTCCTCCACCGGAACCGCGGCATAGAGCACCGGGCGGGCCTCATCGTAGCGGGTGACCGGCGGCTTGTCCGGCCACTTCTCGGCCAGCGCCCTGACCCGTTCTGGCAATGAGTTGTGCGCGTTGTCCGCAATTTTCACGAGGGTGGCGTCGTGGTCTTCCGCGATGTAGCGGATGCCGGCCTGGTAGTCGTCCGGGTTCTCGTGCAGTCGCTTCGTGACGCGCTCGATGATGTCCACCGCACGCTCGGAGACACCCATGTCCAGCAGGGCCTGCCGCGTCATGGGTGTGTCCTCGGCGATGTCATGCAGGTAGCCGGCAATCCGGATGTCGTCGTCGAAATCCGCCAGCGCATCCCCGACGGCGATTACGTGCTCGCGGTACGGGCGCTTGAGCTTGTCTTTCTGCCGGTTGTGGGCGACCTCGGCAAGGATCTTCGCCGTCTCCACGGTGAAACTCGGTTGAGGGGCGCGTGCTTCCGTGAATTCTGGTTCTGACATGATTCCAGCCTACGCGCCGGCGCCGCCCAGCCCGGGCCACACCCACGGCTGCTTCGGCAGCGCGGCGGGGTCGAACACGGCGAGGGCGTGCTCCAGCGGTCCGGTCGGCAGCCCGAGGGATACCAGCAGCACGTCCCGCACGTCCTCCGGGGGCACGCCTTCGGCCGCGAGGTCCGCGAGTGTGACGGCGCCGTCGCGCTTGGCCAGCCGGGCGCCGGCGGCGTTCAGCACAAGCGGAACATGCGCATATTCCGGGACAGGCATATTCAGCAGCAGGGCGAGATAGGCCTGCCGGGGCGTGGACGGCAGCAGGTCGTCGCCGCGGACCACCTGGTCAATGCCCTGTTCGGCGTCATCGACCACCACGGCGAGGTTGTACGCGACGACGCCGTCATTGCGCCGCAATACAAAGTCATCCACCACGCCCGTGTAGCTGCCGCGCAGCAGGTCCTGCACGGTCGCCTCCGTAACCGTTGACCGGAGCCGGACCGCTGCCGGCCGGGTGGCGCGCTTCGCCTCGCGCTCGGCGGCAGTGAGGTTCCGGCAGGTGCCGGGATAGGCGCCTTGCGGGGCATGCGGCGCGGACGGCGCTTCCTGGATCTCCCGGCGGGTGCAGAAGCACTCATAGGTCAGGTCCGCCGCGGCAAGCCTGGCGATCGCGGCCGCATAGTGGGCCCCGCGGTCGGTCTGGCGGACGACGCCGCCGTCCCACGTGATACCGATTGCAGCCAGGTCGCGGAGCTGCTCAGCCTCGGCGCCGGCCCGTGCCCTGTCAAGGTCCTCGACGCGCATCAGGAACCGCCGGCCCGTGGACCGGGCGAAGAGCCAGGCCAGGATGGCCGTGCGGAGGTTGCCGACATGCAGTTCGCCGGAGGGGCTGGGGGCGAAGCGGCCGGCAGAGGTCATGGCTTCAGCCTATGCGCAGCGAACACAAGAGCCCCTCAGCTACCGATGACTTCGGAAAACCGACGTCGGTGGCTCAGGGGCTCTTGCCGTGCCGGGCCCGGGGAGTTCCTCCGGGCCATGGCACTGCGATTACAGAGTTTTCGTGCGGAATGACGATGGTGTGAACAAGAGTCAATCAGCTGGCGGGTTCCTTGCGGGAATCCTCATCCAAGGTCCGGGTGGTGTGCCGGGGTACTTGTAGCCTTTGGGGTCCGGCGGTGGCCTCGTCCCTTTGTTGTCACTATTTCAACAGAAGTCCTACAGTTGGTGCAACGAGCTTGCTCTCGAGTAGTCAGATTGACCAATGCAAGCCACGAGGATGAACGGGAAGTGGTCACTTTGCAGGAACTCGACGGGACGGACCGTCGGATCCTCCTCGCCCTTGACGAGGATCCCCGGCTGCCGATCATGGTGCTGGCCCAGAAACTGGGCCTGGCCCGCGGCACCGTGCAGTCGCGCCTGGAGCGGATGACGGCGTCGGGCGCACTCCGGCCCAACAGCAGCCGCGTGCTGCCCTCGGCGCTGGGCCGGGGCGTGGCGGCGTCGGTGAGCGCGGAACTGGACCAGAGCCATCTGAATGAGGCAATTGCGGCGCTCCGGAACATCCCCGAAGTCCTCGAATGCCACGCGCCGGCCGGGGAGACCGACCTGCTGATCCGGGTGGTGGCCACAAGCCCGGACGATTTGTACCGCGTCTCCGAAGAGATCCGGCTTTGCCCGGGAATCGTGCGAACGTCCACCAGCATGTTCCTGCGCGAAGTCATCCCGTACCGGACCACAGGGCTGCTGGGCGTCTGAGTCCCCGCCCGGCAGTCCCGGAACAGCACCCGTGTGGCCTAGGGCATGTCTCTTAATTCCTTGAGCCAGATGGTGATGGCGCGGAGGACGACTCCGCCGCGGTAGGTCAGGGCGAGCTTGTCGTAGCGGGTGGCGAGGCCGCGCCATTGTTTGAAGATGTTCAAGGACCGTTCGACGACGTTTCGCCGTTTGTAGGCTTCCTTGTCCAGCCCTACTGGTCTGCCGCCTTTGCTGCCGCGGCGTTTGCGGTTCGCTTCCTGATCGGAGCGTTCCGGGATTACCGCCTGGATGCCGCGCCGGCGCAGAAGTTCCCTGTTGGCATTGGAGGAGTAGGCCTTGTCCGCCAGGGCACGGTCCGGGCGGGAACGGGCCCTGCCCGGACCCAGCCGGGGAACGCTGAGGGAGTCCAGCAGGTGCGGGAACATTGGGGAGTCCCCGCCCTGCCCGGGACCGAGCAACATGACCAGCGGGCGCATCTTGCCGTCGCAGAGGTGATGGATTTTCGTTGTCAGCCCGCCGCGGGACCGGCCGATCCCGTGATCAGGCGGTTCCTCCAACAGATTCATGTAATTCGACAGGTCCCCCTGTGTGGCGGGTGAGGTTCGTGGCGTGCTGGTGGGCCCGGTTGACCGTGGAGTCCACGGAGACCTCCCAATCGATCATCCCGGCCGCGTCGGCCTCCGCCAGGATCCGGGAGTGAATCTTGTCCCAGGTGCCGTCGCCGCTGAAGCGGCGGTGGCGTTTCCAGACGGTCTGCCACGGGCCGAAGGTCTCCGGCAGGTCCCGCCAGGGAATTCCCGCCCGGAAACGGTAGATGATGCCTTCGACGATCAGACGGTGGTCCTGGAACGGCCGCCCACGGCTCCCGTCGGAACTGGGCATCAACGGTTCAATCCGCTCCCATTGGGCATCGGTCAGGACGGCAGTACGCGACATGATTCCAGCATGCCAAAGCTGACAAGCACCAATTGGGAGACACGCCCTAGTACTACAGTCGCGTTTATGGGGTGTGTCCGCGGGCTTTGTAATGACTATGTCGTGCGCGGTGTTGGTGTTTTCGTCGCCAGGTTGAGTGTTCCAGGACTTGTTCGGGGGCGGTGGTCCGGTGCCAGACCATTCGGACCAGCAGGCGCCTGATTTCAGGCAGTGAGAGCCGGATCAGTTCCGCGGTTTCGGCGGCAGGGCCCCTTTTTTGGAGCGGACCACGGTCAGGAAGGCCTGGGCGAACATGGAGAGGGTGATGTGGCGGTACCAGCCGGTGTATTGGCGCACTTGGTAGTGGTCCAGTCCGGTTTCTCCTTTGGAAGTTTGGAAGGTTTCCTCGATGGCCCAGCGGGCGCCGGCGATCCGCACCAGCTCGGCCAGCGAGACGCGGTTCGGGCCATGGCAGATGTAGTAAGCCAGATCGGAGGGGTCTTTCAGGGAGCGGCGGGCCAGTAGCCAGTGTTCCCCTGTTTCGGCGGGTCCGTTGATGCGGGTTCGTGCCCAGGAATACCGGCGGTCGCCCTTGGTCCCGGCGCCGGCGGTCCTGGTCCGCCAGGCATTGGTGCGCAGCGAGGCGATGAGTTTATCCGCGCGCCATTGCTCGCCGATCCCGACTGTGGGGGCGATGACGTTCTGGTTCATGGGAACCGCCAGCACGTAGTGCAACCCCCTGGCTTCCAGACGGCGGCGCAGCCCCGTGTGCTGCCCATAGACCGCGTCCCCGGTGGCCCAGCGGGCAAGGATCCCGGCATCCAGGGCGCGGTCGATCATGTCCGCTGCCAGTGCCGGTTTCGTGGCGAATTCCCGGGTTTTGGGGATCCCGGCCCGGGTGCATCTTTCCCGGTCATCGGCCCAGGCTTTGGGCAGGTAGAGTTCCCGGTCCAGCAGGGTGCGCCCGGCCGGGGCGGAGTACGTCAGGAACACCCCGATCTGGCAGTTCTCCACGCGCCCGGCGGTGCCCGAATACTGGCGTGCGACCCCGGCTGAGGCGGCGCCCTTCTTGAGGAATCCAGTCTCGTCAATGATCAGGATCCCGTCGGGATCGCCCAGGTGGCGGTTGACGTAGGTGAACAGGTCATCCCGCACGGCATCCGGGTCCCAGTCGGTGGTCGAGAGCAGGCGTTGCATGCCATCCGGGGTGCCGTGCCCGGCGCGTTCGGACAGCGTCCAGGAATTCTTGCGTTCCTCATCCGAAAGCAGCCCTCGCACATACCCCACAGCGTTCCGCCGCGGTTCCGACCGGACAAACCGCCGCCCAATCAGATCGCCGATTTCTTCCAGACCATCGGCCCACTCTTCTACGTCCGCCACACAAATATCATCACTCACCACCAACGATTAACAGGCCGCGAGCGGAAAGTCCGGTTAAACCGCCGATACGGCCAAAATTAAACGCGACTGTAGTACTAGACGGGCGGCCCGGTATTGGTCTTCAGGTTCTTCATGACCAGTGTCGACGTCAGGCGCTCGACCCCCGGCAGCGAGGTCAGCTCGCTGTCATAGAAGCGCTGGTAGGCGGGCAGGTCCTCGGCGATGACCTTGAGCAGGTAATCGGGCGAGCCGAACAACCGCTGGGCCTCCACGATATTCGGGTTGTCCGCCACCCGGTTCTCGAAGATCTCCATCGTGGCGCGGTCCACCTGCCGCAGCGTGACGAACACTATCGCCTCGAACCCGAGCCCCACGGCGGCCGGATCGATCTCCGCCCGGTAGCCGCGGATGACGCCGGACGCCTCCAGGTCGCGGAGCCGCCGGTGGCAGGGCGCCACGGTCAACCCCACCTTGGCCGCGAGCGCTGTCGCCGTCATGCGGCCATCCTCTTTGAGGTAGCGCAAAATACTTCTGTCCAAATGGTCAACCACGCAATAATCTTACCCGCAACCAGTGTTTTTCCGCGAAAACAGGGAACACTTTGGGCGCATTTTTTCCTAGACTTTTCCTGTACCCAGCGTCAGGAGACCGCCATGAACCCCCAGCTTTTCATTGCCTTTTTGGTGGTTGCCGGCGCCCTTGCCTGCACGCCTGGAGTGGACTGGGCCTATTCCATCGCCGCAGGCCTGAAGCAGCGCAGCTTTGTGCCTGCCGTGGCGGGACTCTGCGGCGGCTATGTGCTGCACACGGTGTTCCTGGTGGCTGGCCTGGCAGCGCTGCTCACCGGGATTCCCGGCGTATTGGGATGGCTGACCGTGGCCGGCGCCGGCTATCTTCTCTGGCTCGGACTCTCGACCATCCGGTCCTGGCGCGGGGCGAGCTTCGGCACCGCAGAAGTGCGGGCTCCGGCGAACCAGTTCCGGACCTTCCTGCAGGGCATGGGAACCAGCGGCATCAACCCGAAAGGACTGTTGTTCTATGTTGCCCTGGTGCCGCAGTTTGTCAGCCCGGAGGCGTCGCTGCCGGTGCCGGTGCAGTCGGGCCTTCTCGGCATGACGTTTGTCCTCCTGGTTGCCGTGGTCTACACGTGCGTTGCATTGCTGTCACGCAAACTGCTGCACTCCCGGCCGGGAGCGGCACGGAGAGTGACGCTCGCGAGCGGCATCATCATGGTGGCACTGGGCGCCGTACTGCTGTCCGAGCAACTGGTACCGCTCCTGGGCCACGTCATGCCTCGCGGCTGAGGACCCAAGGCTGAGGCTGGGGCTGCGCGCGGCCTCCGGCCGCCCGGTCACGTGCGCGGCATGTACCACTCGGTGAACGCCGTGGCGCGGCCGTCCCCCGTGAGCTGGATGATCCAGAGGTTGTCGTAGCTGCGGCTGTCCTCGCGGTAGTCAGTGCGGCCCTGCACGAAGGCCCTGCCGCCGTCGACGCCGAGGAGCTTCCATTCGAAGGTCCAGTCCCCCGGCTCATCACGGCCGGCGATCCATCGCTCCACGATCTGCTCGCGCCCGGTCCACGCCTCGGGATCATCCGGGCGGGTGGCGTACACGGCGTCCTCCGTGAAAAGCGCCTTGATGTCCTCCGGCTCGTTCGACCTCCAGGCTGCGATGTAGTGCTGCATCCAGCGCGCTGCCGCATCTCTCATTCCTCGGTTTTACTCCCTGCTTCCGCGAGTCCGCAAGGGTCGTCGATCCGGAACGGGACCCGTCTCCCTGGTTCAGTCGCCGTCGTCGGCGAGGCCGTATTCCCGGTCCCAGAGCTCATGCAGTTCGGCGTCCTTGCGGAGCGTCCTGACCGTCTCCAGTTCAGTGGGCTGGCGGTGCTGCCACTCAAACCGGTTCAGCACCTTCCGCCCGTTGTCCAGGAGAAGGAGCGCCCGGTCCGTCAGGGCATCGCTGCGGAGCGTGAAATCGGTCTTGCGCCGGCGCAGGACCTCCTGCAGGGCTGCCCGCGCTTCCCGGTCGTCGCCAAGTTTCCGGAGCGACCGTGCCCGCACCAGGAGCAGCGCCGCCGAGAGATCGTCCCCGTTGAGCAGCCCGTCCGTGTCCGCCACCACGTCCAGATGCCGTCCCAGCGACGCGGCCAGAGAGCAGCTCGCCAGGGCCATGGGCAACGACGGCGGCAGTCCCGTCAGCGCCGCGAGTGCGGCCTCGCCCTGGCCTGTCTCGCGCAGCGAATGGGACAACGCCAGGAACGCAGCCTCCTCGCTGAACAAGACGGGAACCTCGACCCGCTCTGCCACGGCCACCCGGGTGATGACACGGGCCAGATAGACGGACGCATAGCTGTTCGCGTCGTCGTCGTTCCTGATCAGCAGGCCGCGCTGGAGCAGTTCGGAGGAGCGGAGGTGGCCGCCCTGGGCATAGCTCTGCAGTCCGGCCATCAGGTAGCACAGCCCGGCCCACCCGGGGTTGGCGTGCGCCAGGGCGATCAGCCGGTCCGGGTCGGAGCTGGCGAAGATGGCGGCATGCACGGTCTTCGCCGCTTTGCCCGGTGCCCTGCCACCCACTTTGCCGAGCCGGGGTGCGCCGCCTTCCACGGGAAGTGAACCACGGGTCCGCCCCGCCACGGCACCGGCGACGCCGTTGGCGAGTCCGCGGACAGGCGTCCGGATCACCGGCGTCCGGAACGGCGTCAGGTCGCGGTGGTCGCGGTATAGGGCTGGTCGGGGGGCGGTTTCCCCTGGTCCGGCGCTCATGACTCCATGCTAGTCCGCCCGGGGCGGCCGCGGGCAGACTAGGCCGCGGCCGAAATCCAGAGTCCGATCACCCAGGTGCTGCCGGCCAGGCAGGCGAGTCCGAACTCCACGATCATTCCCAGGCCGGTGGCCTTCAATGCCGCCCAGCTGGATGCCACGGCAGTGCCGAACACGCGCGTGCGCTGCAACTCGCTCAGCAGCAGGCCGGCGGCGAAACCGACAAACAGGCCCACGACGGGGATGATGAACATCCCCACCACCCCGAGGACCAGCCCGGCCACCACCGAGCGGCCGGGAATGCTGTGTTGTTTGAGTTTCCGCCCGGTCAGGACCGCGCTGGCGGCCATCCCGGCCAGGACAAAGACCAGGCCGATCCCGAACACCACCCAGCCGATGGTTCCGGCGCCGCCCCAGATGGCCCACGCGAGCAGGCTCAGTCCGATCAGGATGCTGCCGGGAAGCACGGGGATGACGGTGCCGGCCACGCCCACCAGGATGGCGAGGCCGCACAGGATCGTCACGACAGTCTCGGGGTTCATCGCTCCAGTCTATGGTTCGAGCCGGTGCCCGGAGCACCCGACGACGACGGCGCCGCATCCCCAGGGCTGCGGCGCCGTCGTCTTCTGTTCAGCTGTGTCTACTCGGCTTCAACCGCCGCGGCGACGGCGGCGGAAACCGCCGGTGCCACCCGCGGGTCCAGCGGACTGGGGACGATGTAGTCGGCGGAAAGGTCCTCCTCGGCCAGTGCGGCGATGGCGCGGGCTGCGGCCAGCTTCATGGCCGGCGTGATCCGGCGGGCGCCGGCGTCGAGGGCTCCGCGGAAGATGCCGGGGAAGGCCAGGACGTTGTTGATCTGGTTCGGGAAGTCGCTGCGGCCCGTGGCGACGACGGCCGCGTACTTGCGTGCAACCTCCGGCAGGACTTCGGGGTCCGGGTTGGAGAGGGCGAACACGATCGCGTCCTTGCTCATGAGCTTGAGGTGGTCCTCGTCCAGCCTGGAGGAGGAGACGCCAATGAAAACGTCGGCGTCGAGCAATGCCTCGGCGGGGCCGCCGGAGACATCGCGCGGGTTCCCGCTCCTGGCCAGCTGCGCCTTCTTGCCCTCGGGGTGGGCAGCGATGTCCGCACGTTTGCTGTTGATGACCCCGCGGGAGTCCAGCAGCACAACGTCGGTAATCCCGGCGGAGAGCAGCATCTGCGCGACGGCAATCCCGGCAGCGCCGGCGCCCGAGACGACAACGCGCAGTTTCTCGAGTCCACGACCGGTCACCTTGGCGGCGCCGGTCAGGGCGGCGAGCACGACGACGGCGGTGCCGTGCTGGTCATCGTGCATAACGGGGCAGTCGAGGGCTTCGATGAGCTTCTCCTCGAGTTCGAAGCAGCGCGGCGCTGAGACGTCCTCAAGGTTGACGGCGCCGAAGCTCGGACGAAGGCGGACGAGGGTCTCCACGATCTCGTCGACGTTGGTGGTGTTGAGCACCAACGGGATGGAGTCGAGTTCGCCGAAGGCCTTGAACAGGGCGGACTTGCCCTCCATCACGGGCAGCGAGGCGCTGGCCCCGATGTCGCCCAGGCCGAGCACGGCCGTGCCGTCGCTGACGACGACAACGAGGCGCTGGGCCCACGTGAGGGTCTTGGCGAGCTCCGGGTTGGCGGCGATGGCGCGGCTGACCTGGGCGACGCCGGGCGTGTACGCGATGGAAAGGTCGCGCTTGCTGGCGAGCGGGACAGTGCTGGAAATTGAAAGCTTGCCGCCCTGGTGGGATGCGAAAATTTCCTCGTCGCTCAGCACCTCTACGGGCTCTGCGGGGGAAGTAGCGTCGGTGGGGATAGTCGTCTCAATGGACACTTCGTTGTCTCCTGGGGCTCACCGTGGGCATACGGCTCATGGAAGCTCAAGCACAGGGATGCTCAAGATGGTCTGGGGAACGTCGGCAGCGGCCCGAGGTTGGTGGGCCGGCGGCGGTGCTCCGGGTACTGTAAGCGGCGGGGCCGCTCCGGTTCTGCAATGGTAAACAAAGCCGGCGGGCCATGAAGTGTCGACGGACACACTCCCGCGAATGGTGAAACGTTTATCCAAGCTTTTTTGTGACCCGCATCACTCAAAAGGTCCGCTACCGGCCAGTAAAAAGTCAGATTGGTCTAGACCAGTTACGCCGCTGGGCGGCCGCATGTCAGCAGGAAGCAGGCTTTCTTGAGGTCTTCCTCGGCTTCAAAGAGGGAAAGCCGGCGGCAGCGGACCGACTGGACCAGTCCAGTGACGGTCAGCAGCAGCACCCGGGAGATGGCGGCGTCGCCGCTGACGGCGGTGACGGCCTTCTCGGCCGTGGCGTCGATCTCGCGGAGCAGCTTCGTGGTGTCCGTGTCCTTGGTGTACACGACTTTGTTGAGGCACTGCTCCACGGCAGGCTGCATAAGGCGCATGTGGAAGATTTCCATCACGACGCCGACGAGCGCGTGGGCCGGTACATCGCCCGAGGCGTCCGCTGCGGGTGGCTTCGCGGAGCGTCCCGCAGACTTCTTCGCCGGGGCAGCGGCGGTGCTTGTCGATGCAGCGGCGGTGCCGGCCGCTGGCGCCGCAGGGGAGTTGGCGGCGTACAGTTCCGTGAGCTGCTTACGGTACAGCGCCAGCACCAGCTGGGTGGCGGACGGAAAGTATCGGTACAGGGTGCCGAGCGGAACATCAGCCCGGGCAGCGACCTCCGAGAGAACCACGGAATCCAGTCCCTTGCGCACGAACCCGGCGGCGACGTCGAGGATCCGGGTGTAGCGGAGCCGTTGCCTGGGCAGGCTGGGCGGCGGGGCCATCGGTGGAAGTTCTGAGTGAAGTTCAGGCATCAGCAGCGTTCCGGGGTCGGTTTTCTCGGCAGCCGGGAGGGATCCCCCACAGCACTGCCGCGGCAATTCCCGTCCACTATACGCCACGCCCCCGGGCCGAAAGCCAGTCACATCCACGGCCGGAGCGGCCCGGACGGAGCCACGACGGCGGCACCTTCTGGGCTAGTCGACGCCCTTGATTTTGACCACGAACACGGCACCCAGCAGCCCAATCACCGCGGCCGCCACGTACAGCGAAACGTATCCACCCCACAGCGTCACGAAGGGGAACGCGATAAGCGGGGCGAGCACCTGCGGCAGGGAATTGGCGATGTTCAGGACACCCAGGTCCCTGCCGCGGCTCAGAGCCGCCGGGAGCACCTGGGTAATGAGGGCGAAATCGACCGCAAGGTAGCAGCCGAAGCCGATGCCCAGCACCGAAGCGCCCAGCAGCGCCCCGATCCAGTTCGGCGCGAATGCCAGGATCAGCGAGGCCACCGCGATGATGACCGAGGACATGATCACGAGCGGCTTCCGTCTCCCCATCCGGTCGCTCAGCCGGCCGCCGATCACACTGCTGATGATCACCATCACCGCATAGAGTCCGGTCAGGATCAGCACGCCGAACTCGGGCGCCATGCCCTGCGTCTCCTGAAGGCGGACCGCATCCGTGAGGAAGAAGAGCAGGTAAAGGGTGACCATGTGGTTGCCGATGTTCACCAGGAGCCTGGTCAGCCAGGCCCAGGCGAAGTCCGGGTGGAGCGCCGGGGAAATCCAGAAACCCTTGACGAAGCCGGCCAGGCGGAACGGCGGCCGCGCCTCCGCGGGGAGCCGGGCGTCGTCGTTCCTGAAGAAATACAGCACGACGCCGGCGAGCAGCGCGACGGCGCAGACCACATAGCCGACGGCGAAGTTCCCCGTCACCACTGCCGCGATCACGGCGCCGATGAGGATGCCGACCGTCTGTCCCATGGCGGCCAGGCCGCCCACCGTGCCGCGCTGCGCCACGGGCACGCGGTCCGGGATGGCCGCGGTGATGGCGGCATAGGCGCCGTTGCAGCCGGCCTGCACGAGGCACCAGAGCAGCGTCATGATGGCAACGTTCGGCGCCCCGGCGAGGGCAATCAGGGCCGCGGCGCCGAGGACGGCGCCGAAGAGGACCCAGGGCACACGCCGGCCCAGGGGTGAGGAGGTGCGGTCGCTGAACGCGCCAAACAGCGGGTTGGCGACCAGTGAGACCGCCGCGCCCGCCCCGGTCACGAGGGCGAGGATGGCCTCCTTGTCGGCCTCGCTGAATGCTGCCGCCTGCTGGCCGAGGAGCACCTGGAGCGGGGCGAAGAATGCCGCGTTGATGCCGAGGTTGACGAGGACAACCCCGGCGATCCAGACGGGCCGGACCGCCCGGTCGGGCTCGGCGAGCGCCACCGCCGTCGGGCGTTCCGTCGTCGGGCGTTCTGCCGTCGAGGGTGCCGCGGCGGGGTCACGGGCTGGGTCCGGAGCAGCGCCGGGAGGATCGGACAGGCTCATGTAATTCGGTTCCCCCCGGAAACTGACGACGCACGCTGAAGATCGGTGTGCAGCCAGACTATCGTGGGGACCACGATCCGCCCCCTATTTCCAGCTCAGGAGAACCGATGGCCGCATCCGCCGTAAATACCGCCGATCTCTACGACGTCCGGGGTGAGGAGCTCGACTCCGTGGCCCTGCAGTTCCAGTCGCTCGGCGGCCGGACGCACTTCAGCGGCCTGGTCCGTACCATCCGCTGCTTCGAGGACAACGCCCTGGTCAAGTCCACGCTCGCCACACCCGGCGACGGGGCCGTCCTGGTGGTGGACGGCGGCGGCTCGCTGCGCACGGCCCTGATGGGGGACCTGATCGCGGCCAGCGCGGTCGCGAACGGCTGGGCCGGCGTCGTGATCAACGGCGCCATCCGCGACCGGACGGCGATCGCCGGACTGCCGCTCGGGGTGAAGGCGCTCGGCAGCAACCCGCGCAAAAGCGCCAAAGCAGGTGCCGGTGAGAGCGACGTGGCACTGGAGATCGACGGCGTCGTCCTCCGGCCCGGCGCCATGATCTGGTGTGATCCGGACGGGATCCTGGTAGAGCGCTGACCACGCCGGGGTGAGACTTGGCGCCCATGACGCTAAACAGCATGGGCGCTTAACCTCACCTCGGCGTCCATCCCCGGGACTGGAGGGCCCGCCGGACCCTGCCGATGGCCGCGGGGCGATCACCCGCCAGGTCGTCCTTCGAGATCCTCACCTCGACCCAGCCCAGCCGTTCCGTGGTCCGTGCCCGCCGGATGTCGCGCAGATGCTGGCCTGGTCCGTCATGGTGGGCGCCGTCGTACTGCAGCGAGATCCGGTGGGCCGGATAGGCCGCGTCCGGCCATAATTCCGGGGCGCCGGCCGGGCCCCAGACCACGTGGTTGAGCTCGGGTTCCGGAAGGCCGCCGCGGACCAGGGCGAGCCGCAGGTGTGTTTCCGGCAGGGAATCCGCACCCACGCGCACGTACCCAAGGGCTTCCCGCGCGGTCCGGATGTTCCGGGCGCCGGGGTGTTGGAGCAGCATCCTGTCCAGCGCCTCGATGCTCGACACGGCGGTCCGGGGCGACGGGAACTCCGGACCGTGCACTCACACCAGGGCATCCCCGGCAGCCACCAGATCGTCCAGCGGCAGAGCCGCAGCCAGGTCAAGGAAGGTGCGCTCGGGCGAGGTAACCCGGACGCCGGCGAACATCACCACGTCCCCGGGCGCCAGAGCGAGTCGGTGGCCCGCCACGTTTGCCCGCTTCGGGATGCTGCCGCCCCGCGGCCGGGCAAGGTGGATCCGCCAATCGCAGTCCGCCCACAGGGGAAGGCCAACGCGCCACAGCCTCGCCGCGGTGAAGTGGCAGAGTACGGTGCAGTCGTCGAGCTGGCAGTAGGCCCTCAGCGCTGCCCCGCCGTGTGCGCCGCTGCCGGCCGGGACGCGGACACCGCGGGACACCGTGATCAGGTCCTGGGCACGGGTCCGCTTCCGCGGGATCCCCGCGGCGTCCGCAGCAAGGACGGAGAACGAGCCGTCCGCCAGGAATGTTGGGAGCTCAAGTCGGCGCATTCCCTCATCATGATCGGATCCGGCGCCGCCCGCTTAAGTTATCCACACCCCGCAGCCACACGTCCCCCACAACTCCTGGACGTCGGGCCGCCGGGGTGAGATTTCGCGCCCATGGCGGAACCGGACATGGGCGCGAAGTCTCAGTTGGACGGCACGACGGCGGTGCCCGCTTGCCGCGCCCCGCCAAACTGTATGTTTTCTCTCATTTTTGGCCCTGTGACGTGCACCGCTCCGGCTCCGGTGTAAGACTTGGTAGCTTGCGGCGCCGGCCGCGGAACGCGAAATGCCGAGGGAGCCAGATGACAACCACCCAAGACCAGACCGCAGCCAGGATCCCCCAGCGGGTCATCTGGCTGGCCGTGGCGGGCGCCGTGGGCGGCTTCCTCTTCGGTTTCGACTCCTCGGTGGTCAACGGCGCCGTCGACGCAATCAAGGACGAGTTCGCGCTCAGCGAGGCCGTAACCGGTTTCGCCGTGGCTGTGGCCCTCCTCGGCTGCGCGGCCGGCGCCTACCTGGCCGGCAAGATCGCCGACCGCTACGGCCGGATCCCCGCCATGAAGCTCGGCGCCCTGCTGTTCCTGGTCAGTGCGATCGGGACCGGCTTCGCCTTCAGCGTGTGGGACCTCATCTTCTGGCGCCTGGTCGGCGGCCTGGGCATCGGCCTGGCCTCCGTCATCGCTCCGGCCTACATCTCCGAGATCTCACCGCGCCACGTCCGGGGCCGGCTGGCCTCGCTCCAGCAGCTTGCCATCACCACTGGTATCTTCGCCGCCCTGCTCTCGGACGCCCTGTTCGCGAACTTCGCCGGCGGAGCGGGCGAGGCCCTCTGGTTCGGTATTGAAGCCTGGCGCTGGATGTTCCTCGCGGCTGCCGTGCCCGCCGTCGTTTACGGCTGGATTGCCTACACCCTGCCCGAGTCGCCGCGGTTCCTGGTCGTCCGGGGCAAGGACGAGGAGGCCCTCAAGATCTTCCAGTCCATCGCCCCGAACGAGGACACGGACCGCCACCTGCGCGACATCAAGAAGGCCATCGAGGAAGACAAGCTCGCGGGCCAGAAGGGCTCCCTGCGCGGCAAGGCCTTCGGCCTGCAGCCCGTGGTGTGGATCGGCATCATCCTGTCGGTGCTGCAGCAGTTCGTCGGCATCAACGTGATCTTCTACTACTCCACCACCCTGTGGAAGGCCGTCGGCTTCCAGGAGAAGGACTCCCTGACGATCTCCGTGGCCACCGCGATCACGAACATCCTCGTGACCCTCGTGGCGATCGCGCTGGTGGACCGGATCGGCCGACGTCCCATCATGCTCGCGGGTTCCATCGGCATGGCCGCATCGCTGGGCACCATGGCCCTGGCCTTCGCCTCAGCCACGGGAACGGGGGACGCGATTTCGCTGCCCGGCGCGTGGGGTCCGGCCGCCCTGGTTGCCGCCAACGTCTTCGTGATCAGCTTCGGCGCCTCCTGGGGCCCGCTGGTCTGGGTGCTGCTCGGTGAGATCTTCCCGTCCCGGATCCGCGCCCGCGCCCTGGGCCTGGCCGCGGCCGCCCAGTGGATCGCCAACTTCGCCATCACCCTGAGCTTCCCGGTCATGGCGGCGGCTTCGCTGCCCCTGACCTACGCCATGTACGCCACGTTCGCGGCGGCGTCGTTCTTCTTCGTGAAGTTCAAGGTGCCGGAGACCAACGGCATGTCCCTGGAGCACGCCGAGACCCTTTTCGTCCCGAAGGGTTCCGCGAAGGCTTCCGCGACGGCCTGAGCCGCACTGCCCTCCTTCCGCCTGCCGAGGTGACAGCTAATGCCCATGTTCCGCGGGAACATGGGCATTAACTGTCACCTCGGCGGGTTGGGCACCCGGCGCGTCAGCTAGACCATGTGGGGCTCGTGCGCGGTCAGGTAGCGTCGTCCGCCGAGGACCACGGCAATGGCCGCCACCATGGCCAGCGCGCCCGCAAAGAAGGGCACCTGCGGGCCGAAGTGCTCGCCCAGCTGCGCGGCGGCAAACGGAGCCAGGGCG
The DNA here is from genome assembly GCF_009928425.1 of Pseudarthrobacter sp. ATCC 49987. Classification (NCBI taxonomy): domain Bacteria; kingdom Bacillati; phylum Actinomycetota; class Actinomycetes; order Micrococcales; family Micrococcaceae; genus Pseudarthrobacter; species Pseudarthrobacter sp. ATCC 49987. The sequence continues at coordinate 3,945,913 of NZ_JAABNS010000001.1, read as the reverse complement.
CCGCCCATCCAACGCACAAAGTTGTACCCGGCAGAGGCCACGGGCCGCGGCGAATCCGAAACACCCATGGCCAGCTCCGTGTAGATGGTGTTGTTGATGCCCAGGAGCGCCCCGGAAATCACCACCAGCACGACGACGGCGGGCACCGAGTGCCCGGCGGCCAGTCCCAGGCCCGCCAGGTCCAGCATCAGCAGGGTCAGGGTGCCGGTGAGGACCCGGACGGCCCCGAAGCGGTTCTGCAGCACGGGGGCGGCAAACACGGAGAAGACGGCGACGGCGACGCCCCAGCCAAAGAACACTCCGCCGATCCCGTAGGCGTCCATGCCCAGGATAAAGGGCGTGAAGGCGAGGACGGTGAAGAAGCCGTAGTTGTAGAACAGGCCGCTGGCCGCCGTCGTCCTGAGTCCCTTGTGCCCCAGCGCGAGGAGGGGATCCCGGAGCCGGACCTTCCGCTCAGGCAGCGGGGTCTTGGGCAGCAGGGTGATCAGCGCGATGAACGCCGAGGCCATCAGCACGGCGGTGCCGAAGAACGGCGCGCGCCACTGCCAGCCGCCCAGGAGTGCGCCCAGGAGCGGGCCGAGGGAGATGCCCAGGCCGAGGGCGGCCTCGTAGAGGATGATCGCCGTGCCGGCGCCGCCGCTCGCGACGCCGACAATCACGGCCAGCGCCGTGGCCACAAAGAGGGCATTGCCGAGCCCCCAGCCGGCCCGGAAGCCGATGAGCTCGGCCACGCTGCCCGAGGTGCCGGAGAGCGAGGCAAACACGACTATTACCGCCAGTCCGATCAGCAGGGTCCGTTTCCCGCCGATCCGGGACGAGACGTAGCCTGTGATCAGCATGGCGACGGCGGTGACCAGGAAGTAGCTCGTGAAAAGCAGTGAGACCTGGCTCGGCGAGGCGTCCAGGTTCTTGGCGATCGCCGGCAGGATGGGGTCCACCAGGCCGATGCCCATGAAGGCGAACACCGCTGCGAGAGCAGTCGCCCACACCGCCTTGGGCTGTTTGAGTAGTGAGGCCTTCTCAGCCTCGAGGGTCTTTTCCGCTGCCGGCAGGGTGTCGGCGGGCTGGCCGTGCATAGTTGCACTCCTAATTCATGGGATCTAAGTTGTGGGATTTTCGGTTGGGTATCAGGCCTGAAGCGTCGCGTTGATCTTGCCGATGACCGGGAGGGCGGCCGCGAGGGCGGCACGGTCGACGCCCGAAAGGGACGAGAGGATGCCGGCCATGACGGCATTGCGGCGCTCGTTGGCGGCATCTACGGCGGCGAGGCCGGCTTCCGTGAGGGCCACACGGACGGCGCGGGCGTCGTGGGGGTCCGGTTCCCGGCGGGCGAGGCCGGCGCGCTCGAGCTTGATGATCTGCTCGGTGGCACTGGGCACCTTGACGCCGAGGTTCCGGGCAATGTCGCCGACCCGCACGCCGCTGGGCTCACGGGAAGTGGGTCCGCCCTCCATCAGCATTTTGAGGGTGCTCAGCTGGGCGGCGCTGAGTTCGCCGTCGGCGTCCAGGCGGCGGACGAGGTAGATGCTGTGGCGGAGGGCCTCGCGGAAGTCCTGGGCGAGGGCGACGAGGCCCGGGTCGGCCGGTTCACTGACGTTCATAGTTAGGTAGCCTAACTGTTAGGCTGCCTAATGGTCAAGAGGGCGGTTGCCTGTTCCACCGTCGAGGTGACAGTTGGCGCCCGTGATCTCGCGGCGCATGGGCGTCAACTGTCACCTCGACGGGGGCTTAAACACGCCGACGCCGGAACTCGGGCGAGCTCCGGCGTCGGCGGCTAGGCTTCGGCGATTAAACGGACTAGGCGGCAGTCCTGGCCTCCTCGACCAGGGCGGCGACGGCCGGGAACAGCGGGTGGTCCGGGGCCAGGCCCGTGATCTTTGCTGTGGCCTCCTCCGCAGTCGAGGATGCCAGGATCTGCCCGAGCTCCACCGCTTCGGCATCGGCCGGGTCGTTGAAGCGCAGGGCGGCGGCGATCGCGCCCAGCAGGGCCTCCGGGACAATCCCGCGTTCGGCCAGCTCCGCGGCCGGACCGATAAAGCGTTCGTGCCGGCTGAGCTTGCGCAGCGGCGCCCGGCCCACCCGGTTCACGGTGTCCGGCAGGTGCGGGTTGGAGAAGCGGCCCAGGATCTTCTGGACGTAGGCCTCCTGCTCGTCGCGGTTGAATCCATGCTTTGCTACCAGTAGCTCTTTGGTTTCATCCAGGACGGCGCGGACATCCGCGGCGACGTCCTGGTCGGCCATGGCCTCGGAAATCTTCTCCAGGCCGGCCTCGAAGCCGAAGTACGCTGCGGCGGCGTGCCCGGTGTTCACGGTGAACAGTTTCCGCTCGATGTACGGCTCCAGCTCATCCACGAAGGTCGCGCCCGGAATCACCGGCGGATTGCCCGCGAACGGGGTCCTGTCGATGACCCATTCGTAGAAGTTCTCCACCGTGACGTCCAGGCCTTGCCCCGCCTCCTGGTTCGGCACGATCCGGTCCACGGCCGTGTTCGCGAAGACCGCTTTGTCCTCAAGGGACCCCGCGGCAGCGTCCCATTGGGCCGCCACCTCGGACTTCAGGATGTCCGTGGCATTGATGGCGTTCTCGCACGCCATCACCTGCAGCGGGGCGAGCCCGGCAGCCCGGGCGGCGATCCCCTTGGCGATCACCGGAGCCACGAATTTGAGGATGTGCGGCCCCACCGCGGTGGTGACCACGTCCGCCGTCGTGATCTCCGCGATGACGTCCGCTTCCTGGCTGCTGGAGTTCAGCGCGCGGAAGTTCTCCACGGTCCGGACGGTGGGGTGCTCCCCCACCTCGTGGACCTGGTAGCTGTCTGCGGCTGCCAGCTGGGTGATCAGGGCGTCCGCGACATCCGCGAACACCACCTCGTACCCCGCTTCGTGCAGCAGCAGCCCGACGAATCCGCGCCCGATGTTTCCTGCCCCGAAATGGACGGCCTTCACTATGAATTGACCTTTCCGAACAGGTCCAGGACTTCCTCGACCGTGGTGGCCGCCTCAAGCTGTGCCACCTGCGCCTTGTTGGTGAAGACCTTGGCGATGGAGGACAGGATGTGCAGGTGTTCGTTGTTGATGCCTGCGACGCCGACCACGAACTTCACTTCCTTGCCGTTCCAGTCGATGCCGTCGGGGTAGCGGACCACGGAGACCGCGGATTTCATGATGTGGTCCTTGGCGGCGTTGGTGCCGTGCGGGATGGCGAGGAAGCTGCCCATGTAGGTGGACACGGACTCCTCGCGTTCGTGCATGGCGTCCAGGTATCCGGCGTCGACGGCGCCGCGGTCCAGCAGGAGCCGGCCGGCCTCGTCGATGGCGGCGTCGCGGCTGGTGGCCGTGCCGTTGAGGACAACGCTTTCCGCCACCAGGATACCGGCGGGGCCGGTTTCCTCGGGAGCTTCCAGCGTTTCGACGACGGCGGCAGCAGCGGGCCCGCCCTCCATGTTGCTGGTACGGACCAGCTCAACGATCTCGTCGTAGCGCGGGCTGTTCATGAAGTTGTCCACGGACACGTGCACGGCGCTGGCGGTGACGGGCTTGGCGCGCTCGGTCAGGTCCTGGTGCGTGATGACGACGTCGTACGTGTCGCTGAGGTTCGCTATCGCGGAATTGGTGACCTTGACCTCCGGGAAGCCGGCCGCCTTGATCTTGTTCCGCAACACCGAGGCGCCCATTGCGCTGGAGCCCATACCGGCGTCGCAGGCGAAAACGATGTTCTTGACCGGTCCGGCGAGGACTGCGACGCCGCCGCCGGCGGCAGCACCGGAACCCGCGAGCATGGAGGACACCGAGCTCTTCTTGCCCTTCATTTCCTCCATCCGGACGGTGGCAGCGCCGAGGGCCTCTTCCTCGCTGGCGCCCACGGGGGTCTTGCTGGTCTTCAGGATCACCGAGGCGATGAGGAACGACACGGTGGTGGCGAACAGTACGGAAAGGGTCACACCGACATAGCTGTCGCGTGCGGTTGCCGCGTAGACGGCGATAATGCTGCCCGGGGCTGCCGGCGAGCGGAGCCCGGCGCCGGTGACCACGAGGGTGAAGATCCCGGTCATGCCGCCGCCGATTGCGGCGAGGATCATGATCGGCTTCATGAGCACGAACGGGAAGTAGATCTCATGGATGCCGCCGACGAACTGGATCACCGCTGCGCCCGGCGCGGACGCCTTGGCCAGGCCGGTGCCGAAGATCGAGTAGGCGAGCAGGATTCCGAAGCCCGGACCGGGGTTGGCTTCGAGGAGGAAGAGGATGGACTTGCCCTGCTCGAGCGCCTGTTGTGTGCCGAGCGGGGTGAGGATGCCGTGGTTGACGGCGTTGTTCAGGAACAGGACCTTTGCGGGCTCAATAAAGATGCTGGTAAAGGGCAGCAGTCCGTTGATAACCAGGAATTCGACCACGCGGCTGGCACCGTCACTGAAGGCCTTCACTACCGGGCCGATCACCAGCATGCCCACCACCGCCATGCCGGCGGAAAGGATGCCGGCCGAGAAGTTGTCGATCAGCATTTCGAACCCCGGCTTGACCCGGCCTTCCCAGATCTTGTCGACCTTCTTCATGAGCCAGGCCGTGAGGGGGCCGAGCATCATGGCGCCGATGAACATGGGGATGTCGGTGCCGACGATGACGCCCGTGGTGGCCACGGCACCCACGACGCCGCCGCGCACGCCGTAGACCATCCGGCCGCCGGTGTAGCCGATCAGGAGCGGCAACAGGTACGTGATCATGGGCCCGACAAGTTTGGCGAGCTCCTCATTCGGCAGGAAGCCCGCCGGGATGAACAGCGCCGTAATGATGCCCCAGGCGATGAAGGCACCGATGTTGGGCATGATCATTCCGGACAGGAAAGTCCCGAACTTCTGGACGCCAACACGCACGCTGGTGCGGGGTTTCGCAACTGTCTCTGTTGCCATGTGATTTCCTAACCGTCATTCCTGCTGCACCGCAGGATGGTCCGATGATTTCGCGAAAGCTAGCTGGTGGAGCTGGTGGAGATCCGGTGGAGCCATTCGAGGAAGAGCTTGAGTTCCGAGCTGGAGAGCTGGTCTGAGTGCGATGCCTGCAGTGCCGCGTTCAGGGCGATCGCCGCCACAACCACTGACGATTTCCCGGACTCTTCAGGGCCGCTGTTCTTGGCCTGGTCCGAGGACACCGCAAAGATCATGGCGTCGCGGGTCATGGTGGACAGCTCGAGGTTGCGCTCGGGCGCCTTTTCCGTGATCAGCATGAGCGTCACACCGACGTTGGCAGCCAGGATACTCCTGGCCGCTTCCCGCGGAGGGACGTTGAGTTGGCCGGCGACGGCGGCCTTGTTCAGCATTTCCTCCATCAGGCCCTCGGCGTCAGCGACGACGGCCGGGCGGCTTTCCGGGCGGATATTGCCAAACATGACCAGGTACAGTTCCGGCTGCTTGAGCCCGAACTGCACATGGTTGTCCCACATCCGCCGGATATCTTCCAGCGGCTGTCCGGACGGTGCGAAGTCGCGTTCGCCCGCCACGTACTCTTCAAAACCTGCCGCGACGACGGCGTCGAACAGACCCTCCTTGTCACCGAAGTGGTGATAGAGGGTCGGCGCCGTAACTCCGGCCAGCTGGGTGATCTGGCGGGTGGAAACCGCCCCGCCGGCGGAGTTGGCCAGCAACTCAGCGGCTGCACGCAGCAGCCGCGTCTTTGGCGGAAACTGGCCATCTAAACTCATAACCGCTACCCTAGCATCTATAGCAACGCTATATGAAGTGCATCACATACAATTTTTTCAGGTACCGGGGCCCGCCTGCTGACGCAGCTGTCGGCAGGCCCGCCCGGTTCACCGGCTTACTGGCCCACGGCAGAGAATGAGGACCTTCAGTGCAGAACTTCCCAGGAGTAGGCGTCAGCCCCGGCCGCATCATCGGAACCATCCGCCAGATGCCCAAACCCGTCAGCGAACCGCCCGCCGGGGAGCAGCTGCCGGCCGGCGTCACGGCTGAGGAAGCCAGTGCGGCCCTGAAGACGGCCGCGAAAGCCGTCCACGATGAGCTGAAGGCCCGGGCCGAAACCGTCAGTGGCGACGGGAAGGCAGTCCTGGAAGCCACCGCCCTTATGGCGACGGACACGATGCTCCTGAAGTCGGCCGCCAAGCTGATCGGCCGCGGCACCTCCGGCCAGCGGGCCATCTGGGAAGCCGGCGCCTCCGTCTCGGAAATGCTGCACAACCTGGGCGGCTACATGGCCGAGCGCGCCACCGACGTCCTGGACGTCCGGGCCCGGATCGTGGCCGAACTGCGCGGCGTCCCGGCCCCGGGCATCCCGTCCTCCCCCACCCCGTTCATCCTGATCGCCGAGGACCTGGCCCCGGCGGACACCGCCACCCTTGATCCGGAGAAGATCCTGGCCCTGCTCACGGCCGGCGGCGGCCCGCAGTCCCATACGGCGATCATCGCCCGCTCCCTGGGCCTGCCCGCCGTCGTCGCGGCTACCGGCGTCGACCAGCTCCCGGACGGCACCGAGGTCTACGTCGACGGCGCCGCCGGCCTGATCACCGTGGACCCGGATGACTCCCAGCGGGCCGCCGCAGAGCACTGGGCCGCCACCGCGTCGCTGCTGGCGGACTTCGATGGAACGGGCGCGACGGCGGACGGCCACCTCGTGCCGCTGCTCGCCAACGTCGGCGGGGCCAAGGACGCCCTGGCCGCCGCGAAGCTGAACGCGCAGGGCGTGGGGCTGTTCCGGACCGAATTCTGCTTCCTGGAGCGCGACACCGAGCCCACCGTGGACGAACAGGCCGCCGCGTACAAGGGCGTCTTCGATGCATTCCCCGGCAAGAAGGTGGTGCTCCGGACGCTCGACGCCGGCGCGGACAAGCCGCTGCCCTTCCTCACCGACGCCACCGAACCAAACCCCGCCCTCGGCGTCCGCGGGTACCGCACGGATTTCACCACACCGGGCGTGCTGGAACGCCAGCTGCAGGCCATCGCCCGCGCCGAACAGGAATCCGAGGCGGACGTATGGGTCATGGCGCCGATGATTTCCACCGCGGAGGAGGCCGCCCGCTTCGCCACCCTGTGCACCGAGGCAGGGATCAAGACCCCCGGGGTCATGGTGGAAGTCCCGTCCGCGGCGCTCACCGCCGAGGCCATCCTCCGGGAGGTGGCTTTCGCGAGCCTGGGCACCAACGACCTCACCCAGTACGCCATGGCCGCTGACCGCCAGCTTGGCCCGCTCGCAGCCCTCAATACCCCGTGGCAGCCTGCCGTGCTCCGGCTCGTCGGCCTGACCGTGGAAGGTTCCGTCGCGGAGGGCCACAGCAAACCGGTCGGCGTCTGCGGCGAGGCCGCCGCGGACCCGGCCCTCGCCGTCGTCCTGACCGGACTGGGCGTCTCGACCCTGTCCATGACAGCCCGGTCCCTGGCCGCCGTGGCCGCCGTGCTGAAGACCGTCACCCTGGCCGAGGCGCAGGAGCTGGCCAAACTGGCGCTCTCCGCGCCGAGCGCCACCGAGGCCCGTGCCTGGGTCCGGGAGAAGCTGCCGGTCCTCGAGGAGCTCGGACTGTAGTGCTGCAGCAGGGCAGCCGCAGTGTGAGGCCGATGCCGGGGCACTAGGATGCACACCATGACACTGATTGCTCCCCGGGTGACGGCCGCCCTTCCGGCTGAGGACGCGCAGAAACTCCGGTACGCCCTCGACGGCAGCGACGACATCACGGTGTTTGTCGACGGCACCGTCCACCGGCTGCCAGCCCAGGCACGGGACGCCGTCGTTGACCTGCTGGCGCGGTTCAGCCGGGGCGATGCGGTGACGGTCAGCAGCGTCGAGGAAATGCTGACCACGTCCCGGGCCGCCGAGCTGGCCGGCATCTCGCACACCTATCTGCGGAACATGACGGACCGCGGCGAAATCCCGGTGGAATACCGGGGCACGCACCGGCGGATCCGGCTCGCCGATATCATGGCCTGGCTGGAAAAACAGAAGAAGAACAATACCGCCGACGGCGCTCCGGACCACGGGGATGACGGTGCCGCGGATGCTTCGTGACGGCGTGATAAGGATCAAACAACGATCCCGGAGCTGCGCGGAAACGTGGAGACGGCCGGGGTTACGCTTGAATTGTGGGTAAGTTCAGAGGGTGGCACATCGTGGCCGGCATTGCCGCCATGGTGCTCACCGGCATCCTCGGAAACGCCATGGGGCTGAATAACACCGCTGCGTTTATGGCCAGCTGTGTTGCGTTTGTGGCCGTGTCGATGTGGATCGACAGCCGGATTTCGCTCCGCAGGAGAGCGAGTGAAGGAGCGAGGGAAGCAGCCCGCGCCGCGGACCGTGATGATGCAGGCGCCGACCCCGGCCCCGCACTGGAGCCCGAACAGCCCGAACGCGACGGCCGCGGCACCTGAGTTCAGCAGTCTCCCCGGGTCAGATCCTGGGGCGGGCCGCCCAGCGCCGCGCCTTGAGCGCCGCGTGGAGTTCCAGCCGCACGATCCCCTTCAGCGGATCGACGCCCAGCAGCTGCCGGATCCGGCCCAGCCGGTTGTAGATACTGCTCCGGTGCAGGTGCAGTTTGTCCGCCACTTCCTGGACTGAGCCGTCATTGTCGTAAAAAAGCTCCAGCACCGGCAACAGCTCCTGGTTCCGGTCATGGTCCTCCAGGAGGCGGAAATAGACCGAGCCGGCGTCCGCCCACGCCCCCGCCCCGCCGCCGGCCGAGGCCAGCAGCTCGTAGATCCCCGTCGCCCGGCAGTCCACGAGTTCCCCCAGCTGGGGATCCACCGCCGCCGCCTGCGCGGCCTGCCGCGACTGGCGGTACGCATCCGCGAGTTCCCGCGGCCTCGCAAAGCCTTCCGAGGTTCCGAGGATGATCCGGTGGACCGGCCGGCCGGACCGTTTGGCCAGCTCCAGCTGATAGTGGACCAGCACCTGGGCGTGGTCCGCCCGCCCGGTCGATTCCTTGAACAAGACGACGGCGTGGGTCTCCGTGCCGGCACTGAACAGCGCGGCATCCACCCCGATGGTGGCCTGCAGCGCCGCGGAGCGGTGGATCAGCGTAGAGGCGATCGGATCCGAGCCTTCCGCCCAGCCATCGGCGTCGAGGACCGTCACGAGCTGCCAGGGGCCGCGCCCCTGCACTTCCTTCCAGCCGGCCACGGCCGCGACGGCGTTGGACTCGCCCTGGCACGCGGCCAGGAATTCCTGTTCGCGGCGTCGACGGAATTCAGATTCGGCCGTATTGGAGTCCAGCAGCAGGGCCGAAAGCTGCTCCAACTCGCGGGCCACTTCGGGCAGGTGGGCGAGGACCGACGTCGCGTTCGGCTCGCCGGCTTCCAGCTGGACCCAGAGGTACCCCACCCGGAAACCCCGCACCAACAGGGGAACGCAGACGCGGCCCAGCATCCCGAGCTCCTCATTGGCGGGCACGACGACGGGGCGGACCGCCGTCGCGATCCCGTGCGAGAGCTGCCAGGCGCTGACGTCCAGCGCGACGCGCTTGCTGAGCAGGAAGTTCACCCGGACCCGGTCCGCGTGAGACTGGTTGGAGCTGTAGGCGAGCAGCTGACCGTCGAGATCCTCCAGTGAGAGGCCGCGGCTCAGTCTTAGGGCAACCTGCTCCACGAGCTGTTCGACATCCTGCTGCATCCTGCCAGACTACTGCGCGGCGGGGCGCCGCGGCGAACGCGGCCGCCAGCGGACAGCAGGCGACACCTGACGCTCGCCGGTTCGACAAATGTCCAGCCCGCTATTTGAAAAAGCCCGGGTTTCCGCGGGCCACTGGCATTACCTCGCGGCGGCTCCTGTCGCCTGCCTCACAGCCGGATTTATTCTGGAAGTACGACTTCCCCGCATTCACCCCGGCCCACAAGGCCACCAGCACTGGAGCCCACAAATGATCATCGGTGTCCCCAAAGAGATCAAGAACAATGAATTCCGCGTCGCCATCACGGCTGCCGGCGTCCACGAATTCCGCACCCACGGCCACTCGGTCCTGGTGGAGCGCGGCGCGGGCCTGGGCTCGGGCATCACGGACGAGGAATACGCCATCGCCGGCGCCGAGATCGTCGCCGACGCCGATGACGTCTGGGCCCGCGCCGATATGGTCATGAAGGTCAAGGAACCGGTCAAGGCCGAATACCACCGCTTCCGCAAGGGCCTGATCCTCTTCACCTACCTGCACCTCGCGGCCGAGCCGGAGCTGACGCAGGAACTCATCAACACCGGCGTCACCGCCATCGCCTACGAGACCGTCCAGGAGGGCCGCAGCCTGCCGCTGCTGGCCCCGATGTCCGAGGTTGCCGGCCGCCTGTCCGTCCAGGTGGGCGCCACCTCGCTGATGGCTCCGGCCGGCGGCAAGGGCGTGCTGCTGGGCGGCGTACCGGGTGTCCGCCCGGCCAAGGTGGTTGTCCTGGGTGCCGGTGTTGCCGGCACCAACGCCGCCGCCATGGCCCTGGGCCTCGGCGCCGACGTCACCATCCTGGACATCAACATCAACCGGCTGCGCGAACTGGATGCCCAGTACCAGGGCCGCCTGAAGACGGTGGCCTCCAACGCCTACGAGATCGAGAAGTCCGTGGTCGACGCCGACCTCGTCATCGGCTCCGTGCTGATCCCGGGCGCCAAGGCCCCCAAGCTGGTCACGAACGAGCTCGTCTCGCGGATGAAGCCCGGCTCCGTGCTGGTCGACATCGCGGTGGACCAGGGCGGCTGCTTCGAGGACACGCACCCCACCACGCACCAGGAACCGACGTACAAGGTCCACAACACGATCTTCTACTGCGTGGCCAACATGCCGGGCGCCGTGCCGAACACCTCCACGTACGCGCTGACCAACGTCACCCTGCGCTACGCCGTCTCGCTGGCCAACCTGGGCGTCAAGGCAGCGTTTGAGCGCGACGCCGCCCTCGCCGCAGGGCTCAACATCGCCGGCGGCAAGGTTGCGCACCGCTCGGTCTCCGAGGCGCACAACCTTCCGCTCGTCGCCGACTGGCACGAGCTCGTCTCCGCGTAACACCCTCTGGTAGCCGCATCGACTGCTCCGTTGCCGCCCTTTTGGACCCCCAAAACGGCGGTTTCGGAGCAGTCGATTGCGTTTAGGCCAGGGCGCGGGCCTGCTCGATCAGCCGCAGTACCTCCACCGGGCCTGCCGGATCCACCGGGACGGGCAGCGCCGAGGCGGCCCCGCCGTCGTTGATCTTGTCCGCCAGGATCCGGTAGAAGTCCGGGTAGGCGCCGCGTTCGGTGGGCAGCCGGTCCAGGTGGCCGTCCCGGCCCAGCAGCCCGGCCCAGTCGCGGTCCTCAACCCCGTAGTCGGGGTCCAGCGGGCTGCCGCCGGCCACGATGAACGGCTCCTGCGGGTCCACGCCGTGTTTGGTGAAACCGCCCCCGGTGCCCAAGAGCCGGAAGCGCGGCCCCTGCTGGGCGCAAAGCATGTTCATCCACAGGTGGCTGGTCACCCCGGACTCGTGACGCAGGGCGAGGAAGACGTCGTCGTCGGCCTTCTCCCCGGGCCGCCGCGCCTCCAGTTCCGCGTGGGTGACCGCGGCGGGGCCAAACAGCTGCACGGCCTGGTCCAGCAGGTGGGTGCCAAGGTCAAACAGGACCCCGCCGCCGTCGTCCGCCGTCGCGGCCGCCTTCCAGGCTTTGACGACGTCCGGGGACCAGCGTTCGAAGCGGGATTCGAACCGCGTCACGGTGCCGAGGACGCCGCGCTCCAGCAGGCCGCGGACGGTCAGGTAGTCACCGTCCCAGCGCCGGTTCTGGAAGACGGTAAGCACGCGGCCCAGCCCGGCGGCGAGCTGGATGAGTTCCTCGCCTTCTGCGCTGCGCACGGCAAACGGCTTGTCGACGACGACGTCGAGCCCGGCTTCCAGCGCGGCCTTCGCGAGCGGGTAGTGGGTGGCCGGCGGAGTGCCAAGGACCAGCAGGTCCAGTTCGCCGGCGAGCCCCAGAATGTCCGCCGGGGTGTCGACGATCCGGGCGCCGGGGTACCGGGCGGCTGCGGCGGACTGCCTGCCGGCGTCGGAAGTGGAGATCACCGCGACGGAAAACGCGGGGTCGGCCGCCAGCAGCGGGGCATGGAAGACGCTGCCCGAGAGGCCGAAGCCGGCGACGGCCGCGCGGATGGGCCGGGGGGAATCGGTTGTCATGGCTCCACGGTACCCCCGCCCACTCACCCGACGCTCCCTCAGATTTCGCAATAATTCAGGCGACGCCCCCTCGAAAGGTGAGGGAGCGTCGCCCGAAAAGCTGCCAAAGGTGAGGGAGCGTCTGAAGGGGAGTTGGGGTTACTTCTTTTCCCAGCCGAGGGTGGTCCAGTCCGGAACCTGGGACAGGCTCTTGAACAGGGACGGGCCGTAGTTGGCCAGGCCGGTGCGCACGAAGGAGATCTGCGGACCGTTCATCACAACACCCATGGAGAAGTACTTTTCCATGTGCTTCTTTTCAACTTCCATAGCCGCCTTGTTGCGCTCGGCGTTGTCGGCAATGGTGGAGAGCTTCTTGATCTCGGCGTCCAGTTCAGCGTCGCCCAGTTCGTTCTCATTCGTCTTGGAATCGTAGAACTGCTTGACGGCGTCCGTCGCGTCGGCGCCCACGGTGTAGCCGGAGACGCTCATAAAGAAGTCGCGGCTGCCCAGGACCTTGCCGAAATCGGCAGAAGCGCGCTGGTCGATGCCAACATCCATGCCGCCGGCCTTGAGCTGGCTCTGCAGGGTCTGCGCGAAGGCCAGGGTGGTGGGGTCGTCACCGAAGTTGCTGATCTTGAAGGCGGCGGGGACGCCGTCCTTCTCCATGACGCCAGCGGCGTTGGCCTTGTAGCCGGCGTCGGCGAGGACCTTCTTGGCGGCTTCGGCGCCGGTTTCCTTCACGGGGTAGTTGTCCTGGTAGTACTTGGAGAACGGCAGCAGCATCATCGATCCGGAGCTGGTTTCTTCCCAGTTCAGGCCGTTGAAGCGGACCTTGCGCAGTGCCTCGCGGTCGACGGCGGTGAAGATCGCCTTGCGGATGGCGACGTCGCTCATCGGAGCCTTCTGGGCGTTGAGGTTCAGGCCACCGGCGAAGAGGCGCTGGCCGCGGCGGATCTCGGAGTCCTTGGTGCCGTCCAGCTGCTTGTACGGGGTGATGGTGTTTGCGGAAACACCATCGATTTCACCGTTCTTGAAGGCGGCAATCGCGGCGCTGCTCTCAAGCTGGCGGAAGACCACTTTTTCCAGGACCGGCTTGGCGCCCCACCACTTGTCGTTCTGGGCGAGGGTGACCGTCTTGGCGGCGCTGTCGTACTGGTCCAGCTTGAACGGTCCGGCCATCCACTCCGGGTGCATGTCGCCGGTGAAGCCTTCGTTGAAGATCGCCGGGGTGTTCACGGCCGGGTGGACGAAGCCGGTGAAGAGTGCATCCAGCGGGAAGACCGGCTGGGTGGTGGTGACAACGACCTCCTTGGCGCTGGAGCCGGCCTTGACGGAGTCAACGAACTCGTACGCGCCGGAGCTGACGATGTCGATGTCCTTGTTCTCGCCCTTGAGCATGTTCCAGGTGTTCTCAAAGGTCTTGACGTCGATCGGGGTGCCGTCGTTGTAGCTGGCCTTCTCGTTCACCTTGATGGTGATGGTCTGCTTGCCGTCCTTGACCTCGCTCTTGACGTCCTCGCAGAAATTCTTGTTCGGCGTGGCGGTGCCGTCGAAGTCGAAATTCCAGCAGCCCCACGTGCCGGCCTCGTCGATCGGGCGGTGCAGGGCAGTGTTGTCCGCGCTGTTGCCGTTGTTGGAGAAACCGTTGAAGTCCGGACCGATGTTGCCCAGCGGCAGGGTGACGGTGCCGCCCGGCTGCAGGTCCTTGGCGTCCTTCGCGTTGATGCTGACCAGCTTGGCCAGATCACTTCCCGCGTCCTGGCCCTTGGCGGCCTCAGGACCCTTTGCGGCGCCGCCGCCACCGCCACAAGCGGTCAGCGCAAGCGCTGCAACGACGGCGGTAACGCCGCCGATCTTGGTCAGATTCTTCATGTGTTCCCCTTCATTCCATTTTTGGTGCAAGTTGTGATGCGTGTGACTGGTAGGTCAGGTGGCTTCGTGGACAACGAGCATGTCCGCGTCCAGTTCGCCGTCCGGGTAGAAGCAGGCGAATTGCTGGTCTGTGGGGGCCGCGGGGGCGGCCCGGCGGCCGGTAGCGCCCGGGGCTCCGGCACGCACGGTGTCCGGTGACGCCGTGACGGTTGCCAGCACGGGTTCCTGGGTCAGGCATTTCTCCTGCCTCGCAGGCGGCAGAGCCGCGAAGACCGGGCAGCGGGTGGCAAAGTTGCAGCCCTTCGGAGCCTCAAGCGGCGAGGGCAGATCCCCCTGCAGGATGATGCGTTCCCGGGTGCGTTCCAGGACAGGGTCCGGGACCGGAATCGCGGACAGCAGTGCCCGGGTGTAGGGGTGGCACGGGTTGTCGAAGACGCTGTCCACGTCCCCGATTTCCACGATCTTCCCGAGGTACATCACGGCCACGCGGTTGGAGATGTGCCGCACCACGGAGAGGTCGTGGGCCACCATGAGGTAGCTCAGCCCGAGCTCCGCGCGGAGCTGGTCCAGCAGGTTGATAACGCCGGCCTGGACGGACACGTCGAGGGCGGACACCGGCTCGTCCAGGACCACCAGTTTGGGGTTCACGGCGAGGGCGCGGGCAATGCCGATGCGCTGGCGCTGGCCGCCGGAGAACTGGTTGGGGAAGCGGTTGACGTGGTCCGGCTGGAGGCCCACGAGTTCCATCAGCTCCATGATCCGCTCCCGGATCCGGGGCTTGGCCATGCCCGCATTCTCGAGCGGCTCGGACAATACCTCAAAGACGGTGAAGCGCGGGTCGAGGGCGCCCGTGGGATCCTGGAACACCATCTGGAGTTCCTTGCGCATGGCGCTCTCGGTTCTGGCATCGGAGGCTTCCTTGTTGCTGAGGCCGCCGATGACCACCTCGCCGTCCTGGTCCTTGTGGAACTCCATGATTTCCAGCAGGGTGGTGGTCTTGCCGCAGCCTGACTCGCCGACGATGGAGAAGCACTCGCCCTCGCGGATGTCGAAGTTCAGCCCGTCGACCGCCTTGACCGTGCCGATCCGGCGTTTGAGCAGGGCACCCTTCATCAGCGGGAAGTGCTTCTTGACGTCCCGGAGCTCCAGCACGGTCCGGCGCTCTTCGCGCGGGATCGCGTCAAAGCGCGACACCGGAACGGCCGGAGCCCGGAAGACCTCGCGGACGTCCACCTCCAGGCCCAGGGAATCAGTCTTGATGCAGGCGGCCTGGTGCGGCAGGCCGCCCTCCGGATTGTCCCCGGCCACGGGCCACAGCTCCGGTTCGCCCTGCAGGCAGGCCGCGCTGGCCAGCGGGCAGCGCGGCGCGAAGGAGCACCCGTCGGGGGCGTGGATGAGGTTCGGCGGGATGCCCTCGATCGGCACCAGCGAGGACTTTTCGGCGACGTCAACGCGCGGCACCGCACCCAGCAGGCCCATCGTGTACGGCATCCGCGGGTTGTAGTAGATGTCGTCGACGCTGCCGGTCTCCACCAGCTTGCCGGCATACATCACCATGATGTCGTCGGCCATCCCCGCGACGACCCCAAGGTCGTGGGTGATCATCACGACGGCGGCGCCGGTTTCCTCTTGCGCGGTGTGGAGGACCTCGAGGACCTGCGCCTGGATGGTGACGTCGAGCGCCGTCGTCGGCTCATCGGCGATCAGCACGCGCGGGTTGTTGGCGATCGCGATGGCGATCATCACGCGCTGGCGCATGCCGCCGGAGAACTCATGCGGGAAGGCCTTGAGCCGGTCCTTCGGGCTGGGGATGCCCACCATGCCGAGAAGCTCGACGGCGCGCGCCTCCTTGGCCTGCTTGCTCATGGTCGGGTTGTGGACCGTAAGCGCCTCGATAATCTGGTTGCCGACCGTGTAGACCGGCGTCAGGGACGACAGCGGGTCCTGGAAGACCATCGCGATGTCGTTGCCGCGGTACCGGCACATGGCCTTGTCGCTGAGTCCCAGCAGTTCCTTGCCCAGGAGCCGGACCGAACCGGTGATCTCCGCCGTCGGGGGCAGCAGGCCCATGATGGCCATGGAGGTGACGGACTTGCCGGAGCCGGACTCGCCCACGATGCCCAGCGTCTTGCCGGCCCGGAGGTCGAAGTCGATGCCGCGGACGGCGTGCACCACCCCGTTCTCGGTATTGAAGCGGACGTTCAGGTCCCGCACGGAGAGCACGGCGTCCGCCGGGGCATCACCTGGCGCGTGCAGCCCGGCGACGTGCAGGCGCTCGGCGGCGGAGAGGCCGGCGGATCCGGGGCTGGCAGTCATTTCGTGGCTCATGGGGTCTTCTTCTTCTTCTTGGCGCTGCCGACGGAGCTGGAGCTGGGATCGAATGCGTCGCGCAGGCCGTCGTTCATCATGGCGAGCGACCCGGTCAGCAGGAACATGACGGTCAGCGGGACCCAGAACATCCACGGGAACGTGGAGACCTGCGAGGTGGCCTGGCCGATCAGCACACCCAGACTGACGTCCGGGACCTTGATGCCGATGCCGATAAAGGAGAACGCAACCTCGGCCAGGATCGCGCCGGTGATGCCGCGGGTGATGTCCAGGACCAGAAGCGAGCCGATGTTGGGGACCAGGTGCCGCCAGACGATGCGCCGCGGCGGGATGCCCATGTACTGGGCCGCCTTGACGAAGTCGCGCGTCATGAGGGACATCGAGAGCGAGCGGATGAGCCGTGCGGTGCCCATCCAGCTGAAGACCAGCAGGACGATGATCAGCAGGAGCCAGCTGGGCAGGGACTTCTGCAGGCCGTTGCCGCCGCCGCTCGTGGCCACGGCGACAACCAGGAGGGCCGGCATCATGATCAGGGCTTCGAGGATGAACAGCATGACCTTGTCCACCTTCCCGCCGAAGTAGGCCATGGTGCAGCCGTACACGGCGGCGATCAGCACCGAGACGAGGCCGACGACGAGGCCGATCAGGATCGAGATCCGGGTGCCCTCCACGGTCAGGGCGTAGAGGTCGATGCCGGCCTGGGAGGTGCCCAGCAGGTGCTCGGCCGACGGCGGCATGCCGATGTTGAACGGGTCGATCGTCTCCTTGTCCCAGCTGGTGAAGAAGCCGCCCACAAAGGAGAACAGGGTCAGCGCCAGGAAGACGACCAGGCCGACGACGGCCGTCTTGTTGCGCAGGAAGCGGCGGAGGATGATCGAGGACTTCGCGATGACGACGTCGTTGCGTTCGATCTTCGCCTCGCCGGCGACGGCGGCCGGGTCGACGGTGTTGAGGTTTGTCATGCTTACTGCACCCGCACTCTCGGGTCGACCAGCGTGGTGGCGAAGTCCGCGAGGATCGCGCCGATGGCGAAGATCACGGAGCCGTAGGCGAGGGTCGCCGTCGCGGCGTTGACGTCCTGCAGGGCGATGGCGTCGATGCTCCAGGAGCCGACGCCATGCCAGGCGAAGATTTTTTCGGCGAAGAAGCCGCCGGCGAAAATGGCCGGGATGGTGAACGCGATGCTTTGCGCCACGGGGATGAAGGACACCCGCAGGGCGTGCCGGCTGATGGCCTGGTTGCGGGTCAGCCCCTTGGCCCGCGCCGTCCGGACGAAGTCGGCGTTGACGTTGTCCAGGAGATATTGCCGCTGGGCGATCTGGTACGTGCCCCACCCGACGATCGTGATCGCGAAGGTCGGCACCGCGTAGTGGGCCAGCATGTCGACGAATTGTGCCCAGCCGCCGCCCTCCATCCCCGGGGTGGAGATGCCTGTGACGAAGAAGATGCGTTCGCCCACCGTCTCGTTGACGTTGATGGCACCGAGCTGCACCAGGAAGTAGGCGATCGGCGCGGGCACGATGTACACGAGGTAGCTGTAGGACGTGATGACCCGGTCCGAGGCTTTGTACTGCCGGGCAGCCGTGTACACACCCAGGGCGACGCCGATGATCAAGGTCAGGACGATGGAGGCCAGGAACAGCCGGGTCGAGATCCAAACCCGGTCGCCGAATTCGGCGTTGATGAACGCGCCGTTGGGACTGCGGCCCCAATCCCAGCGGGTGACGATCGCCGTGAGCCACTCAAGGTAGCGATCCCACGCGCTGAGCTCCGGGTCCAGACCCTTCAGCCGGAAGGAGTTGGCCACCTGCTCGGGGGTGGGCCGCGGGATCCGTTCCTGCTCCAGCAGCGCCGGCTGCAGGGTGTTCACGGCCAGGAAGTACCCGGCGGTGGTGGTCAGGAAGATCATGAAGACATATGTGATGGCACGTTTTGCGAGGTATCGGAGCATGGGACGACTAGTTCTGGATTGCCGTTGCCGTTGCGGTGCCCTCCGCTGCCGGGGGAGCCATAACAGCCCCGCCGCGCGCAGGATTCTTGACAAGATTCACAGCTTGATCCTTCCGTAGTCCCCATCCGGCAGGGGGTTACCGCTGCCGATCCGGGATCTGGGCCAGCGGGTATCTGGCCACCCGCAGGCCTTTCGGCGAGTCCTTGTGGACTATGTTGCGGGTCACATTCCAGAGGAAACTATCACATGGATACTGCCGCCGGACGTCGCCTCCCCCGGCATTCCGCGAGTCAGGTATCAGATCGTTATGAATAATTCCGGGGAATTGATTTGATGCCGCCCGGCCAGCAGCCCGGCCGGGGCTAGGCCCCGCGCACAACGCGCGAGACGAGCTCCCGCCAGGACGCCGCGAGGCGCTCTGGGGCAATCTGGTGCACCCGGACGGCATGCAGGATCCGCTCCGGCTCCAGGACGGCACTCAGCGAGGTCGCCATCAGCCAGGGGTCCGCGGTCACACCAGCTTCCCGGAGCAGCATCTCCAGATGCCGGTGCCAGAGCACGGCCGCCGGCACGTCGAACCGGTTGTAGGCTGACACGTCCGCGGCCCGGGCCAGCTCGCCGAATTCCAGGACCCAGGCGATGCGCTCCGCGCCGAAGGCGATGAGCCGCTCCAGCGCCGGAGCGCCGGGGCCCAGCGGCGGCGGGCCGAACATAAACCGCCCCTGGAACTCGGCCTCGGCGTCGCTCAGCAGCGCCATCATGAGCCCCGCCCTGCTGCCGAACCGCCGGAACACCGTCCCTTTGCCCACGCCGGCACGCTGCGCGAGGGTGCCCATGGTCAGGCCGTCCGCCCCGCACTCCTCGACGAGCTCGCGGGCAGCCCGGAGGAGCAGCTCGCGGTTCCGGGCGGCGTCGCGGCGTTCGGGCCCCGCGCCCGGGCGGATGGGGATTAGGCTCACACCGCACATTCTAGTCACGTGGAATAGAAGCGGACCGCAGTCCGTTTTGATCAGTGAAGGCCGGCAACAGCCTCACATGATCAGCCAGCCGCAGAGCATCCGCGGCGCGACACCTAGGAGTTCCCATGCCCAAGAACACCGTTCTCACCCTGGTCGGCAGCCTGCGCGCCGAATCCACCAACCAGAAGCTCGCCGAAGCCATCCAGCTGAACGCCCCGGAGCAGGTTGAGGTCCTCATCCACGAGAGCCTCGGCAACATCCCGTTCTACAACGAGGACATCGACGTCGAAGGCCAGGTTCCCGCCGCAGCGGCCGCCCTGCGTGCCGCCGCGAACGACGCCGACACCCTGCTCCTGGTTACCCCCGAGCACAACGGCACGGTCCCCGCATCACTGAAGAACGCCATCGACTGGCTGTCCCGCCCGTACGGCGCCGGCGCCCTCTCGGGCAAGCCGACCGCCGTCGTCGGCACCGCATTCGGCCAGTTCGGCGGAGTCTGGGCCCAGGACGAGGCCCGCAAGGCCGTCGGCATCGCCGGCGCCCAGGTCCTCGAGGACGTCAAGCTGGCCGTCCCGGGCTCCATGGTCCGCTTCGCGGAGGTCCACCCGAAGGACGACGCCGAGGTCGTGGAGCAGATCAAGGCTGTCTTCGCCACCCTGGAAGAATCCCGCACGGTCGCCGCAGCGTAGTTTCCGGCTGAACCCCGAGCACCCCCGGTCGCCCTCCTGCGCCCGGGGGTGTCCTGCGTTCGGAGACGATTTCGAACGCCGACTAGGCGAATTGGAAACAAAGGTTTTCTATCTGACAACACGGGTTGTATTCTGGGTGATGTGACCCACGAAACACTTGATGCCGCCGCAGAGGTACTTCCGGCCGAGGCAATTGACGCAATCGAACGTGCGGCTACGTCCGCCCACCGCCACGAGGAACTGTTCTCGGAGCGCGCAGCAAATATCAAGCAATCGGCCGTCCGCGATGTCTTCGACATCTCGATGCGCCCCGGCCTCGTCTCGCTGGCCGGCGGAAGCCCGTACCTTCAGTCGCTGCCGCTGGAACGGCTCGGCCAGACCGCCGCGAAGATCATCGCCGAACAGGGAATGGCCGCGCTGCAGTACGGTGGCGGACAGGGCACCGAGGAGCTCCGCACGCAGATCTGCGAGGTCATGGCCGCGGAAGGAATCCTGGACGCCAGACCCGAGAACGTCGTCATCACCGCGGGTTCCCAGTCAGCCCAGGACGTTGCGACCAAGGTTTTCTGCAACCCCGGCGACGTCGTGCTCGTCGAGGACCCCACCTATGTGGGCGCCCTCAACACCTTTGAGGCCTACCAGGTCGAGGTCGCCACGGTGCCGATGGACGCGGACGGCATCATCCCGGACCTCCTCGCGGCCAAGATTGCGGCCCTGCAGACAGCAGGGAAGAACATCAAGTTCCTGTACACAATCCCCAGCTTCAACAACCCTTCCGGCATTACGCTGTCGACGGAACGGCGGCAGCAGGTCGTCGATATATGTCGCAATGCGAATATTTTGGTCCTGGAGGACAACCCATACGGACTGCTCCGGTTTGACGGCAAGCCGCTCACCCCGCTGCGGGCCGCCAACGCGGACGACGTGATCTACATGGGGTCCTTCTCGAAAATCTTCGCCCCGGGACTGCGGATCGGCTGGGCCCTCGTCCCGGCGCACCTCCAGCGCCGCTATTACCTGGCGTCGGAGGCTGTCACCCTCTGCCCGCCGACCCTCAACCAGATGCTGATCTCCGCCTACCTCCGGGACTACGACTGGCGCGGCCAAATCGAGACCTACCGGGGCCTGTACCAGGAGCGCTGCAATGCGATGCTGGCCGCCCTCGACGAGTACATGCCGCCGGGCCTGAGTTGGACCCGTCCCGAGGGTGGCTTCTTCGTCTGGGTCACACTGCCCGAGGGCGTGGACACCTACCCGCTGTTGAAGAAGGCAATCGATGCAGGGGTGGTCTTCATTCCGGGCGCGGCATTTACACATTCCGATGAACCGTCGAACAAGATCCGGCTGGCTTTCAGCGCTGTTCCGCCGGAGTCCATCCGCGAAGGAGTCCGCAGGCTGGCCCCGGTCCTGCGGGAAGCCATCGCGGCGCGGTAGCCTGAACCGGCGCGGTAGCCTGAACCGGCGCGGTAGCCTGAACCAATGGCGCATGGCCGCAGACGTTCATTGACCTCAAGGAGCATTCATGACCGGAATTATTGTTGTCGGCGTCGATGGCAGCGAGACTGCCCTGAAAGCCGCGCACACCGCGCTTGACCTGGCCGCCTCGCTCGGGGCCACGCTGCATGTGGTCAGCGCGTTCGACAGCGACAGGACCGAGGTCTACGTCAGCGGCAGCGACAAGTGGATCGTCTCCGACGCGGGCGACGCCGAAAAGGTCGCCCGCGGCGTCGCCGATAGCCTCCGCACGCCCGCCGTCAACGTTACCTATGCCGCTGCCCGCGGGAAGCCGGCCGAGGCCCTGATCGACGAAGCCGCCCGCACCGGGGCCCAGCTGATCGTGGTCGGCAACCGGCGGATGCAGGGGCTGGGCCGCGTGCTCGGAAGCGTTGCCAACTCCGTGGCCCACAACGCACCCTGCGACGTCTACATCGCGAAGACCGACGCCTCCGACTAGGCACGTGCCACGGCCGTTTGCGCTGGCAGTTGCGGGAGTTCCCTGGCACCGAGGGCGGCATCCGGTCACCCCCAATGGTGATCGGCAGCCACGGGCCATGGCATCCCGTGGCGTCGGCCGTGGCGGCTTCGTTACGGCAGCGGTGGCGCCTGGGCCGTCTGGTCCGAGATATGGGCGGTGGCGGCGCATTCCCGCACGACCTCGACACCTCTCACCGCCGCCGCGATGTCCTGGTAGGAGCCGGAGAGCGCTGGTACGGCCCCGGTCCCGTCAAGAATGCGGATGAGGAACCCGCCCCCGTCGGCACGGACGAGTTCAAACTTGCCTGGCCCTGAGGGGCGGCTGACTTCCCCGGGCTGGACGGCGGAGGGCCCGGGCGGCGCCGCCACAGGCGGGACGCTCCGAATCGCGTGTGCGCGTTTAGCGACGGAAGAGACGACGGGGTAAGACTCTGGCATGGTTGCTCCACGATGAGGTTCCTATGGCCGCGTCCTGACCTGCTCCTGACTGTAACGCCTTGGGCTGTCGCACGGGATTCGCTGCGTCACAATCGTCGTCCGCTGCATCGATTTGGCTGCTGCACGCCTCCCTCCCGGGGTCCAGGGCCCGCGTGTTCCCGGGCCTACCCGGCGGCTGCCCCTGCCGTCTTGAGCATCCTGCGCAGGATCTTGCCGGAGGAGGACTTCGGCACGGCGTCGATGAACTCGACCCGGCGGATCTTCTTGAACGGCGCCACCTTGGCCGCCACGTAGTCCATGACCGCGGCCTCGTCGAGCCGCACGCCCTCGTCCCCGGGCTGGCGCACCACAAAGGCCATCGGCACTTCCTGCCCGTCGGCGTCGGTCGTTCCGATCACCGCGGCATCCGCGATGCCGGGGTGGGCGAGAAGCAGCGCCTCAAGTTCCGCCGGCGCGATCTGGTAGCCCTTGTATTTGATCAGTTCCTTGAGCCGGTCCACGATCGTGACGACGCCGTCGGCCCGTACGGTGGCAATGTCCCCGGTATGCAGGAAGCCGTCGGAGTCGAGGGTGTCCGCCGTTTCCCCGGGCCGGTTGAGGTAGCCGAGCATGACGTTCGGTCCGCGGCACAGCAGGTGCCCGGGTGCGCTGACGCCTTCCGGCGGGACGTCAATCTCCTCCCCCGTGGCCGGATCCACCAGGCGGCAGTCCATGTTCGGGACGGTGTAGCCGACCGAGCTGACGGGCACGTCGGTGGCATCCACCGGGATCAGGTGGGACACGGGGCTCATCTCGGTCATGCCGTAACCCTGCAGCACCCGGCAGCCAAGGCGTTCGGCGAGCTTGGTGCCGAGCTCGCCGTCGAGCGGGGCAGCACCGGACAGTGTGGTGTGCACGGAACTGAGATCGTAGTCGGCAACCATCGGGTGCTTGGACAGGGCGACGGCCACCGGCGGAGCGATGAACAGGTAGCTGCATTTCTCGTCCTGGATGATCCGCAGGAACTCGGCCAGCTCAAACTTCGGCATCGTGACCAGGCACGCCCGCTGCCGCAGCGCCAGGTTCAGCAGGACGGTCAGCCCGTAGATGTGGAAGAACGGCAGCAGCGCCAGCAGGCGGTCCTCCGGAGTGACCTTGAGCAGGCCGCGGGACTGCTCGGCGTTCGCGATCAGGTTCCGGTGGCTGAGCATAACGCCCTTGGGCCGGCCTGTGGTCCCGGAGGAGTACGGCAGCACGGCCACGTGGGTGGCGGAATCGAAGCTGACCTCCGGCGCCGGGGCGCCGGTGGTCAGCAGGTCCCGCAGCGAGGGGTGCCCGTCGGCGCCGTCGAGGACGACCAGCCGGTCGGCCGGGATTCCGGCCCGGGCGGCGGCTTCCCGGGCGGCGGGGAGCAAGGCGGAGACGGTGAACATCCACTGCGCGCCGGCGTCGGCCAGCTGGAGGGCGATCTCGTCTGCCGTGTACAGGGAGTTGACGGTGGTGACGGTCGCGCCGGCCCGCAGCAGCCCGTGGAAGACGGCGGCGAAGGCCGGGACGTTCGGGCACAGGATCGCCGCGACGCCGTGGACGCCCAGGCCCTGGGCCGCGACGGCTCCGGCCAGGGCATCGATCTGGGCCACGAGTGTCCGGTAGTCCGTCTCCGCGCCGCTCACACCGTCGACGAGGGCGATCCGGTCCAGGTCGGCCTCCTCCAGGCCACCAAAGAGGTACTCGTACAGGCTTACGTCGGGAATTTCCACATCGGGGAACGGGCTCGAGAACACGCAACATCTCCTTTGATCCGCGTCCGCCTGGCCGGCGGCGGCTGGTGCCACTCTAGTGCCGCCAGCCCGTCCTGGACAGGACCCGGGTTGAGCCGCGTCACCAGGCCCAGTGGGCAGCCTCACGCGGATTCCGGCCCGCCGCAGCAGTGGGCGGCCGATAAAATTGGAACTGCCCCCACTGGCGTGGACATCCAACTTTTCACACACCTCAGGGATGAAATGCCTGCTCTTCAGCGCCGCCAGCTCGTTGGCCACGACATTCTCCTGGCCCGGCACGGCAACCACATCAGCACCATGCGCGTGGACCGCCAGGCCGGCCGGGTCATCGCATACCTGGACGACGGCTCCACGGACAGCGCACCCAACATGATCTCCCCGGGGCTCCGCATGCCCGAGACCGTCCGGAGTGTCCTCCGCGACGACTGGAAGTTCTTCGCTGTGGTGGCCGCGTGCACCTCTGGCTTCGCCGGCGTGGTGGTCGCCGCCACTGTGGCCCTGGCCGGGATCAGCGGAGATCCGGGCCTGACCGCGTTACTGTCCACTTACCCGGGCACCTAGTCCCGCAGCGCACTGCGTCCGCCGGGGCTTTCCGGTTGCGGCGCTCCAGCCCAGTTGCTGGGGGCCGGAGCCCGTTTCTGCCCCGGCAAACCGGGGGATCCCGCGGGCTCAGGGCGGCCCGGGCATTAACAACTGGGCGGGAACGTCCCCAGGACCGTGACGCCCGGCATGACCGGGCAGGCTAGAGGGGCTTTGGCGCAGGGAGCGGCTTGAAGGAGCTGGACCCCGCGAACCACCCCGATTCGGGAACATCTCCGGAGGGATCCCACTGTGCCCCTTCGACGCGGCGTCCCATCGTGTGGAACTCACCGCCGCAGAACACGAGCGGTTCCCGCTTGGTGATGTCCGTGGCGATGACCTCGCCGACAACAATGATGTGGTCGCCGCCGTCGTAGATGTTCCACGGCCGGCACTCAAGCGTGGCAGCGTTCCCGGACAGCACCGGGACACTGCCGGCCAGAGACCATTCCGGTTCCGCGTCGAGAACCTTGCCAGCGAAGTGCAGGGCCACATCCATTTGTCCGAGGGAAAGGATGTTGATGGCGAATGGAGCACCTTCCAGATACCTGGCGGCACGCGACGCCCGCGTCAGGGTGACCAGGGCAAGCGGCGGGTCGAGGGATACTGCGGCGAAGGAATTGACCGTGGCGCCGTGCGGAACGCCGTCGTCCGTCCGGGTGGTGACCACCGTGACACCGGTGGCGAACGTCCCGAAGGCGTGGCGCAGTTCGCGTGTGTCAGGGGCCCCCATGACTTCCTGAGTCAACGAATGCTCCTTTCTGCTGGGGTTCGAGGCGGCTGAGCTATCCGAGGTCCCCTCCGCCCACCGGCAGGACAACACCAGTGATGTAACCGGCGTCGTCAGAGGCCATGAACAGGATCGGGGCGGCTTGCTCGTCAAGCGTGCCGTACCGTTTGAACAGGGTGCTTTCGGTGGTCTGGTCCACGATCTGCTGATACCACATCGCTTCCTGGGCAGACTGCGCGTTGGGATTGCGGGGTACCTTTCGCGGCGGGGCCGCTGTGCCGCCGGGTGCGGTCGCCACTACTCGGATGCCGTTCGAAGCAGCCTCAAACGCCAGCGACGCGGTCAGTGCGTTGACCCCACCCTTCGCCGCCGCGTAGGGCACGCGGTTGATGCTGCGCGTGGCAATCGAGGAGACGTTCACGATGACCCCGGCCGACCGCTCGATCATATGCGGCAGCACGGCACGGCAGCACCACAGTGTGGGGAAAAGGGAGCGCCGCACTTCGGCCTCGATTTCGTCCTCCTGATAGTGCTCGTAGGGCTTGGCCCAGATCGTACCGCCAACATTGTTGATCAGGATGTCGATCCGTCCGAACGCCTCCACCGCGTAGGCCATCAGGGTCGCGGCGCCCGCATAAGTTTCCAGATCGCAAAGGAAATACCGTGCAGGCGCACCACCGGCCGTCAGCTCGTCACACACTTCAATGACCAGCTCCGACCGGTCCGCCAACACAACGCTGCCGCCCTCGGCGGCAATCTTACGGGCGACGACGGCGCCAATCCCTTGGGCGGCGCCTGTCACTACAACAACCTTGTCGGTAAAACGCATTGCTATGCGCCCTTTCTTGCTGCTCTTACTGGGATTTTCAGCCGTTACGGCCACTCCGGTAACTGGCATGTGCCCGCCGCATTGGAGTAGTTCCGGGGCAACAATGCTCCGTACCGGTGCTGCGGGCACTGCCAGTAGTCCTTTTGCCCGTGTTAACTGATGGCCTCACGTTCCAGTGACTCTGACGCCGGCGTCGCAATCGTGGCTTTAGTTGCCGAGCTACGGACCATCAGGGTGGCCAGACCGGCCAGAACCAGGGGCACCGCGAGTGTCATGAAGTAACCAGAGACGCCGAGTCCCGTGAGAATGACCCCGCCGAGGGCAGAGCCAACGATGGAACCGAGGCGGCCAATTCCGATGCCCCAGCCGGTGGCCGTGGCACGGAGCTGAGTGGGGTAGGCGTTAGCGATCAGGTAATTCAGAGCCAACTGCTGGCCGCCAATGCCGAAGCCGGCCAGCCCGATCAGCACGAACACCAGCGCAAAGTTGGAGCCGGCCAGCCCCAGGCCCAGCGCGATGACGATCCCCGCAGCAAACATGACCAGCAGCAGTTTTCTGGGGTTTACCTTGGGCAGGATGATGGACAGAGGGATGGCGAAGAGGATGAACGCACCGTTGACGGTCACGGTTCCCATCGCGGCCTGCGAGCCGGCCAGCCCCAACATTTTGAGCGCAGTTGGCATCCAGAGCAGCAGCAGGAACCAGGCGATCCAGTTGAGCAGGTAGGTGGCGAAGACTGCGATGGTGACCATCCGGTACCGGGCTGAGAAAAGTGCGGCGACGGAGCTGCGCTCCTCCATTCTGTCGTTTGTCGCGAGCACGGCGTCCGGGCTGACCGGGCTGCCGGAAATGGAGGCCATGATCTGACGCGCCTGTGCGTCGGCTGCGGGGGTGCCCTTGGCTGCCAGGAAGATCGGCGATTCGGAGAGCATCCTGCCGCAAACCAACACCATGGCAAGGGGCAGTACGCCGCCAGCCAGGAAGATGCCGCGCCAGCCCATCACTGGCAGCCATGCCGCGGCCACGAGCCCGCCGAGTAGCGCACCGCCGGGCAGCCCGAGCAACACCAATGTCATGAAGGTGCCGCGGCGGGATTTGGGGCTGTACTCAGCAGTCAGGGCCAGCAGGGCCGGGGTGGCCCCGCCCATGCCGAGGCCAATGAGGAAGCGCAGAATGACAATCTGTTCCAGGGATTGAGCGAAAGCACCGGCAAGGGAGAACACACCAAAAAGGGCCAGGGCGAGCAGGATGGTTTTCTTCCGACCGATCCGGTCCCCGAAGGTGCCAAGGGACATCGCGCCCACGCACATGCCAACGGTGCTGGCGGTGATCACCCACGTCATGTCAGTGGCCTGCAAACCGAAGTCTTCGGCGATCGCGGGTCCGATGAATGCAATGGACTGGGTGTCGAATCCGTCCAGCAATGCGATCACGAAACAGAGAACAACGATGGACCATCGTTTGAATCCCATGGGCGTGTTGTCGATAACGTCCTGGACGTTATAGGCGAGCTTTGTCACCGGTAACTCACTTTCGTGTGAATGTTCTGACCCGACTGATCCGGGGTCCGTGCGGCTGCGGCAACTTGATTTTGGGCAGGCGGCATCACGGCGGGTGGTGGGAATGTTTTTTTGGGTCGGGCCCGGGGCTCAATGATTCCTGCCCCGGGACCGGGAGAGGGGCTTAGTCCTGGGGGTCGAGAACGAAGTTGTAGGTGACTTCGCGGCCCTTGCCATCGGCCCGCCCGGTAGGAGCCAGGACGAGCTCTGGCTTCACGGCCGAGGCGATGTCGTCGGCCACGTGCTCGTCGCCTTCGAAGTAGAGCTGGGTGGTGATGAGCTGGTGCTCCGGGGCGGACACCTTCAGGTGCAGGTGGGCGGGCCGCCATGCGTGCCAGCCGGCCGCGGCGATGAGGGCACCGCAAGCGCCATCGGTGGGGATCTGGTACGGCGCGGGCTGCATGGTGTTGATCTGGAAGTTGCCCTGGGCGTCGGCGATGATGGAACCGCGGAGGTTCCATTCGGGCAGTCCGGGGGCGAACTGGGAGTAGAAGCCCAGGTCATCGGCGTGCCAGAGTTCAATCAGTGCTCCGGCGAGCGGCTGGCCGTCAACGTTCGTCACCTGGCCCTGAAACAGCAGTGGGGTGCCGGGTTCGTCGTCGCGCATCGGCAGGGTGGCCGGGGTGTTGAGGGTGGGGGCGTCGGGGATGTAGTACGGCCCCTCGATGCTGCCCTTGGAGCCGTGGCGGTTGGAGTTGGCGACCTCCTCGACGGAGTGTTCCACCCAGACGTCCAGGAACAGCGGCCATTCCCCGTCCTCGCCGACCTGGATGAGCCACGCCTTGAAGGCGTTGTATTCGTCGTACGTGACTTGCTCGTCCAGGACGGTGTCGTTGATTGCCTTGATGACGCGGCCGGCAAGCATGCTCACCCGCTCCTGGCTTGAGCCGGCGGCGAAGTGCTTGTTCTCCCGGAAGCGGGCGGTTGCGCCCGCACCCGAGGATGCTGCTGTGGCTTCAGTTTCCGTTGTCATGGTGACTCCCTTGTCAAAGAATGATGGTAAAAATGCTTGTCGATGGGTGCCGGACTGCGCGTCGTGCCGTGCATCACATCGGGTGTTGCTCCAACGGTAGGCCCCGAATTGATTGGGGGGAAATACCTATTTCCGTCTCATTGAAAGCTTTTGGATATGAATGCGATGGGGCCTATTCGACGGCGGACGGGTGCTTGGCCAGCGGCGTCACCTTGATGTCCATGAACGGGAAGAGCGGCAGTGCGGAGAGCAGGGTATGCAACTCGTCGTTATCCGCAACGTCGAATACCGAGTAATTGGAGTACTCCCCCACGACCCGCCACAAATGAGACCAGCGTCCGTCGCGCTGCAGCTGCTGCGCGTAGTCCCGTTCCTCGGCCTTGATGGCGTCGGCGCGCTCCTTGGGCATGTCCAGCGGAATATTGACTTCCATGCGGACCAGGTACAGCATGCGGTTCTCCTTAAGGTTGGGGTGGCGGCCAGGACGGGCCTAGTCCTGCCGGTACATTTGCAGTTTGTCTGCGTCGATGGTTGCGCCGACGCCGGGAACCTCACGGACGCGGATGGCGCCGTCGCTAATTTTGAGCGGTTCGGCCAGCAGGTCATCCGTCATGTCCAGATAGTTGGACAGCTCGCCGGCCCGCCGGGAGGTGGCCTCGAACGCGGCGCCGAATGTGACAGTGGCCAGGCTGCCGATCTGGGTGTCGATTTGGTTCCCCATGGTGACGTCCACTCCGAGCCCCTCGCACAGGCCGAGGATCTGCTGGGCTTCGGTGAAACCGCTGCGCGCAGTCTTGATACAGATCGCGTTGCTGCCGCCGGAGAGCAGCTCCCGGGAGACATCACCCAAGGTGGGAACGCTTTCGTCGCCCACGATCGGGATGCTCGAACTCTGGACGAGCCGTCGGCGGCCCAGGGCTTCACCGGCGTCGCACGGCTCCTCCAGCATGGACAGGCCCAGTCCTTGAGTCCGGCGGAGGACCTCCATAGCCTCGTTCGCCGTCCAGCCGCGGTTGGCGTCGAGGTAGATCTCGGTATCCGCCCCCAGGCCGTCCCGCAGCACATGGCAGGCCTCGACGTCGAGGGAAAGCGGCCGCCGGCCAGTTTTGAGCTTGAAGGTATTGATGCCGTACATCTCACGGAACCGCAGCGCTTCCTCAAGAAGCTCTGCGGCGGGCTTGAAGCCCAGCATGTGCGAGACCCGCATGCTGTCAGTGAAGCCGCCCAGCAGCTTGTGGACCGGTGTGCCCAGGGAGATCCCGATGATGTCCCAGAGCGCGATGTCCAGTGCCCCCTTCGCCGTCGGGTTGTTGATCGTGCGGCGTAGCAGCTGCTGGACCTTCGAGCGGTCCAGCGGATCCAGCCCAATGAGCTGGGGGGCAAAGACCTTGGTCACCACGGAGACGATCGAATCCTGCGTTTCACCGTAGGTGTAGGGCCGCGGCGGGGTATCCGCGACACCGCAGATGCCGGTATCTGTGTAGATCCGCACCAGCACGTGCTCCGCGGACGTTACCTCGCCGCTGGCGAACTTCAGCGGCCGTGCGTAGGGAATCGAATAGGGGATGGCTTCTATGCGTTCAATTTTCACGGCTGGGTTCCTTTGCGGCGGCGGTGGGTTGCGCCTCTGACGATGCGGGGGCTGACGGATCCGTTGGCAGGAGCGGGTGCTGTTCCCTGTCCATGCCCGAGGCAGGCAGAGAATCGAAAAGTTGCAGGAAACTATGCAGGAGGGGCGTTTCGGTGTTTCGGTTCCAGGCGACGGCGAGATCGACCGGCGGCGGATTGCGCAGCGGGCGGAACACCACGCCCTGGAAGGAGAACATCCTGGACGTCATTGGCACCAGGGCGATCCCCATGCCGGCTGCAACGAGCGAGAGCAGAGTCGAGGTCTCTCTCGCTTCCTGGACGAGCCTGGGCTGGAACCCGGCTTTGCGGCAGGCGTCCACTACGATGCTGCTGACGGCGGAGGAGCCGGGATAGCCGATGAAGTCCTGGCCCGCGAGGTCCGCCAGCTCGAGGATCCCTGTATCAGCCAGCGTTGAATCGGCCGGGAGCGCGGCGACCAGCTGATCTTGTTCAAGCAGTTTGAGCGCCACATTTCCGGAGCGGACCGGCGGCCGAAGGACAGCGACGTCGATGCGGCCCTCCTCCAGTGCGGACTCCATTTGCGGTGTCAGCATCTCGCCCTGGACGGTGATGCGGAGCCCGGGAAGGGCGCGGCGGGCAGCCTGAACGACGCTGGGCATCAGCCGGTAAGTGGCGGTCCCGGTGAAGCCAACGCGGATGACGCCGGTGGCGCCGGCGCCTACCTGTTTGACGTCCTCCTCGAGGGACTCCAGTTCCTGGAGCAGCAGCCGTCCTCTGTCCAGGAGCACCTGCCCGGCAGGGGTGAGGTCAACCTTCCGGGTGGTGCGCAGCAGCAGGGGCGTGCCGAGCTGTTCCTCCAACTGTCGGATCTGCTGGGACAGCGGCGGCTGGGCCATGTGCAATCGCTTGGCTGCACGGCCGAAGTGGCGTTCCTCGGCGACCGCAATGAAGTACTTGAGGTGACGCGTCTCCATTGAAGCTCCCGGGCGGCTCGGAGCAGGCAAAATGCCGTGCCTAGACCAGCCTAGGAGGGTTGATTAGTAATGGGAAATACCCATTTCCGAGCTATTGGGACGTTCTGCATATCAATCCCGGCTCCCAGGCCGCCGCAACTGGGCGGGAACGTCGAGTCAGTCCAGCAGCAGCGCCGGCTCTTCCAGGATCGCCGCGACGTCGGCCATAAAGCGCGCCGAGAGGTCGCCGTCGACCACCCGGTGGTCGAAGGAACCGCCGAGGGTGGTGATCCAGCGCGGAATCACTTCGCCGTCAAGGACCCAGGGCTTCTGCTTGATCGTGCCGAAGGCCACGATCGCCACCTCGCCGGGATTGATGATCGGCGTGCCGGTATCGATTCCGAGGGCCCCGATGTTGGTGACGGTCAGAGTGCCGCCCTGCATCTGGGCGGGCTGGGTCTTCCCGGCCCGGGCGGTGGTGGCGAGGTCGTTCAGGGCCAGGGCCAGCTCCTTGAGCGAGAGATCCTGCGCGTTCTTGATGTTCGGGACCATCAGGCCGCGCGGCGTGGCGGCGGCGATTCCGAGGTTCATGAAGTGCTTGACGTGGATCTCGGCAGAGTCGCTGCCGTCCGGGTTGTCCACCCAGGTCGCGTTGACGCTGGGGTTCCGCGCCGCGGCCCAGATGACCGCCTTCGCCAGGATCAGGAGCGGGGAGACCTTGATGCCTTCGAAATCACGGGAGGCCTTGAGCCGCTTGACGAACTCCATGGTCCGGCTGGCGTCGACGTCGACGAAGATGCTGACGTGCGGGGCGGCGAAGGCGGACTCGACCATGGCCCGCGCGGTGGCCTTGCGGACGCCCTTGACCGGGATCCGCTCGATCCGTTGTTCCTGCGGGCGGCCGGTCTTGCCCCAGAAGGTGTCTGCCTTGTCCACCTCGGCGTCGCGCTGCGCCTGGTAGCTCACCAGGTCCTCGCGGGTCACTTCGCCGCGGGCGCCGGTGGGGACGACGTCGGACAGATCGATGCCGAGGTCGCGGGCGATTTTGCGCACGGGAGGCTTGGCCAGGACCCTGCTGACCAGGCCGGTGATGGCGCCGCCGAGGGTGGGCCGCTGATCGATTGCACCAGCCGGGGCCGCGCGCTCCGCGTGGGCGACGGCCTCCGGGCTGATCCAGATGTCGTGCGCCTCCACAGGCTCGACCGGCGGCACCGGTCCGGCGACGGAGGCTGCCGAAACCGCCGGTTTGGCGGCCGGAGCGGTAACCCGCCGGCGGCGCTTGACGGCGTCGGCCTTGGGGCCGGAGCCCACGAGCGGACCGCCGGCCGGGCGGCCGGCCGGTTCGCCGGCGTCGGACGTGTCCGCCTCCAGCTTTCCGTACAGCGGAGCGGCGGGAGCGGGCGCGTCCGGAACCGGTGCAGGGACGGCGTCGGAGGCCGCGGCGTCTCTGACGCTGATGATCGGGGTCCCGACGTCGACCGTCAGGCCCTCGGGGACGAGCAGTTCAGTGACGGTGCCGGCGAACGGAGAGGGCAGTTCGACGAGGGATTTTGCCGTCTCGATTTCGCACAGGACATCGTTGATGGCCACCGTATCGCCCGGTTTGACCTTCCAGGCGACGATCTCGGCCTCGGTCAGTCCTTCGCCCACATCGGGGAGGTTGAACTTATGGAGAGTCATGTTGTCCTTAGTGGGAGAAGGCGCCTCGGCGGGAGGCGGTCAGAAAGGGCCGATCAGTAGGAAAGGGCACGGTCCAGTGCCTCGAGGATGCGGTCGATGTCGGGGAGGTAGTCTTCCTCCACCTTCGCCACCGGGTAGGGCATGTGGAAGCCGCCGACGCGGATGACGGGCGCCTCGAGCGAGTGGAAGGCACGCTCGCTGATCCGGGCCGCGATTTCGCCGCCGATCCCGCCAAAGGTCGGGGCCTCGTGGGCCACAACCAGCCGGCCCGTCTTCTTGACGGATTCCGTGACGGTGTCGAAGTCGATCGGCGAGATGGAACGAAGGTCGACCACCTCGACGCTGTGGCCGTCCTCGGCCGCGGCGTTGGCAGCGGCCAGGGCCACCGGCACCAGCGGGCCGTAGACCACCACGGTGGCGTCGGTTCCCTCGCGGAGCACATGGGCCTTGAAGGGGTCCGCGGAGGTTCCGGGGGATTCGGTGTCGACCTCGCCCTTGAGCCAGTAGCGGCGCTTGGGCTCGAAGACGATCACTGGGTCCTGGCAGTCGACGGCCTGCTGGATCATCCAGTAGGCGTCATGCGGGTTGGACGGGGTGATGATGCGCAGGCCCGCCGTGTGGGCGAACAGCGCCTCCGGGGACTCCGAATGGTGTTCGATCGAGCCGATGCCGCCGCCATAGGGGATCCGGATGACGACCGGCACGGTCAGGTTGCCGTTGCTGCGGGAGTGCATTTTGGCCAGCTGGGTGGTGATTTGGTTGAAACCCGGGAAGACGAAGCCGTCGAACTGGATTTCACAGACGGGCAGGTAGCCGCGCAGGGACAGGCCGATCGCGGTCCCGATAATGCCGGACTCCGCTAGCGGGGTGTCCACGACGCGGTCGGCGCCGAACTCGGCGAACAGGCCGTCGGTGACACGGTACACGCCGCCGAGGGGTCCAATGTCCTCGCCCATGAGCAGGGCTCGGGGGTTGTTGTTCAGCGTTGCGCGCAGGCCCTCATTGATGGCCTTGGCGATAGTCATGGTGGTCATCAGTTGGCCGCGCCTTCCGCCTGGGCTGTTGCGTCGTCGGCGAATCCTGCGCTGTACTCCTCGAACCAGGCCAGCTCCTCGGCCACCAGCGGGTGGGCCTCCACGTAGGTGTTGGCGAAGGCGGTCCGGATGTCCGGGGTTTCCAGGTCGTAGGTGGTCTTGCGGACATAGGCGGCGAGATCGTCGCCGTCGGCCCTGACCTGCTCGAAAAACGTGTCGTCGGCCAGCCCCTCGGCGCGGAGGTACTTCTCCAGGCGCTCCAGCGGATCCTTGGCCCGCCACCGGGTTTCCTCGGCGGATTCCCGGTACTTCGTGGGATCGTCGGCCGTGGTGTGCGCGCCGACGCGGTAGGTGAAGGCCTCAATCAGCACCGGGCCCTCGCCCTGGCGGGCACGTTCCAGCGCCCACTCGGTGACGGCGTGGACAGCAATCACGTCGTTTCCGTCGACCCGGACGCCGGGGAATCCGTAGCCCTTGGCCCGGTTGGCGAGCGGGATGCGGGTCTGCACGGAGCTGGGGACGGAGATCGCCCAGTGGTTGTTCTGGCAGAAGAACACCACAGGTGCCTTGTAGGAGGAGGCGAACACCATGGACTCATGGACGTCGCCCTCGGAGCTGGCGCCGTCGCCGAAATACACCATGACGGCGGCCTTGGGCTCCGTGGCGTGGCCCGCAGTTCCGTCCGCGAGTGCGGCGGATGCCGCGAACTTCTGGTCGCGCTGGATGCCCATCGCGTAGCCCACCGCATGGGGCGTCTGGGCTGCGAGGACCAGGGTGTAAAGGTGGAAGTTGGTGTCCTTGGGGTTCCAGCCGCCGTTGGACACCCCGCGGAACTGGCGCAGCAGTTCGGCCAGGTCCACGTTGCGGGTCAGGGCGACGCCGTGCTCGCGGTACGTGGGGAAGAGGTAGTCCTGCGGCTGGCTGGCCCGGCCCGAGCCGATCTGGGCGGCCTCCTGGCCGGTGAGGGGAACCCACAGGGCCAGCTGGCCCTGGCGCTGGAGCGCCGTTGCCTCCACGTCGAAGCGGCGGATCTTAGCCATGTCGGCATAGAATCCGCGCAGTTTCTCCGGGTCAAGCCGCTCGGCGTATTCCGAGAACACGGGATCAGAGCCGAGCGTGCCGTCAGGAGCGAGGAGCTGCACCATCGGCTCCACGGGATCACCCAAACGGGCCTCGGCTTCTGCTTCCAGCCGGTCCTCAATGTCGGTTCCGTCGAACTCGGTAGAGGGCAGATGTGTGGCGCCCATACCGTCTCCTTGCTTGCCGCATCCGAATGCGCCGCAATCGCTGGGATATATGCCGGACCGGTAATACATTCCCGGTCCGGCATATATTTTGGCTTACTCGTCCTTACTTTATCCGCAGCAGGCTGGCCGCGGCCGTCATGTTAAGCGCTAGGAACGCCGCGGCGGTTTTGTATAGATCGCACAGAGTTCGAGGAAGCGGGTGTTGGCCTCGGCCTCGCCGATGCTGACCCGCACCCCCTCGTTGGCGAAGGCACGCACGGAGAGTGCCCGCTCCCCTGCCAGGGCGGCGAATTCCGCACTGTCGGCACCGAGATTGAGCCAGACGAAGTTTCCCTGCGCCTCCGGCACGAACCAGCCGAGGTCCCGCAGTCCGGCGGTGACCCGGTCCCGTTCGTCCACGAGGCTTTGTACCCTTTCTACAACCTCGCCGAAATGCTTCAGCGAGGTCACCGCCGCGGTCTCGGCGATCTGGGAGACCGAGAACGGGGTGGCCGCGACGCGCAGGTGCTGCGTGAGGTCCGGGCGGGACACGCTGTAGCCCACCCGCAGCCCGGCCAGGCCGTGGGCCTTGGAGAAGGTACGCAGCACCACGACATTGGGGTACTTCCGGTACATTTCAATGCCGTCGACGGCGTGCCCGTCGCGGACGAACTCCTGGTAGGCCTCATCGATGACCACCACGACGTCGGACGGGACGGTCGTGAGGAAGCGCTCGGTCTCCTCGGTGGTCAGGATGGTGCCGGTGGGGTTGTTGGGGGTGCACAGCAGGATCATCCGGGTCCGTGCCGTCACGGCGGCCGCCATCGCGTCGAGGTCATGCCGGCCGTCCGCCGTCAGCGGGACCTGCACGCTCTCGGCGCCGGCGAGCCCCACGCTGATGGGATAGGCCTCGAAGGACCGCCACGCATAGATGACCTCGTCGGGCTTGCCGTCGTCGTTCTGCCCCGCGAAGGTGGCCAGCAGCTGGTTCAGCGCACCCAGGCTTCCGGCGCCGGTGACGATGTCCTCCGCCGGAACGTCCAGGAACCCGGCGAGCGCGCTCCGCAACTTGCTGCTCAGCGGATCCGGGTAGCGGTTGAAATCGGTCTGCGCCGCGATGGCCTGCTGCACTGCGGGGATCGGGGGCAGCGGGTTTTCGTTGGAGGAAAGCTTGTAGCTGGCCAGACCCTCGACGGGGACTGGCGGTTTGCCGGCCGCGTAACGGGGAAGGAGGTCTACCACGGGACGGGGCCGGATGCCCCTGGCCGTGTTCTCTGATGAAGTCATGCCAACTAGCCTACTTCGGGTCCCAGCCCCCATCGCCTGCCGCAATAGGGGGATACGGTCCCTGCCGTTGCCGCCGGGCGTATGACAGCATGGGGCCATGCGCTCATTCATCGTACGAGTCATCATCAACGCGCTGGCCCTGGCAATCGCGTGCTGGATCCTCACCGGCCTGGATATTTCGACGGCAGGCAACGGCACGCTCAGCATCACGCTGGGCTACCTCTTCATCGGCTTGATCTTCGGCCTCGTCAACGCCTTCGTCAAGCCCATCGTCAGCCTGCTCTCGCTGCCGATCACCATCCTTACCCTGGGCCTTTTCACGATTGTCATCAACGCCGGAATGCTCTACCTGACGTCCTGGATCAGCAGTTACACCACCGTGCACTTCACCATTGACACCTTCTTCTGGACGGCGGTGTTCGCCGCGCTCATCATCAGTGCGGTGTCGCTCGTGGCCGGTTTTCTTCCCGCGCTCGACCGCTAGGAACTGCGCGAGTCAGGCCGCGGGCCGCTGGGTGCGGTCAGCGGGTTGTTCTTCCGGGTTGCGCCGCGGCCCCGGAGCCATGGGCCGCCTCGACGATGGCATGGCTTCGCGCCGGAGCGAGAATCGAGTCACCGTGGCGGTTCCGCCGGCGCCGACCACGGCCGCGAGCGCGGCACTCGAAGCCCGAAGCGAAGGATCCCGGCTGGCCGCCACGTCCCGGGCTCCGTCGGCATAGCGTCCCAGGTCGTGTCCGGGCCCCAGGCCCGGCTCCAGCCATTCGCGTCCGGGGACCGGAGCGGTCAAGGTGACGGTCACCCGCTCCTTCGTGTCCGGGTTGGGCAGCCCGTCCGCCCCGGGCACCCAGTCCTGCTCATGCTCCAGGTGCAGGCTGCTGGTGCCGTTTCCCGGCTCGATGCCGCCCACCGGGGAACCTGCCGTGAGCACGAACTTCAGCTCGTAGTCGGCCAGGAATGCCTTGTCCCGGCCGAGGTTCATGGCGTGGATGCCGCCCTGGCTGTAGCCGACCGCGGCCACTTGATCGCCCGCCTCGGCGCCGGCCTCGGCCAGGGCCTGGCGGATGGCCGCGGAGGTCTCGGCCGAGTCGTACCCCAGGCCCTCCGCGATGCCGGCGGCGTCAAACGGGTTGGTGCCCTGCGGCAGCCCGTCCAGCTGCGTTCCGGGGATGATCACCACCCAGGCCCGGCTGCCGTTCTCCCCCACCTGGAGGACCTCGATATCACCGCTGTTCCGTCCGACAGCCTCGGCCCGCAGCAGCAGACCGGCCGGTGAGACGTCGGCCTCCTCCGTGCGGGTTTCCCTGCCTGCGATCCTGACGGGCCGCGGCCGCAGGAACTCCAGGCCCGGCGAGTCCGTCAGGCCGCGGATGGTGGAGCGGACACTGGCCGTTCCCACTGCCGCGGCGAGGCCGTCCGGGAGGCCGAGAAGCAGCGCCAGGCCCGCAGGTGCCATGGAGAACCCGTCCTCCACCGTGTCGCGGACGGTGACGGGAGGAAAGCCGAACAGACCCCACAGCGGCCCGTATCCCGGACCGGTCCGGCCGATCCGCAGGAGCAGATTGTTGCGGGCCTCGGCGAACTCGTACTCGCGGTGGCTGGTCCGGACCTCGCGGCAGAGACGCTCCAGCTCCATCCGGACGCGGCCGAGGTCCCTGCCTCCCTC
Organism: Pseudarthrobacter sp. ATCC 49987; assembly: GCF_009928425.1. Classification (NCBI taxonomy): domain Bacteria; kingdom Bacillati; phylum Actinomycetota; class Actinomycetes; order Micrococcales; family Micrococcaceae; genus Pseudarthrobacter; species Pseudarthrobacter sp. ATCC 49987. The sequence goes on along the minus strand of NZ_JAABNS010000001.1, from coordinate 3,907,750 downwards.
CCCGACGGCGATGATCGCGTTGCTGCCGGTGGAGTACGAGTCGTACTGGTACGGGAGCAGGGCGCGACGCACGGCCTCCGCCTCCCCTTCCGCGGCCGCCAGCTCCTGGACGATCCTGTCCAGCGCCGATGCACCCGCCAGCAACTCCTCGAACTGGAAACTGAGCCCGCCCACTCCGCCACGGATCCGCAACGTCCCGTCCACGGGAGCGGCGGGGGCCGGCACTCCTCCGGAGCCGGCCGGCGAAGCTTCGGCCATCAGTACCCCGGCCGTCCCGGGGTCAGCGCCACGCTTGCGGCATGGCGGAGCACAGCTGCAACAGCCTCCTCCAGGGCCGCCCGGCTGCGTCGCAGGGATGCGGCCTGCAGGGACAGCGCCGTCCGGTAGGCCCGGCCGGCCGGGGACTGCCAGCCCTGCAGTTCCACGCTGACCAGGTGGGCCAGCACGGCGTCGGCGCGGTCAGCGCAGGCAGCCACCCGGGCGGCAAGCTGCTGGACCTCGTAACTGCGCGAGGCGCACGCCGCAGCGTCGGAGGCCACCAACGACCCCGCGTGTGCGCTCGTCCTGGCTGTCCCGCTGGTCATACCACCGACGTTAGGGGCCCCGGTGGGCGGGCTGAAGCTCCCCGCTCAGCCATGTGGACAACTGCCGGTGGAACCGGGGGCCGCAGCGGGAGCGACCCGGCGCGGAAGTCACACGGTTCAGCGCGCTTAAGGCCCGGCGGGACTTCGTGAAAGAATCGGGGCATGCCTGAAACTGCCGCCACAGCCGATACCCGCACGCCGTCCGGACGCCTGGCCCTCGCCGCGTCCCCACAACAGATCGCACTTGGCCCGCTGGACGGCCGGTACCAGTCCGCCGTCGCGCCGCTGGTCGACTATCTCTCCGAGGCAGCCCTCAACCGCGACCGGGTCGCGGTTGAGGTTGAATGGCTCATCCATCTGACCGGAAACAACGTGCTCCCCGGCGCCGGCCCGCTGAGCGCCGGGCAGCAGGAGAAGCTGCGCGCCATCGTCACCGGGTTCGACGCCGGATCGGTCGCCGAACTGGCCGAGATCGAAGCCGTCACGGTGCACGACGTCAAGGCGGTGGAATACTACATCGGCCGCCGCCTGCCCGGCATCGGCATCGAACACCTGACCGCCATGGTGCACTTCGGCTGCACGTCCGAGGACATCAACAACCTTTCCTACGCCCTGGGCATCAAGGGCGCCGTCGAGGACGTCTGGCTGCCCGCGGCCCGGAAGCTCGTCGCGCAGATCGGCGCCATGGCAGAGGCCAACCGGGCCGTGCCGATGCTCTCCCGCACGCACGGCCAGCCCGCCACCCCCACGACGCTCGGCAAGGAACTGGCCGTCATCGCGCACCGCCTGACCCGCCAGCTGGACCGCATCGCCCGGACCGAATACCTCGGCAAGATCAACGGCGCCACCGGAACCTACGCCGCGCAGGTGGCCTCGGTGCCCGGCGCCGACTGGGAGCACGTCGCCAAGAGCTTCGTTGAAGGCCTGGGCCTGAGCTGGAACCCGCTCACCACGCAGATCGAAAGCCACGACTGGCAGGCGGAGCTGTATGCCGACGTCGCGCGGTTCAACCGGATCCTGCACAACGTCTGCACGGACATCTGGAGCTACATTTCGATCGGCTACTTCGTGCAGATCCCGGTCGCGGGCGCCACGGGCTCCTCCACCATGCCGCACAAGGTCAACCCGATCCGCTTCGAAAACGCCGAGGCCAACCTGGAGATCTCCTCCGGGCTGCTGGACGTCCTGGGCTCCACGCTGGTCACCTCCCGCTGGCAGCGCGACCTCACCGACTCCTCCTCCCAGCGCAACATCGGTGTGGCGTTCGGCCACTCGCTGCTCGCCATCTCCAACGTGGCCAAGGGCCTGGACCGGCTCAAGGTCGCCGAGGACGTGCTGGCCGCGGACCTCGACACCAACTGGGAAGTCCTGGGCGAGGCCATCCAGATGGTCATGCGCGCCGAGGCCATCGCCGGCGTCGAGGGCATGGAAAACCCGTATGAGCGGCTCAAGGACCTGACCCGCGGGCAGCGCGTCGACGCGGCCCGGATGCAGGAGTTTGTCCAGAGCCTGGGCCTGTCCGCCGACGCCGAAGCCCGGCTGCTGGCGCTCACCCCCGGCAAGTACACCGGCATCGCGGACAAGCTGGTGGACCACCTCGCATGAGGCTCCTGCTCATCCGCCACGGCCAGACTCCCGGAAACGTCCTGGGCCAGCTGGACACCGCCCACCCGGGTCCCGGGCTGACCGAGCTCGGAGAGCGGCAGGCGGCCGCCCTGGCGCGGTCGCTGGCGAATGAGCAGATCGACCTTCTGTACGCCTCCACGCTGATCCGCACCCAGATCACGGCCGCGCCGCTTTCGACCCTCCGCGGCCTGGAGATTGAGGTGCTCGAGGGCCTGCGGGAGATCGAGGCCGGTTCGCTGGAGAAGCTCACCGACAAGGAATCGCACCTGCGCTACCTGGGCACCGTGTTTGGCTGGGCGAGCGGGGAACTGCACCGCCGGATGCCGGCCGGACCCAGCGGGCACGAGTTCTTCGAACGGTTCGACGCCTCGATCGCGCGGATCGCCGCTGCCGCATCCGCGGAGACTGCAGGCGGCGGCGGGACGGCGGCCGTGGTCAGCCACGGGGCTGCGATCCGCGTCTGGGCGAGCCTGCGGGCCACCAACCTGGAAGCGGGTTTCGCCGCCCGCCACGTCCTCGCCAACACCGGAATCGTGGCGCTGGAAGGGGATCCCGACGCCGGCTGGCGGCTCATCCACTGGGACGACAGTCCCGTGGGCGGCCTGGCCCTGGTGGATCCGACGGCGGAGGACCCCACCGGCCGCACGCTGTAACGGATTTCTCCGAACCCTAACGCGCAGGAAACACGGCCGAAACCGGCGTTGCCTAGCGTTAACCTGCATAACCCTTCGGCGAAGCGAGGCAGCCATGCAGACCAACCCGCGGCTCAACATCCGGCAGGTCACCTGGGCCAACCCGGTGGGCGCGGACCTCCGCGCAGCCCAGCAGGCCGAGCTTAACGCCCGCTTCGGCACGGACGACCACGAACCCGGCCCGCCGCCGTCGGAGGCTGACACTGCCGTGTTCCTCGTCGCCCACGACAAGGCGTCGGGGCAGCCGGTGGGCTGCGGCGGCCTGCGCATCCTCGACGCGTGCACCGCCGAAATCAAGCGGCTCTACGTTCTCCCGTACACGCGCGGTTCCGGGGTGGCCAGCTCCATCCTCGCGGCCCTGGAAGCGCATGCCCATTCCCTCGACATCACCTCCATCACCGCCGAGGCCGGCTCGGTGCAGACGGACGGCCGGCAGTTCTACGCGAACTCGGGCTTTTTCCCGGTGCCGAACTTCGGGCCCTACATCGGGGTGGAGCATTCCTATTGCTACGCGAAAACCATCGACTCGCACAGCGCCGCGCACACCGCCATGGCCTGAGGCGCGTCCGCCGCCGTCACACAGGACCCGGGCGCCCCGCCGTCGGCTAATCTCGCACTATGGAACCGGCAGACATCACCTTCCGCACCCGCAAGTGGGTGCGGCCCGAAGACCTGAACGCGAACGGCACGCTGTTCGGCGGAAGCCTGCTGAAATGGATCGACGAGGAAGCGGCGATTTACGCCATCCTGCAACTCGGCAACGGCCGGGCCGTCACCAAGTACATTTCCGAAATCAACTTCGTCAGCTCGGCCGTCCAGGGCGACCTGATCGAGATGGGGCTGACGGCCACCCGCTTCGGCCGGACCTCGCTCACCATGCGCGCCGAGGTCCGGAACATGATCACCCGGCAGAGCATCCTCACAATCGAGGAAATTGTCTTTGTGAACCTCGATCCGCACGGCAAGCCCGCGCCGCACGGGTACACCGAGATCACCTACGACCGGGACCGGATCCCCACGCACCACCTGACGGAGACGCGCGGGGAAGACTAAGGTCCAGCCGGCGGCGGTCCGCGGGCACACAGCGGTGAGCGCTCACCCTAAGCCCAGAACTCGTCTGCCTGGCCCGTGTCCTCGAAGAACTCGCGCCCCTCAGTGACCTTCCCGTCCTGAACCACGAACGTGATCACCGCGGCCATGTCCAGGGTCTTGCCGTTGGCCTCTGCGTGGGTTTGTTGGATCGCGACCGTGTGGTCTTCCCCACCGACGAGGTCCTGGAGATTGGCCTGAAATGTTCCTTGCGTGCGGGCGCCAAGTTCACCGAAGTACGCCAGGATGGCGTCGCGGCCCTGCTTGGCCCCCGACAGCACGCCGCTTCCGGCAACGTGCCAGACTGCGTCCTCCGCGAACAGCTCGCTGAGGCTCGCCATATCCCCTGCGTTGAAGGCCTCGAACCCCCGCCGGACCAGTTCAACATTTTCTGCGGTTCCCATCTCGGGCACCCCTCCGTCAACTTTGTCGGGTATTACTTGGGACGGCTTAAGGCTATTCCTGGCTCACCCGCGTGTCGATGGAGAATTCAGTGCGCGCCCGGCCAGCCCGTGTAGGCCTCGGCCAGGTAGGCGCGGCCGTGGCGGGACGACACCACCGAGTTGAGCTCGCCGAGCTGGCGGGCACGGGCGAAGTCGTCGCCGTCGGCCGGGGTGTGCAGCATGGACGTCATCCAGTAGGAGAACTGCTGGGCCTTCCAGACCCGGTCCAGGGCGCGGTCGCTGTAGGCATCCAGGAGCACGGTGTTTCCGGTCTTGTAAAAGCTGTCGAGGCCCTCAAACAGCACCTTGACGTCGTGCAGCGCGAGGTTCAGGCCCTTGGCTCCGGTCGGCGGGACGGTGTGGGCGGCGTCGCCGGCGAGGAAGAGCTTGCCGTGCCGCATCGGGGCGTGCACGAAGCTGCGGAACTTCAGGACGGTCTTGTCGATGACCGGACCCTCCTTGAGCTCGAAGCCGTTGCCGTTGACCCGGCTGCGGAAGGCGTCCCAGATCCGGTCGTCACTCCAGTTGTTGACGTCCTCGTTGGGGTCGCACTGGAAGTACATCCGCTGGACGGTCTCGGTCCGCTGGCTGATCAGGGCGAAGCCGTTCTCGGAGTTGGCGTAGATCAGTTCGTCGGAGCTGCGCGGGGCCTCGGCCAGGATCCCGAACCAGGCGAACGGGTACTCGTGGAAGTACCACTTGCGCTGGGCCTCCGGGATCTGGAAGCGGCTGTGGCTGCGCGAGCCGTCCGCGCCGGCGATGAAGTCAGCCTGCAGCTCCCATTCCACTCCCTCGGCATCGGTGAACCAGACCTTCGGCTTGCACTCGAGGTCGTAGATGGTGGTGTCGGTGACGCTGTAGCGGACGTCGCCGCCGTCCGCCTGGCGCCGTGCGGCGAGGTCGAGGAAAACATCGGTCTGGGGGTAGAGCCAGACCGACTCGCCGACGAGGTCCTGGAAGTCGATCCGGTGGCTCTCGCCGTTGAAGCGCAGTTCGATTCCGTCGTGCCGGTCGCCGTCGCGCAGGACGCGGTCCGAGACACCGCTGTCCACGAGCAGGTTCACGGAGCCGTGTTCGAGGATGCCCGCGCGGACGGTTTCGGAGATTTCCTTGTGGCTGCGGATCTCGATCACGGTGGATTCGATGCCTTGTTTGGCCAGCAGGTGCGAGAGCATCAGCCCTGCCGGGCCGGCGCCCATGATCGCGACCTGGGTGGTGATGACTTTGCGGTTTGCCATGGTGTCCTCGCTTCGTTGCGGGGCCGGGACTGCTGGGCGTCCGGGGCCGGGTGGATTCTCTGGCTACAGTGTGCGCCCGAACACGTGACGGGCGTTACAGCGATTCCGCTGAATGGAATGCTGGCGTGGCTCCCGGGTCATGCAGCTGCCGCCCGATCCCGCGGGCAGCCGTCTGCAGGGCGGGGACCAGGGCCTGGAGCCGCATTTCACGCAGGGGAACGACGACGCCGAGCGCCGCCACGGTGCGCTTCCTCGCGTCCTGCACGGGGACGGCAATCCCCCAGGTGTCCGGATCCACGACACCGGCGAGCTGCGCAAAGCCGTGGCCGGCCGTCTCCTGGAGCAGGGTGCGGAGGTCCTCCCGCTGGACCTTCCCGGCGGGATCGTGGAACTGCAGTAGATACTCGGACTGGATCGCGGCGGGCTGGGTGGCCATCAGCGCCAGCCCGGCAGAGGACACATGCACCGGCATCCGGCCGGCGATCTGGGCCCGGTTCGCGACGGAGCCGCGGCGGGACAGCCGTTCGACGAACAGCGCTTCCCAGCCCTCCAGCACGGCCAGGTTCACATTCTGGTTCAGCACCTGCTGGATGTCCTCCATAAACGGCATGGCCGCCTGGCGGAGGGCCAGGGTGGGCGAATTCCGGTTCACCAGCTCCCACAGGCGCAGGCCCAGCCGGACGGATCCCCCGCTGCCCAGCTCCAGAAGCCCGTGCCCGGCGAGCTGGCGGACCAGCCGATGGGCTGTGCTCAGCGGCAGGCCGGCCAGGTCCGCGAGTTCGGAGAGCGGCAGCACGGTGACGCCCTCGGGGAACGCGGAGATCACCCTGACCACGCGGTCCACCACGGAGTCCCCGGTGCTGGAGTTAGCCATGGCCGCCTCTTCCGTTGAATGGATCCTGCGTCCACTCTACGCCGCGGGTCCAATACGGCCCCGGGCTTGGAACGGGCGCTACAGGGCGCGGCTGAGGCTTCGCCGCAACAGCCAGGCGCCCAGCAGGAGCAGCGCCGTGGCCATTCCCGCGAGCACTCCCAGCTGCGGCAGGATGTCACCGAGGGTGCCGTCGCGGCGCTGGATGGCGGCGAAGGCGTCATAGGCCCAGCGGTGTGGGGTGACATAGGAGATCGTGGCCAGCGCTTCCGGGAAGAACTCGGGCGGCACCATGCAGCCGCCCAGGCCGCCCAGTACAAGTCCGCCGCCCACGCCCACACCGGCGGCCGCGGTGTCATTGTCGATGACCGATCCGACCATCATCGCCGCGGCTGCCGCGACAGCACAGAAGAGCACCAGCACCAGGGCTGACAGCCACAGATTGCCCCAGTCGACGCCGAACAGCAGCGCGGTGCCGGCCATGATGAAACCGCCCTGTAGGAAGGCAATGGCGAAACGTCCCAGCGCCTGCCCGGCCACGACCTGGCCGCTGGAAACCGGGGCTGACATGACCCGTCCCACCACCCCGAACCGCCGTGCCTGGATCAGTGTGGCCGCACCGGTGAGGGAGCTGAGAAACACAAAAAGCAACAACTGCTGCGCGGCGCCGAGATCGAACTTGCCCAGCCCGCGGAACTCCTGCGCCATGTCGTTGGTGTCGACGATTTCCACGGTCGGCACTGCTACCTGCGCGGCCGCCTGGTCCAGGGCCGGGCGGGCCCGATACTCGGGGATTCCGGCGCCGGCCAGGGCAGCGAGCTGGCTCCGCTCCAGGCCCACCGCCTGCACGGCGGTGCGGACCTGCTGCAGTACGGCCTGCGCGGAGGATTGCGACGCCATCACAACGTCGAGCTCCGCCGGCCGACCGGCGTCGAACGCCGCCCCGTCGGCATCGTCCAGGAACAGCCCGACGTCGGTGCGCCCGCGGCTGAGGTCCGCCCGCGCGGCGTTTTCGCCGCTGGCGGTGACCGCGACGCCGGCTGACTGCAGCTTCGCGGTGAGGGCCTGCGCGAGTGCACTGCCGGGCCCGGCGATGGCCACCCGGGCCTGGCCGCTGCCGGCACCGAACTGCGAACCGAGCAGCAGGATCAGCAGCAGGGGAAAGATGAAGACAAAAAAGATGTTCGATTTGTCGCGCAGGAAGCGCCGCAGTTCCACTGTGGCGATCGCGAGCATGGCGCTCATGCCTGCGCCCCCCGGTCCGGCAGGAGGCGGGAAAGGAGCAGGCCGGCCGCGGCGAAAGCCAGCATCACCACAACCGGCCCCGCCACGTCCCCGAGGCTTCCACCGCCCGCGGAGATCCCGAGTCCCCTAATGAACGCCCCGATCGGGTTGAGGTCCAGCAGCGTGGCGGCGAAGCCGGTGCCCTGGACCGGGAAGAAGGCTCCTCCCGCGATCCCGAGCACCATTGCCAGGATGGACTGCGCCACGTTCGCCTGCTCGGCCGTCCGGACCAGCCGTGCGACCACGAACGTCAGGCTGGTCGCGGCCGTCACCACGGCGAGGATCAGCGCGGCCACCACGGGCGGGGAGCCGAAGGAGACGCCGAACAGCTGGGAGCCGGCGGTGAGCAGGACGGTGGTGGCAACCACCCCCAGGATGAATCCGGTGCAGGCCTTGGCCGTGATCACTGTGACGCCGGTGACCGGCATTGACCGCAGGCGGGCCAGGGTGCCCTGTTCCCGTTCCGCGAGGAGCCCCAGCACGCCGAAACCGACCGTGAACATCAGGAACAACCCGGCCTGGCCGGCCACGAGCGTGCCGCGGAGTGAGAGTTGTTCGGCGGCGGCTTGCCCTTCGGTCAGGGTGAGCAGCCGCGGTCCGGCCGCGGCCTGCTGCGCCAGCGCCGCGAGTTCCTGGTGCGGCAGCCCGGAGATGCCGCCGGCGGCCGCGGTGACCGTACCGGCGGCAAACTGGTCCAGGACCGCCTGGACCGCGGAGATCAGCACGCCGGTTTCCAGGCTGGCGCCGTTGCCCTCGACCAACTGGACCGGGGCAGCCTGTCCGGACAACACCGCGTTGCTGAAGCCCTCGGGAACAATGATGCCGAGGGCGGCGCCGCTGGCCCGGGTTTCGCTGCGGACGTCCGCGGCGGGGACCCGTTTGATGGTGACGTCCATGATTTCGAGTGAATCGACGGCGCCGAGCAGGGCGGCACCCAGCTGGTCGGCGTCGTCCGCGCTGGCGACGACGGTGGCCGGCTTCAGGTCAACGGTGTCCCCGCCGAGGCCGCCAAACACCAGGCTCAACACCCCCATCAGCGCGAGCGGGACGATGAGGGAGAAGATGAAGACAGACTTGTCCCGGACGCGCTGGCGGAGGTCGTTCGCGACCATGGTCCACAGGCCGTGCATCTCAGTCCCTCAGCGCTTTGCCGGTCAGGTGCAGGAAGACGGACTCAAGGTCGGGCCGGACGATCTCCACGGACGTCACGGACATCCCGGCCTGACCCGCGCCGGTCACGATCCCCGCGAGGGCAGTGGGTCCGTCGCTGACTGTAAGCGTCAGTCCGGCCCCGTCGTTGTCGACGTGCTGTACGGCCGGCAGCTGACGAAGGGCCTCCGCCGCCCGGGCCGTGCTGCCGCCGCCGCGGAGGTTGATTCGGTCCACGCCGCCGGTGAGCGTGATCAGCTGGTCCCGGGTGCCCTCGGCCTGGATCCGGCCCTCGTCGATGATCGCAATCCGGTCGCAGAGCCGCTCGGCTTCCTCCATGTAGTGGGTGGTGTAGAGGACCGCCATGCCTTCGACGGAGAGCTTTTCCACGGATTCCAGGATGGAGTTGCGGGACTGCGGATCCACCCCGACGGTCGGTTCGTCCAGGATCAGCAGGGTGGGCCGGTGGAGCAGGCCAATGCCGATGTTCAGCCGGCGCTTCATGCCGCCGGAGTACTTCTTGGTGAGGTCGCCGGCACGGTCGCTGAGCCCAATCAGCTCCAGTACCTCGTTGGTGCGCTCGGTGAGCCCCTTGCCGGTGAGTCCCTGCAGCCGGCCGAAGAACTTCAGGTTTTCCCGGGCGGTCAGGTCCGGGTAGATGGCCAGTTCCTGCGGGACCAGGCCGATGGCCCGCTTGGCCTCCGTCTCGGAGGGGTCCATTCCCCGGCCCGCCACGCGGACGGTTCCTTCGTTGGCGGGGATCAGGCCCGCCACCATGGAGATGATGGTGGTCTTGCCGGCGCCGTTGGGGCCCAGCAGCCCGAAGGTTTCCCCGGCGCGGATCCGGAAGGAGACACCGTCGACGGCGGTCAGGTCGCCGTACCGCTTGACGAGCCCTCTGACGTCCAGCACGTCCTTGGTCAAGGTCTCCAAAACTTCCACAAACACTCCCCCAAGTCCCGGCGCACACAGACGTGACCAAGCCTAGCCTTTCGTGCGGGATTCCGGCGGGACAGGGCCCTTGGACCCCCTGATGCCCATCAGCGGGGGTGCGCCGGGTGTATGCCTAGGCGACCGGCCGGGAGCGCAGCCGGCGCCATACCGTCGGGGCCAGCACCACGGCCACACCGACGGCGGCGCCAATGACGGTCTCGAAAATCCGGTCGCGCAGCAGGATGCCAGGAGCCGCCGGAACCACCAGCAGGGTCGAAATCAGGGCCAGCGGCGTGACGAAGATCTGGGCCAGGACATACTGGCGGGCGATGAACATCTCAGCGCCGAACTGGCAGGCGGCGATCACGAGGACGGTCTGCCAGGGTGCCGGCTGCAGGAGCAGGATCCCCGCGAGCAGCACCAGCCCGATCGCCGTGCCCACGATTCGCTGCAGCCCGCGGCTGACCCGGTGCCGCGTGGAGTGCCCCACGAGCGGGACGACGGCGGCCACCATCGCCCAGTAGTTGTGGCCGAAGCCCAGCCGCTCACCCGCGAGAGTTGCAAGGGTGCCAGCCAGGCCGGCCGCCACAAGGTAGCCGGCGCTTTCGAGCAGGGCCACCCGCTTTTCGGCCGTGCTGAGCGGGGTGCGGGCCGGCCGGATCCACGGCGTCCGGCGGCCCCGGACCACGCGGGAGGACATGCCGACCAGCAGGGAGAAGGCGACGGTCAGTACTGCGACGAGCATTCCCTGCCACAGCGGCGGCTGGTTGGGGATGGACGCGATCGCGGCGAAGGCAAAGATGTGGAACAACGAGCCTGCCGGGCGGAGCCGCCACCAGGCGACGATCAGCGAGCAGACTCCAGCCACGAGTGTGGTCGCAAAGACCTGGAGCCAGAGGGTCTCCGCCGCCGGAAGCCCGGCGCGGGCGGTCAGGGCGGCGAGCAACATCACCACCACCATCAGTGCCCCGGCGCGGAGTTGCAGGCCGAAGCGCTTGGCGTGGGGCTCGTTGCGGCCGTAGATCCCGGTGAAGGCGCCGAAGGAGGCGAAGATCGCCAGGTCCAGGCGGTCCAGGAACAAGAGTGTGATCAGCGGGACAAAGACTCCGACGGCGCAGCGAACGGCGACCTGGTGGTCCTTGTTGCCGGGAGCCATGGTGAACATCTCGGCAAGCATCTTCACGGGTGGGAGGCACCTTTCTGGCAGTCGGATTGTTACGACGGCGGCGCTGGCATCCACCCTCAATCCTATGCCGGAAGCGCGCCCCCGCCCGGCATCATTATCCATTGAGCGGAACCGGCCCCGGCCGGGAGACAAGACGGCGGAAGTGATAGCGTCTAGCGGTTGATCCCCGCGCCCGGAACACGGCGCACAAAGTTATTCAAGGCACCCGGAGGACCCATGCTCAAAGGATTCAAGGACTTCATCCTGCGCGGCAACGTGATCGAACTGTCCATCGCAGTCGTGGTCGGCACCGCTTTCACCGCCCTGGTCGGCGCGTTCACCTCGAACATCGTGAACCCCATCATCGCGGCGGCCGGTGGCGTCGAAACCAACGGCCTGGGTTTCCCCATCTGGCCGGGAAATGACAAAACCTTCGTCAACTTCGGCGCGGTCATCACAGCGTTCGTCACGTTCACGATCACGGCCGCCGTCGTCTATTTCATCTTCGTGGCCCCGATGAACCGGATCAACCACCTGGTGAAGAAGCGCCTGGCCACTGCGGAGCCGGAGGAGAAGCCGCTCCCGGCGGACACCGCCCTGCTGGCCGAAATCCGCGACCTGCTGGTGCAGCTCGCCGGCCCGGTCCACGGACCGGCATCCGGCGACGACCCGGAGCAGGCCGGTGAACGCACCGTCGAGTCCGCCGGCCAGCGCAGCCGCTAGGCCGAACGAAAACGTCACCGGCCGGCAATAGGTCCGTAACAGCGGCCGGGCATCATGGGACCCATGAAGCCCTCAGCCCGTGGCAGAAACCACGGCGGACCACAGGCCCCGGCGGCCTCCGAGCTGAGCTGCGAGGTCTGCGGCCAGATGCCCGAACCGACCAAGACCCGGCTGACCCTGGCCAACATCGCCGTGATGCTGCCGATCGAACTGCTGGTCCACGCGGCGGTGGTGGGGACGCACCTGCCCAATGTGGGCAAGGTCCTGGTCCTGACACTGACCGCCACCATCCTGGTCATCTGGGTGGCGGAGCCGTCCGCGGCGCGGATGCTCCGGCGCTGGCTGCACGCCCCCGCCCTGCGCCACCGCAGCCGGCTCGGCGCGGCACCGTCCCTGTGGCGTGCCCGCACAGTATTGGCGGACCGGCCCGGTTCACTGCAGAAACTCACGCGGTCGCTGGCCGGGCTGGACACCAACATCCTGAGCATCCATGTCCACCCGGTCGACGGCGGTGTGCTGGATGAGTTTGTGCTGTCCGCGCCCGGCGGGCTGCGTGAAGCGGAACTGCTCGCAGCGCTGCGTGAGGGCGGCGGCAACGACCCCCACGTCTGGCCCACCACAGCGCTGGCCATGGCCGACGGGCAGACCGGGGCGCTGAGCCTCGCGGCCAGGATCGCGGCCAACCCCGAGGAGCTGCCGCTTGCAGTCGCTGAACTGCTGCACGCGCGGATCGTGGCCGGGCCGGATGCAGGCACCACCGCTCCGGCCGCGACGGACGGAACCGTGTTGAAGATCCCGACGGCCTGGCACGGTCCCATCACGTTTTCCCGTCCCGGGGAGCCGTTCACCCCGGCGGAGTCCGCCCGGGCGCACCGGCTGGCCGAGCTCGCCGAAATCCTCGCGCACCGCCCCGTCACGAGCCGTTGACGGCGGGCTTCCGGGTGCTTGTGTCGCGTTCCCACACCCCCGGGCGTCCGCTCCCGCGGCGGCCGGCCAGGGCAAAGGCCACGTACACCAGGGCATGCGCAGCGGACAGCGGACCACGAATTGACCGGCCCACCTCGACCAAGGTGCGGCCCGCCGTACTGTGCCCGCCGCCCTGCCCGGCGTTCGGCCGGGCGTTTTGCTCGGCGTTGCCGCGATAGACGCGACGCAGCACGGCCAGCTGGGCCCCCGGCGTCCGGGGCGGGTGGACCACGACGGGGTCCACGTCGAGGACGGCTTTTTCCGCCGGACCGAAAAGGCGGTCCACGAACAGATCATCCGCGGTCAGGTCGGGGAACTGCTGGAAACGCTGCCGGCCCTCGTGGGAGAGGCCGTACACTCCGCCTCCCCACAGTCCGCTCCGGGCCGATGGAAGGCCGAGTTTGGTCCGGTAGTACGAGCGGATCAGCGGGTGCGCGTCCTGAAGGTCGAAGCGGGCCGCCGGTCGCGCGGCCAGGAGCCGTCCGGTGCTGAGGGCATCGAGCACGTCATGCACCGCGTCCGGACTGATCTGCACGTCCGCATCAAGGTAAAGCCGCGGCCAGTGTGAAGCGGCGGCGTCTCCCGCGTTGAGGGCGGCGGCTTTGGACGACTGCCCCTGTTCCAGCACCGTCACGCCCTCGAATCCGCGCGCGATACCGGCGGTGTCATCGGGGCAGCCGTTGCAGGCCACGATGACCTCCAGTTGCCTGGTTGCAGCCAACGGGGCCAGCGGGGCGAGCGTCCTGGCGATCACGGCCGCTTCGTTGTGCGCCGGAATAATCACCGATCCGCGCGGGATACCGCTGGTGTCCCGGCGGTTCCCGGCATCCTTGCTTGGGCCGGGCAGGGCAGTCCAGGTTGCCTCGTCGAGCACCGTCCGCAGCACTCCCCTGCGCCCCGGTTTCCAGCACCGCAACAGCTCGGAGAGGATCACGGCCGCGCGGAACACCGCGGAGTACGCCGGGGAATGGTACTTGCGGATGTAACGGATCCGGTTGACCGCCATGAGTGCGTTCAACCCGGGGGACTTGCCGGAGCCGCCGCCCTCATGGGTCATGGCCCCTGACGGTTCGTACCAGACCGACCCGCCGCAGATCCGCAGACGGCGGAAGAAATCCGTCTCCTCCGAGTAGAGGAAGAATGATTCGTCCCAGGCCACGGAATCCGCGAGGGGCCGGCTGACCATCAAGGCGGCCCCGCTGGCCCACTCAACGGTGTGCGCGTGGGCGTAGCTCTCCGGGTGGAAATCCGTCGACGCCAGCCATCCGGGGCGGCCTGGCGCCCTCCGCCCGCAAAGGGCATCGCCAAGTGCGCGGCTGACGCCCGGCTCGCGGTGCAGTGTGGGGCTGGTCCTGCCGGCCCCGTCCTGGATTTGGGGCACCACCGCGCCCGCCTTCGAGGTGCGCATGCGGTCCAGCATGGCCTTCAGGCAGCCGCGCCCCACCGTGAGGTCCGGGTTGAGGACCACAATGGTTTCGGAATCGCCTGCCCGCCGCAGGGAGGCGTTGATGCCGGCGGCGTACCCCACGTTTCCGCCGGTTGCGAAGGCGAGAACGTCCGGGTGGGTGGCCCGAACCAGTTCGAGGGTGCCGTCCTGCGAGGAGTTGTCGGCCAGCAGCACGCGAAGCGCCAGGTCGGCCGTCTCCGCCCGAAGACCCTGCAGCAGGGCGCCAATGTCGCCGGCGTTGTTATAGGTGACGATGACGACGGCGGCATCCGCAGGACCGTCCGGTCCGGTGAACAGCCCGGGGGTTCGGGGGGCGGGCCCGGCAGTGGCCGCGGGAAGCTCCGGCGGCACGGCGTACGAACCGGTTCTGAGCTTCAGATAGGCGGGCGGTCCGTCGAGCAGGTAGCGGCGGGCGAGCCGCCTGGGTTCCAGTGCCAGGCGATAGCCCCATTCGAGGCCGCGCCGGCTGACCCACTCGGGGGCGCGCTGCACCCGGCCGGCGAGAAAATCCACGGCAGCGCCGAAAGCCAGGAGGACCCCGGCTCCGGTGAGGGCGCCGTAGCGGTTTATCCAGAGCTCCTGGCGTGGTTTTCCCAGGCCCACAAAAAGGATCTGCGTGCCGGAAGCCTCGATCTCGGCGGCGATTCGTCCGGAGTCGGGTGCCGAGGCCAGTTCACTTCTGGCCGGTGACCACATCCCCGCCACCCGCAGCCCGGGGCGCTCGAGGGCGATCTTCTCCGCCAGCCGGCGCTGGTTGTCTTCCGAGCCGCCCAAAAATCCGACTTTCAGGCCGAGTTCCTCGGCCCGGGTCAGGAGCGGGGAGGCCAGGTCGCTCCCGGCGAGCCGGGGCCAGCTGTGTCCGGTGAGCCGCTGCGACTGGGACACCAAAGGGGCACCGTCGACCAGGTGGACCCACTCCACGACGCTGCCGGGATCGGCGTGCAAAGTTCCTGACCAGCGGCCTCCGGTGCCGAAGTGGTTGAGGTGGTCCAGGTTGACCGAGGCCACGGCCAGCGGCGGGCGCCTGTGGTCAGCCGCGCGCCGAAGGATGAGCTCCAACGCAGGTTCGGGCTCCATCAGGTCCACGGGCGTTCCGCCGAGGACGACTTTGCTGCTTTCCGGTGTCTTCATGACTTCCCCTCAGCCCGCCTCGGCGGGCGCCAGTTGACCGTTGCTCTCGACGTACCGGCGGCCCGTGACGGGGCACAGCCAGCGGCCGGCGCCGTCCTGTTTCAGCGGGTGCCCGGCCTCGCCCACCCAGCCGGCCTGCCGGGCCGGCACACCGACGACCACCGCATAGTCCGGCACGTTCCTCGTGACCACCGCCCCGGCAGCCACGGTGGCCCATTGGCCGATGGACACAGGGGCAACGCAGACGGCCCGGGCGCCGATGGAGGCGCCCCGGCCGACAGTCACCCCCACGGCGTCCCAATCCTCGGAGCCTTTCAGCGTTCCGTCGGGCGTGATCGCCCGGGGGTGCAGGTCGTTGGTGAGCACTGCGGCGGGGCCGACAAAGACGCCGTCGCCGAGGCGGGCCGGTTCGTAGACCAGCGCGTAATTCTGCAGCTTGCAGTTTGAGCCGATGACGACGCCGGGACCCACGTAGGCGCCGCGGCCAATATTGCAGTTGCTGCCCACGCTGGCGTCCTCCCGGACCTGCGCAAGGTGCCAGATCCGGGTGTTCTCCCCAACGACGGCGGTTTCGGCGACGTCTGCAGTAGCGGCGATGGTCTTCATGACACTCCTCCTGGACGCGGGTTCCGTGCCGGGATCAGGCGCTGCCGCCCGCGCCGGGTGTGTCCGGATGATCCGGATGGCCGCGGCACCGAGCACGGCACCCAGGGTGTTGTTGACAACGTCCCCCAGGCTCGCCGTGCGCTGGCTCAACGCAAGGTACTGGACGGTTTCGATCGCGGCTGAGATCAGCGCACCGGAGACCGCCGCCAGCCACCACCGGCGGGTGGGCAGCAGCAGCGCGACGATCACCCCCAAAGGGACAAAGAGGAGGACATTGGCGGCCCCCTCGATGTGCATGTACGTGATGCCCGATGTCAGCGGGTATGCCCGCACAGCGTCGATGACGTCTCTTAGCAGGCCCGCCAGGGGGCGGTCCACCGGCGACGGCCAGGCGCCGATAAACGCGAGGCCAATCAGGTACAGCACCAGCGCGATGAGCAGGATCCTCCGGCGTGCCTTCGCATTCATCGTCTGGTCTTCACTGGCAGGGGGCCAGGATTCCGGAGTTTCACGGCCGGCCTGAGGCTGCCCGCAGGTGGTCCACGACGTACTGCTGCTGCACCTCGCTGATGTGCGGGAACATGGGCAGCGACAGGATCCCCCGGGCGGCCCGCTCCGCGACCGGGAAGGAACCGGGACCGCGGCCCATCCCCCGGTAGGCGCCGCTGAGGTGCACCGGAACCGGGTAGTGGATGCCGGCGCCGATACCTGCTGCGTTCAGGGCCGCAAGCACGCGGTCCCGATCCGGGACACGGATAACGTACAGATGCCAGACATCGGCGTTGCCCGGGGCTGTGCGGGGAAGCTCGACGCCGGGCAGGTCCGCCAGCAGCTCCGTGTAGCGTGCCGCGGCCTTCCGCCGTCGTTCGTTCCACATGGCCAGCCTGCGCAACTTGGCGTTGAGCACCACCGCCTGGATGGTGTCCAGGCGGGAGTTCATGCCAACCGTGTCGTGCTGATATTTCCGCTCGCTGCCGTGGGCGCCAAGCATCCGCACCCGGGCGGCGACGTCGTCGTCATTCGTCACCACGGCGCCGGCATCCCCGGCGGCCCCGAGGTTCTTGCCCGGGTAGAAGCTCGTCCCGGCGGCCAGTCCCAGCGTGCCGGCGAAGCGGCCATGGCGGGAAGCACCCTGGGACTGGGCGGCGTCTTCGACAATCACGGCGCCGCTGGCCGCCGCTATCGGTGCCAGGCGCTCGACGAAGGCGGTTTGGCCGAACAGGTGGACGGGCATGATGGCCTGGGTCCGGGCTGTCACAGCCTCGGCCACCCTGTCCGGATCGATCAGCAGGTACTCCGGATCGATGTCGACGGGCACCGGCAGCGCACCGATCCGGCTCACGGCCTCGGCGGTCGCGATGAAGGTGTTGGCGGGGAGGATGACTTCCCCTCCTGCCCTGACCCCGGCGGCACGGAGTGCCAGTTCCAGGGCGTCCGTGCCGTTGGCTACCCCCACGCAATGGCCGGCACCGAGGAACCGGGCATACGCCTGCTCAAATTCGGCCACGGCGGGGCCCCCAATGAAGGAAGCCTGGGCGAAGACCTCCTTGAGCCCGACCTCGACTTCGTCGGCGATCTCGTCCTGCTGGGCGCCCAAGTCAACGAAAGGGACGGAAAGCCGGCCGGTCACGGGCCGGGTCATCGTCCACCACCGGCCGCAGCCGCTGACGGCTCGAGCACCCGTGCCGGGACCCCCGCCCAGGTCTCCCCGTCGGGCACGTCGCCCAGGACGGCGGCGCCCATGCCTATCCTGGTTCCGGCCCCCACCCTGGTGCCTTCACGGACGGACGAGTTCATGCCAAGGTAGGCCGCGCGCCCGATCCTGACGCCGCCGCCGAGGCAGACGCCGGCAGCGAGGGTGGCGAAGTCCTCCACGACGTCGTCGTGGGTCAGCGTCACACCAGGCATCATCACGACGTGGCTCCCGACTGTGATTCCGGCGGTCAGGGTGACATTGCCCAGCAGGATGCTGCCGGGGCCGATGTCGCAGCAGTACGGGACCCGCACCGAAGGATCGACAATGGTCGCGAAGCGGTAGCCCGGGAAGCCCAGCCCGGCGAGCCGGGCGACCACCCGCTCACGGGCCCGCCCGGCGCCGATGCAGACCACCACCCGGGCTTCCGGGTAGCGGAGAACGTGGCTGGCGGGACCCAGGATGGGGGCGCCGTCCAGGACGGAGCCCGCCCTGAGTTCGTCGTCGTCGAGGACGCCGACCACATCGAACTGGCCGTTCTCGCGGACGCAGGCCAGAACCTCGCGGGCAAGGCCGCTGGCGCCGATTAGAAGTAGCTCAGTCATCGCTTTTCCCCGCAGCCTTCAGTATCGAATCGATGACCCGGGCCTGGTCGCCCAAGGTCAACTGGTGGTAGACGGGCAGGATCACGGTGTTGTCTGTGAGCCGTTCCGTCACCGACAGGTCCGCCCTGCCGGTGTCCCGCCGGGCGTAGGCGGGCTGCCGGTGCGCCGCCATGATGCCCCGCCGGGCGGAAATCCCGTCCTGGGCCAGCCGCTCCAGCAGTTCCTCCCGCCCGAGGGCGAAGCCTGGCAACACTTCGAACCAGAAGGACTGGAAATTGCTGGTGCCGTACAGGGGGTCCTGGCTGAAGCGCAGCCCCTCGACCCCGGCCAGAGCCTTCCGGTAGGCGGCGGCGATTGCCCGGCGCCGGGACACCGCTTCGCCCAGCCGGTCCAGCTGTACGAGCCCGACGGCGGCCTGCATGTCCGTCATCCGGTAGTTGAAGCCGATCTCCTCGTACTCCTCCGCAGGTGCCAGGACGGTGACGTGCCGATCGTTCGCCGAGACGCTCATGGCGTGTTCGCGGAGCTTCCGGGCCCGGTCCGCCCAGGCCGCGTTTTGGGTGGTCAGCATCCCACCTTCCCCGGTGGTGAGGATTTTGCGGGGGTGGAAGGACCAGGCGGCGAGCTCGGCGCCTGCCCCCACCGGCCGGCCACGGTACGTGGAGCCCGCCGCGCAGGCTGCGTCCTCGATGACGGTGATGCCCAGTCCGTCACAGAGGGCGCGGATCGGATCCAGATCGACCGGCATGCCGCCCTGGTCGACCACAATCACGGCGCGGGTGGCTGGAGTCAGGGCGGCGGCGAGCGTCCGCACGGACACGTTCCCGGTGTCCGGCTCGACGTCGGCGAAGACCGGCCTGGCGCCGACGTAGGTGACCGCGTTCGCGGTGGCGATGAACGAGAGGGACGGCACCACGACGTCGTCGTGTGCTCCGATGCCGGCCACCTTCAGGGCCAGGTGCAGGGCCGTGGTGCAGTTGGAGACCGCGACGGCATAGCCGGCCTGCTGCGTGCCGGCGAAGGCTTCCTCGAAGCGCGCCACGCGGGGTCCCTGTGCCACCCAGCCGGAGGCGATCACTTCGGCTACCGCCTCGGCTTCCTCGGCCCCGAGCCAGGGCTTCATCACGTTGATCCGGCTCAGGGTGTGATCCCGGCTGATGGTCACCGCGCACCTCCGACCCTGGCATCCGCGATCTCGGCGCGCAGCGGCCGCCACCAGTCGACCAGTTCGCGCAGCCCGTCCTCGAGGCCGGTTTCGGCGCTGAACCCGAGGTCGCGCCGGGCCGCTGCGGTGGCCGCCTGGCGCCGGACGACGCCGTTGACGGCCCGTTCGGGTCCGTGTTCCACGTGGAGCTCTGAATCCATCGCCCGCAACAGCGCCTCGGCCAGCTCCAGCAGGCTTGTCTCGGCACCGCTGGCGACGTTGTACACGCCCTCGACCACCCCGCTGCCGGCGGCCAGGATATTGGCCCGGGCCACGTCCCTCGTGTGGACGAAGTCCATGGTCTGCTGCCCGTCGCCGAAGATCAGCGGCGGCAGCCCGTCCTCGATGCGTTCCATCCAGCGGACCAGGACCTCGGTGTACAGGCCATGGACGTCCATCCGGGGCCCGTAGACGTTGAAGTAGCGCAGCAGCACATAGTCCAGGCCGGACATCGCACGGAAACTGCGGGCCATGGCCTCGTTGAAGGACTTGGCGGCGCCGTAGAACGTGTCGTTGTTGTGGTGGTGATGGCGTTCCGACGTCGGGAAGGTCTCGGCCATGCCGTAGACCGAGGCGCTGGAGGCCGCCACGAGCTTGCCGACCCGCTGGGCGGACGCGGCCTCGAGCACGTTGAACGTCCCGTCGACCAGCACCTCGAGGGCCAGCCGGGGTTCCTCGGCGCACTGGGTGATCCGGATGGCGGCCTGGTGGAAGATGATGTCCTTGCCGCGGCTCAGGTCGTGGACCAGGTCCCGGTCGCGGAGGTCCCCCTCGACGAGGTGGACCCGTCCGCTGGCAAGGGCCGGGTCGAGGTTGGCCCGCCTGCCGCGGACCAGGTTGTCCAGCACGTCGATCCTGCCGGCTCCGGCGTCGAGCAGATGGTCCACGACGGTGGAACCGATGGTCCCCGCCCCGCCGGTGACCAGTACCTGTGCACCCTGCAGCATACTCATGAGCTGACCTCCAGCTTCGCTTCATTGCCGACAACGATGCTGGCCTTCCCGTCCGCGCTGAGGCTGTCGCTGACGGCCTCCAGCACGGACAGCACCCGGAGGCCGGACGCGCCGGAAGTCCGTGCGGGCCGCTGCTGCCGGATGCTGGTGGCGAATTCCGCCACCATCTGGCCCAGCGCCTCATGTTCGGGCAGCGCGGGCGACCAGGTGTCACCCAGCCGGTAGGAGATAGCCGAGGCGGTCCGGTCGGCCGCCGACCGCGACTGCCGGTCCAGGCTGACTCCGCGGTCGTAGACACTGAGCCGCTGTTGGGGATTCAAGTCATCCCAGACCAGGGTGCGCCGGGACCCGCCGACCACCAGCTGGCGGATCTTGGTCGGGCTCAGCCAGTTCACGTGGACGTGGGCCATGGCGTCGTTAGGCAACGCGAACGTCAGGTGACCGATGCAGGCACGGCCGGTGCCCAGGGGATCCGCGCCGTGCGCCGCAACCTCCACCGGCCGCAGCCCGTCGGGAAGGATGAAGTCGAGGATGGACAGGTCATGCGGGGCGAGGTCCCAGAAGACATCCACGTCCGGCTGCACCAGTCCCAGATTGATCCGGACCGAATCGATGAAAAGAATGTCGCCGAGCGACCCGTCGGCGATCAGTTCCCGGATCTTCAGCACGGCCGGGGTGTAGCAGTAGGTGTGGTCCGCCATCAGGACCAGCCCCCGTTCGTCCGCTTCCTCAACCATCTCGAGTCCGCGGAGCCGGCTGTCGGCAAGTGGCTTCTCGACCAGCACGTGCTTGCCTGCCTGCAGCGCCGTCAGGGCGATTCCGTGGTGGGTGTGGGCCGGCGTCGCGATCGCTACGGCGTCGACGTCGGCCAGGTCCAGCAGTTCGTCGACGGAGCTGAAAACGGGAACCCCGCCCTGGGCCGCGGCGAGCTTGGCGGCCCGGTGCCGGTCAAGGTCCACGATTCCAGCCAGCTCCCAGTCGGGACTGGCGTTGAAGTTGCGCGCCAGGTTGGGCCCCCAGTAACCCGCACCGATGACGGCTGCCCGCAGCGGCACGGCGTCCGCCGCCGGGTTCCGGCCGCGGGAGTACCCCGAACGTGTTTCATTCATTGTGTGTCCTCACTCCGTTAGTACGCGCCCGCAGGCATGCACATAGCCCTAAAAGTGCGCCACATGATGATGACGTCACCCATGATCGACCAGTTTTCGACGTAGTAGAGATCCAGCCGCACGGCCTCATCCCAGGGCAGATCCGAGCGGCCGTTGACCTGCCACAGCCCGGTAATGCCCGGTTTGATCAGCAGCCGGCGGTGCGTGTGCCGCTCGTAGCGGCCCACCTCGCGCTGCAGCGGCGGGCGGGGTCCGACCAGGCTCATTTCGCCCGAGAGGACGTTCCAGAACTGCGGCAGTTCATCCAGCGAATACCGGCGCATCCAGCGTCCGCAGCGGGTAACCCGGGGATCGTTGTGCATCTTGAACAGAACGCCGGCGCCGTCGTTTTGCCCCCCAAGCCCAGCCAGCGCGGCCTCGGCATCTGTGACCATGGACCGGAATTTCAGCATCCGGAACGGTTTTCCGGCCTTGCCCACCCGCTCCTGCCTGAACAGGACAGGACCGGGGCTGTCGCGTTTGACGATGACCGCCAGGACGAGAAAGAGCGGCGACAGCAGCGTCAGGGCAACCGCGGCCACCGCAATGTCCAGGAGCCTTTTGAAAGCATGCTTGGCGCCGCTGTACCGGGGCACATCCACGTGCATCAACGGCAGGCCCTCCACCGGCCGCCAGTGGATCCGGGGCCCGGCCACGTTGGTCAGGGACGAGGCGAGCACCAGTTCCGCTTTGTGCTCCTCCAGCTCCCAGCCCAGTTCGCGGATGTACTGGTTGCCGCCGGGTACCGGGCCGGCCACGATGACCGCCTCCGCCCCGCAGCGGCCAACCGTCCGGACGACGTCATCGGTGGAGGAGAGGACCGGCACCCGGCGGCCGTCGACGTCGAACGACGTCCCCCGCCGCCCGCCGAGCAACGACACACCCAGGATCTCGTAGACGGCGCCCGACTTCTTGGCAATCCGCTTGAGCACGTAGCGCACGTCCTCGGCCTGGCCAATGACAATTGCCCTGACGAGGTACTGCCCCAGGGACTGGCGCGCGTTGTACCAGCGGCGCGCAATCCAGCGGCTGCCCGGCAGCAGGATCAGTCCCAGCGGGAGTGAGACCAGGTGGAACGCCGACGCCGGCTGGACGCGGAAGGCCACGAGGCCAACAGCGAGCAGCCCGAAGACCGCGCCGCTGGCAGCGGCGACGCGCTTGTACTCGCTGGTCCCGGCTCCCAGGATTTTCGGGTCCCTCGTGCGGTAGAGACCCAAGGCCGCAACCCACATCGCGCCGAGGATCCCGCCGATGAAAGCTGCGTTGAGGTCAGCGGGGCTTCCGGCAAAGGGCTGGCCGCCATCGAAGCGGACGAGGAATCCAACGATGACGCAGACGACGACCAGCAGGGCATCTGTGCCACGCAGGAGGCGGCGCAGGAACCGCGCCCATTCCCGGCCGGAGAGCCTCGCCGGGGCCGTTATGGTGGCGGGTGTGGCTGCGGGCAGCCCCGGAGCGTCAGCCGTGGTGCGTCCCGCGGTGGTCTGCAGCCGGGGGACAAAGGTTGCGGGAGCGGCATGGGCTGCGTGGGCCGTGTGCACGGCGTGGGATGCGTACGCGAGGTCTGCCACCGTCCCACCGGTGCGGGCGGCGGCGTGTCCCGGGCTGTGGAGGGCCAGGCCGAGCGGCACGCCCTCCGTCCGCGGCGTCACCGGCGCCCCTTCGGGCACGCGGTCCGCGGGCCGGCGGACGCTACGTCCGCACAAATTAAGGATGTTCGGTCATGCGGCCGAACATCCGGGGCGACAACGAACCAGCGTGCCATTGCGGCTCCCTCCAAAAGGCAATTGGCTGCATCGTTTGATGCCTGAGCCAATCCAAGTTGGTAGGGGATACCCCGGTCACGAGTGGTTGATACTTGCCTTTGCGAACCACCCTTCGGGGCCTTGCCCGGGTAGTACTTACTACCCGGACGTGGCCGCCCCGCGCTGGCACCGGAAATCGGGAGGCAAGTATCGCCGAACTCCGCCGCAGGGTGTTTTAGCTGGTCATACGGATCTTCAGGGCATTCCGCTCGACTGCAACGGCAAGATGCGTTCCGGTGCCGAGGTGGTCACCGTCCAGTTGGAACTCCTGCTCATGCTCCAGGGTGATTTCGGCGGACGTGCCCTGGAAGTACTCCACCGCTTCGGTCTCCCGCTTGTTCCGGCCAAAGATCCCGGCGACAACCCCCAGCCAGCCAAGCCGCCCGCGCGGGGCCAGGATCAACAGGTCCAGCGCGCCGTCATCGACCTTGGCGTCCGGGAAGATTTCGACCCCACCCATGATCCGGCCGCAATTGCCGATCATGACGCTGCGGATCCTGCGGCGGACGGGTTCCCCGCCGTCCACGCTGATCCTCGCCTTGACCGGTTTGCCGGGGAGCTTGCGGATGCCGGCCTCAACGTACGCGAGCCAGCCCATGCGGTCCTTCAGCGCGTCCACGGTATCGGCCATGATGGCGGCGTCGTACCCGAGGCCGGCCATCACCAGGAACACCTGTTCCTCGTCCGAGTGGTCCAGCGTTGCCTTGACGACATCGATGGCCCGGTCGCTGCCGTTGAGGACGTCGTAGCAGGCGGAGACCGGATCGGTGATGTCCACGCCGAGGTTGCGGGCCAGGAGGTTTCCCGTTCCCAGCGGCACGAGTCCCATGGGCGTTCCGGTTCCGGCGAGCACCTCGGCGACGCAGCGCACGGTGCCGTCGCCGCCGGCGGCGATCACGACGTCGACCCCCGCCTCCAGCGCCTGGCGTGCCTGGCCCGTTCCCGGGTCTTCGACCGTGGTTTCGAGCCAGAGCGGCTCGGCCCAGCCTTGTGTTTCACAGAGCCGGAGGACCGCGCCCTGGAGCGCCGGGCCACCGGATTTGGCGGGGTTGATGACCACGGCGGCGCGCCTGGGCTGCGTATTGCCCTCAGGCGCGGCGTGGCTGTCAGGCGCGGAATTGTTCTCTGGCATGGCGTCCTTCGAGGGCAGGGTGGAGTGGGGTGTCCCGGATTGAAATCCTAGCGGGATTCCGCGTGTAACCTCCGCAGCCGGGACGCGAACCGTGGACGTCCGCGCGCCACGGTCACTAGACTGGCCATGCTCAACTACTGGAGCCTGCCGGCGTAAGCCAACTGCCGGCGGGCCGCCTGTCCGGATCAGCCTGGCAGGACGCGCTCCAGGGGGCGGGAAGCGGGAGCACATGTCCGAAGCACAGGAGAACTACTCGGCTGAGGCCGAGGCGTCCAGCATGGATCCCCATGATTGGGGCCGGGCCATGGCGCTGGCAGTCACGCGGCTGGCAGAGCAGATCGCCCCGGCGGACAGCGAGGACATCCATGCCTCGCTCGTCGGCAAGGACCTTTACCTCAAAATCCGCGACGACGACGCAGGGGTCACCATTACGGTATCCACCGCGCCGGTGCAGGGCCCTTCCAGCTGAGGGCAGCTAGCGTCCGGAGGTCAGGTCCGCGGAGATGAGTTCCGCGGTGGCCACTGTGGCCTCGCGCACCGAATCCAGGTAGGCCTCCGGGTCCGGCCGGCTCGCAACCGACTGGGCCTGCAGGGACACGTTGATGGCGGCGACCACCTTGGGGCCGTCGTGGACCGGCGCGGCGATGGACATCAGCCCGGGCTCCAGCTCCTGGTTCAGCAGGCACCAGCCCTGGGCCCTGACCCGGGCCAGCTCCGCCAGCAGCCCCTCCCGCGTTCCGATGGCCAGCGGCGTCAGGGGCCGGATTTCCGTCCCGGCAAGGTACTCCTGCAGTTGGGCGGGCGGCAGGGCCGCGAGCAACACCCTGCCCATCGAGGTGGCGTACGCCGGGAAGCGGGTGCCGACGGTGATGCCGACGGTCATGATCCGGCGCGTCGCCACGCGGGCGATGTAGGCGATGTCCGTGCCCTCCAGGACGGCAGCCGACGTCGACTCCCCCAAATCGAGGGACAGCTCCTCGAGGTGCGGCTGGGCGAGCTGTGGCAGCGACAGACCGGACAGGTACGCGTATCCGAGCTGCAGTACCTTGGCTGTCAGGGCGAAGATCTTGCCGTCGGTGCGGACGTAGCCCAGCTCCACGAGGGTGTACAGGAACCGCCGGGCGGTGGCCCGGGTCAGGTCCGTCCGGGCCGCCACCTCGGTCAGCGTCATCTTCGGGTGGTCCGTGTCGAAGGCGCGGATCACGGCCAGGCCGCGCGCCAGCGACTGCACGTACTGGTCACTGGCCGCCGGCGCGCCACTGGTACTGGCGCCCTTTGCTGCGTCAATCATTCCCATTGCCTCTCGGTCCCGCACCACTTTATCCGTGCGGGCGGATTCTCAGTTTCCGACGGCGGCCGCGGCCCTGAGCGGCACCGGAACCATTTCCTGCAGCTCCTCGAGCGTGCAGCCGAAGGTCTCGCGGACCTCCACGCCGTCAGGGCCGGTCAGGAAGACGGCCTTGTCCGTGTAGACCCGGGTCACGCAGCCGATGCCGGTGAGCGGGTAGCTGCACGTCTCGACGAGCTTGGAAACGCCGTCGCGGGTCAGGAGGGTCATCATGACGAAGACGTCCTTGGCGCCGGTGGCGAGGTCCATAGCCCCTCCCACGGCCGGGATCGCGTCCGGGGCGCCCGTGTGCCAGTTGGCGAGGTCGCCGGTGGCGGAGACCTGGAAGGCCCCGAGCACGCAGATGTCCAGGTGCCCGCCGCGCATGATCGCGAAGGAGTCGGCGTGGTGGAAGTAGGACGCGCCGGGAAGTTCGGTCACCGGGATTTTTCCGGCGTTGATGAGGTCGCCGTCGATCTGGTCCCCGGTGGCCTCCGGGCCCATGCCCAGCATCCCGTTCTCCGTGTGGAGCGTGATGTTCTGCTCCGGCTCGAGGTAGTTGGAGACCAGGGTGGGCTGGCCGATGCCGAGGTTCACGAAGGAGCCGGGCTTGATGTCCCGGGCCACGAGGCGGGCCAGGTCATCGCGGCCCAGCGGCTTGTCGGATGTCTGAATGCCCGCGTGGCTGTTGGACTGGCTGCTCATCTCAGGCCACCTTCACAATGCTGTTGACGTAAATTCCGGGGGTCACGATGACCTCCGGATCAAGGCCGCCCGTGGGGACGATCTCGGACACCTGGACGACGGTGTGTTTGGCCGCGGCGGCCATAATCGGGCCGAAGTTCCGGGCGGTCTTGCGGTAGACAAGGTTGCCTTTGCCGTCGGCTTTGAGCGCCTTGATGAGTGCGACGTCGGCGTGGATGGGGGTCTCGAAGACCTGGCCGCGGCCGTCGAGGATGCGGGTTTCCTTGCCTTCGGCCAGCATGGTGCCGTAGCCGGTGGGGGTGAAGAAGCCGCCGATCCCGGCGCCCGCGGCGCGGATCCGTTCGGCCAGGTTGCCCTGCGGGACGAGTTCCAGTTCAATCTCACCGGCGCGGAACCTGGCGTCGAAGTGCCAGGAGTCGGACTGCCGCGGGAAGGAGCAGATCATCTTCTTCACCCGGCCTTCCTTGATCAGCAGCGCGAGGCCCTGGTCGCCCTGGCCGGCGTTGTTGTTGACCACGGTGAGGTCCGTGGCGCCGCAGTCCATCAGCGCGTCGATGAGTTCGAACGGCTGGCCGGCGTTGCCGAAGCCGCCGATCATGACGGTGGATCCGTCCTTGATGCCGGCGACTGCCTCGCCGACGCTGTCTACGAAGTTCAGCATGTCCTAACCCTTTACTGTCGCTGTTTGTGCCGTGACGTTTTCGAGGATGACGGCGAGCCCCTGGCCGACGCCGATGCAGATCGCGGCGACGCCCCAGCGTTCGCCGGAGGCCTGCAGGGACCGGGCCAGGGTCCCCAGGATCCGGCCGCCCGAGGCGCCCAGCGGGTGTCCCATCGCGATCGCCCCGCCGTGCCGGTTCACGATTGAGGGGTCGATGCCCCAGGCGTTGATGCAGGCCAGGGACTGCGCAGCGAAGGCCTCGTTGAGTTCGACGGCGCCGACCTGGTCCCAGCCGATCCCGGCCTTCGCGAGGGCCTTGTTCGCGGCCTCCACGGGGGCGTAGCCGAAGAACTGCGGATCGTTCGCGTGCGCGCCCCGGCCCGCGATCCGGGCCAGCGGTTCCAGGCCCAGCAGGCCGGCGGCGTTCTCGGATCCCAGCCACGCCGCGGACGCGCCGTCCGAGAGCGGGGAGGCGTTCCCGGCCGTGACGGTGCCGTCCCCGGTGCGGAACACGGTCTTGAGGCCGGCGAGCTTTTCGGCCGAGGACCCGGCGCGGATGCCCTCGTCCCGGGTGAGGTCCGTGCCCGGGACCACGGTGACGAGCCGGTCGTAGAAGCCCTCGTCCCAGGCCGCGGCGGCGAGGTTGTGGGAGTTCGCGGAGAACTCGTCCTGCGCGGCCCGGGTGATGCCGTATTTGTCGGCGAGGCGTTCGGTGGCTTCGCCCAGGGACACGGTCCAGTCCGGGCGCATGGCCGGGTTTACCAGGCGCCAGCCCAGGGTGGTGGAGACCAGGGTCATGTCCCCGGCCGGGTAGGGCTTCTCGGTCTTGGGCAGCACCCAGGGGGCCCGGGACATCGATTCGGCCCCGCCGACCAGCATCAGGTCCGCGTCGCCGGTGTTGATCTGCCGGGACGCGATGATCGCCGCGTCCAGCGAGGACCCGCAGAGCCGGTTCACCGTGGTGCCCGGGATCGAGACCGGCAGGCCGGCCAGGAGCGTGCCCATCCGGGCGATGTTCCGGTTCTCCTCGCCCGCGCCGTTGGCGTTGCCGAACACCACCTCATCGATCCGCTCAACATCGAGCTTCGGGGCGCGCTTCACGATCTCGCCGATCACGTGCGCGGCAAGGTCATCCGGGCGGACCCCGGCGAGCCCGCCGCCGAACTTCCCGAACGGGGTCCTGACGGCATCGTAAAGATAAGCCTGGTTCATGATTTCCTCTAATTTCCGTCTGAGAATCCCAACTAGCTAGCAGATAAGGCCCGTTCTGAGGGCTCAAAACGGCCCCTGCTGCCAGCTAGTTGGGAGGGGTGGCTGCGTCAAGCGCTGTGTTGTCCATTTCATGGAACACCTGCTGGGCGGTCTTGAAGGCGGTGTTGGCGGAGGGAACTCCGCAGTAGATGGCGGTCTGCAGCAGGATTTCCTTGATTTCGTCCCTGCTCAGGCCGTTGGTGATGGCGGCGCGGATGTGCATGGCCAGTTCTTCCCAGTGGCCGTGGGCCACCATCGCGGTGATGGTGACCGCGGAGCGCATCTGCCGGGTTAGTCCCGGGCGCGTCCAGATGCCGCCCCAGGCGATCCGGGTGATCATGTCCTGGAAGTCCTCGGTGAAGGAGTCCTTGTTGGCGTTGGCGCGGTCGACGTGCGCGGCGCCCAGCACCTCGCGGCGGACCACCATGCCGCCGTCGTAGATCTCCTGGCTGGTGGCGTCGGGCTGGACCACTCCGTTTCGCTCGGGGCCGGTTTGCTCGGGGCCGGTCACTTGGCCGCTCCCCCGGACTCGGTCCAGGTGATCAGGGTCCGCAGCAAGTCGGCAACGTGGCCGGGTGCCTCGAACGGCGCCAGGTGTGCCACGCCTTCCAGGCTCACGGCACTCGCAGTGCCGCCGCCGGCGGTGATCCCTTCGACGATCGCCTCGGCGACGGAGGGCGGTGCGACGCTGTCCTCCACGCCCGCGATGGCCTGGGTGGGAACGCTGATGCTGCCGAGTTCGTCCCGGACGTCGTAGGCGGCGAGGGCTTCGCAGCAGAAGGCATAGCTGAAGCGGTCGGCGTCGCGCAGGCTGTGCAGCAGCCGGCCGCTGAGTTCGGGCTGGCGCTCCATAAAGCCGGGGCCGAACCAGCGCTGCGCCGAGCCCTGGATCATCACGGGCGTTCCCTGCGTGCGGACGGTCTCCGCGCGTTCCAGCCAGCCTTCGGGGGTGCCGAGCTTGGCACCGGTGCACTGCACGGACAGGCTCTTGAGCCGTTCACCGTGCTTGATGCCCAGCTGCAGCCCGGTGGCGCCGCCCAGCGAAACACCGGCGTAGTGGAATCTCGCTCCGGGGGCGATCGAATCAACCAGCTCGATGACGGCGTCCGCCAGTTCAGCGACGGTGAACGCCTCCTGCGCGGCCGGTGAGATGCCGTGGCCCGGCAGGTCCCAGGCGACGACGTCGACGTCGTTCCCGAGCAGGGCGCCTGCCTGGCTCCACAGCAGTGTGGACGTCCCCAGGGACGGACCCACCACAAGGAGGGGCTTGTCCCCCAGCGGGCGCTGGGGCGAGAGCAGTACTGCCTTGACTGTAGGTCTAGCCACGGGAGGCTCCGTTCAGGTCGAGGGTCGGTGATGGGTTGTGGGTTCCGGCGGCGGTTCTTGTGTCGGTGACGGTGTTGGTGTCGGTGACACTGACGCTGTAGTCCGGGTAGGCCGCGAGGATGCGGCGGGAGATTTCGGCGGCCTGGCCGAGGTAGTTGGCCGGGTCGAGCAGCTCCTCCAGCCGGGCGCCGGAGAGCAGCTCCGCCGGGACGGCGGCGCGGAGCAGCCGCCGGTACGTGCTGGCCTGTTCGGCGGCAGGGACCTGGAGCGTCTGGTCCACGACGGACTGCAGCCGCTGTTTGCCGTCAGCGCTGTTCTCATCCGCGACGTTCCCCGCGAGGAGGGGTGCGACGGCGGCCGTGACGGCTTCGCTGAGCAGCAGGGGTCCGGAAAGATCCAGGTTGCGGCGCATGGCCTCGGGGAAGACCTGCAGGCCTTCGGCGAGTTCGCGGAGCTGCACGGCGGCGCCGAGGCTGAGGCGGAGGAGCTGGCGGAGGGCCGGCCATTCGCTGTGCCAGGCACCGTCGGGGCGTTCGTCGTTGAAGTTGGCGGCGGCCAGGTGCAGCTGCGCGGCCTGGCCGGGCGCCTGCAGGGCAGCGCTGCGGACCAGCACGGACAGCACCGGGTTCTGCTTCTGCGGCATGGCCGAGGACCCGCCGCGGCCGGCGGCGCGGGGTTCGGCGAGTTCGGCGACCTCAGGGCGGCTGAGGAACAGCACGTCGGAGGCAATCTTGCCCGCAGCGTCGGTCACGGCGGCCAGGGCGTCGCCGAGGGACGTCACCGCCACCCGGTTCGTGTGCCACGGCGCCGGGACTGCGGCGAGGCCGAGTTCCGCGGCGAGACTGTCGGAGAGCTCAAAGGGGGTGCGGCCCGAGCCCGCCGCCAGCACGGTGCCGGCCGCGAGGGTTCCGGCGGCTCCCCCGGTCTGCACCGGGAATTCCAGGGCCTCGAGCCGGCGCGCGGCGGCGGCGAGCCCGTGGAACCATTGGGCCGCCTTGAGCCCGAAGCTGAACGGCAGGGAGTGCTGGGTGAGGCTTCGGCCGACGCACAGGGTGTCCGCATGGAGTTCGGCGAGTGTGGCAAGCGCCGCCGTCGTTGCCTTGACCTCGGTGAGCAGTCCCGTGACCGCATCCCGGCACAGCAGCATGAGCGCCGTGTCGAGGACGTCCTGGCTGGTCAGCGAGGTGTGCACGGCTTTCGCCGCACCGATTCCCGCCAGGTCCAGGGCCTTTACGTGGCCGCGGAGATCCGCCAGCAGAGGGATCACCGGGTTGGCGCCACCCTGGGCGCGCACGGCAATGTCCGCGACGTCATAGCGGCCCACCTCGGCGGCGGCGGCGACCACCGCGGCGGAGCCGGCCGGGGCGAGGGCTGCCTGGTCCAGGACTGCAGCCCAGGCGGCCTCGACCCGGAGAATGGCGGCAAGGACGGCCCGGTCCCCGGTCAGCGCCGCCACGAACGGCGACGCCGACACGGGGCTCAGGAGGCCGACGTCGCCCTGCACGCCGCCCCCGGTCGCTCCTCTGGTTTCGCGGGAGGTCACGTCGAGGCGCCCTCGAAGTCGAGGAACACGGTCTCGCCCTCGCCCTGGAGACGGATGTCCCACGTCAGCCCGCCGTCGGCGTCGCGGCGTGCGATCAGCGTCTTGCGGCGGTCCGGGTCCAGCGAGGACAGCAGCGGATCCGCGGCCAGCGCCTCCTCGTTCTCCGGCAGGTAGATCCGGGTGAAGAGCCGGTTCATCAGGCCGCGGGCGAAGACCGCGACGGAAATGAACGGGGCCGCGCCCTCCTCGGTGGGGCCGGGGTTGACCGTGGTGAACGTGAAGACGCCGGTGTTGCCCACGGCGCTGCGGCCGAAGCCGGTGAACGTGTAGCCGTCCCGCACGAGCGAACCCGTGTGGTGCGGAACGCTGCCCTCGGCGTCCGGTTGCCAGATCTCCAGGATCGCGTCCGGGATCGGGTGTCCGGCGCCGTCGTACACGGTGCCCTGGAGCCGGATGGAGCCCGGCGAGCCCGGGGCCAGCAGCTCGCGGTCCTTGGTGTAGGGCAGTGCGTAGCCGTAGAACGGACCCACTGTCTGGCCGGGTGTCGGGGTGAGTTTACTCATGCTGGTCTCCTTCTGCGCCTAATGCCTCGTTCTCGGTCCAGGTCCGCTTCGACCCGGTCAGGACGATGTCCCAGTTGTATGCGAGCGCCCATTCGGGCTTGGTCTGCTCGTGGTTGTAGGTGGCCACGAGCCGGTCCCGGGCGTCCTGGTCCACGATCGACTGGTAGATCGGGTCCAGCGGGAAGAGCTGGTCCCCGGGGAAGTACATCTGGGTGACGATCCGCTGGGTGAATTCCTGCCCGAACAGGGAGAAGTGGATGTGGGCCGGGCGCCAGGCGTTGAGGTGGTTCTTCCACGGGTAGGCGCCGGGCTTGATGGTGGTGAAGCTGTAGGAGCCGTCGGCGCCCGTGATGCAGCGGCCGACGCCGGTGAAGTTGGGGTCCAGCGGGGCCGGGTGCTGGTCGCGCTTGTGGATGTAGCGGCCGGCGGAGTTCGCCTGCCAGATCTCCACGAGCTGGCCGGCGACGGGACGGCCGTCGCCGTCGAGCACACGGCCTGACACGACAATCCGTTCGCCCAGCGGATCGCCGTTGTGCTGGATGGTCAGGTCCGCTTCCAGCGCGTGCACGTCCATGTGCCCGAACGCCGGAGAGTAGAGCTCGATGGTTTCCGGGTCCGCGTGGTGCAGGTCCTTGGTGGGGTGGCGCAGGACGCTGCTGCGGTACGGCGCATAGTCCAGCCGGGGCTGGATCTCTGCCGGGGCACCGTTCTTGAGCGCCTGCGCGTAGGCCTCGCCGATGGCCTTCATCTCGGCACTGAGGTCCGCCTGCGACTCTGCGGCGGCGTCCAGGGGAGCATACGTCTTCGGTGCTGCCTCCGTGGTTTCGTCGGACACGTCCTCGGTGAGCGGATCCGCGTTGTAGATCTCAAGGTTGATTTCTTCAGGCACAGCAGCCTCCTTTCGTTGGGTGTTGATGGTGGTTGTGGGTTATTGCCGGGCCGTTCAGGTGGTGAGGTTGAGCTGGTGCAGGTGGTCGTACTGGACGGCGTGCCGCACCGGGGCGTTCGGCGCCCCGTAGCCGTCGTAGGTTCCGCGGCGCTCCACCATTTCGAAGAACACGCTGCCCACGGTGGCGGTGTAGAAGTGCAGGAACTCGCCGTCGGCATCGCGGTCGTACAGCAGGTTGAGGTCCCGGAGGGTGGCCAGGAAGGCAGGGTCCAGGTCGAAACGCGCGTCGAGGTCCTCGTAGTAGTTCGACGGGATCCGGAGGAAATCAAGGCCCCGAGCCCGCGCGGACCGGGCCGTCGCCACCAGGTCATCCACGGCGAAGGCGATGTGTTCCTGGTAGGTCCGGCGCTGGCCGGTGCCGGCAGTCGCGTCCGGGCCGGCGGTCCCCTCTGCAGGGGCGCCTTCGCGCTGGACCAGCGGGGCCAGGTTCAGCACCAGGCGGACGCCGCGGTCGCGGGTGAGCATTACCTGGGACCGGACCAGCCCGGTGGGGCTGGCGACTTCCGCGTATGGCTGGGGTTCCAGCGCCAGGGCGCTGGTGTAGAAGAGGACGGCTTCGTCGAAGTGCTGCCAGGGCTGGGCCAGGTTGACGTGGTCAATTACGGCACTCTGCCCGGCTGCCGGGCCGGGAGCCGGGGCTGCCATTCCCTTGCCGAATTCGCGGGTCCACACGGCAGTTCCGTCGGGGCTGCCCTGGCACAGGAAGATCTCGGTGAAGTCCGGGGCGGCGAAGC
Source organism: Pseudarthrobacter sp. ATCC 49987 (assembly GCF_009928425.1). Lineage (NCBI taxonomy): Bacteria > Bacillati > Actinomycetota > Actinomycetes > Micrococcales > Micrococcaceae > Pseudarthrobacter > Pseudarthrobacter sp. ATCC 49987. The sequence continues at coordinate 3,874,204 of NZ_JAABNS010000001.1, read as the reverse complement.
CCTGGAAGATTTCCTCGTCGGCCTGGCTCTTGCGCGGCACGGCAGGGGCCTTGAGCTGCTGGGCCCGGGCCGCGGCGATCACGGGGGAATCGACGTCGAAGCCCAGGGCGGAAATTGCAGGTGCCATGGCGGCCTGGGAGTCGCGGGATTCCTGGGAGGAGTCTTCGTTGATGATCACGCGGGCGTGGCCCATGGTCCACAATTGCACATTCTTGGTCCGGTGGCGCCCGTTGAACGCGAACCCCAGCTGGCCCAGCAGGGTTTCCAGTCCTGCGGTGTCCGCGGCCCTGACCTCGGCGAAGTTGAAGCCGGCCGGCTCGGCCACCTGCGGGAGCGTGGCCAGTTCCATCGGGTAACGGCGGCGGCCGGCCGTGCGGGTACCGGCGCCGGCGGCGCCGTTTTCGGCGGCTGCAGCCGCGTCCAGCCATTTGGCGGCCTGCTCCTCGAGCCAGATCAGCGACCGCATCGCATCCACGGCGGTGCGTTCGACGTCGGACTGGCGGAAGACGTCGTTGAAGACCTCCAGGGACACCGGGCCGGTGTAGCCGGCCCGGACCACGTGGCCGAGGAATTTGGCGAGGTCGAACTGCCCTTCGCCCGGGAAGACGCGGTAGTGCCGGCTCCAGGACAGCACGTCCATGGACAGCTTGGGCGCATCAGCCACCTGGACGAAGAAGATCTTCTCCGGGTTGAAGGCCTCGATCGGGGCGGTGTCCCAGTCGCGGGAGAGGATATGGAAGGAGTCCAGGCAGGTGCCGAGGTTGGGGTGGTCCACCGTTTCCACGAGCCGGTGGGCGTGCGCGTAGTCGTTGACGTACTTCCCCCAGGCCAGTGCCTCGTAGGCCACTTTGACCCCGTGGTCCTGGGCGAGGGCGGCGAGCGCGGCGAGCTGTTCGGCCCGGAGTCCGTCGTCGTCAATGCTGGCGGTGGCAACGTTGGAGCAGACCAGGATGGTGTCCATGCCGAGGCGGGACATGAGCCGGAACTTGGCCTCCGCCCGGCGCAGGTTGGCGGCGAGCACGTCCCCGGGCACACTGTCGAAGTCGCGGAACGGCTGGTAGAGATCCAGGCCCAGTCCCAGGTCGGCGGCCATCTTGCGGACGTCCTCGGGGCTCAGCGGGGACGTGACGAGGTCCTGTTCGAAAATCTCGATCCCGTCGAAGCCCGCGCTGGCGCAGGCCTGCATTTTTTCCCGCAGCGTGCCGGAGAGGCAGACGGTGGCGATTCCGGTGCGCATCAGGCGGCCACCTCTTCGGCGGCGACGAGTGCCAGGAAGTGCGCGCGCATCCGGTCGGCGTCGGCCTCGAGGCCGGTGAAGATCCGGAAGGCGTCGGCGGCCTGCCCCACGGCCATCCGCCCGCCGTCGAGCACGTCGCAGCCCTTCGCCCGGGCCTCGCGGATCAGTCGGGTCTCGATCGGGCGGTACACGATGTCCGCGACCCAGTGCCGCGATTCCACCAGGGACATGTCCAGCGGGACGCCGGGGTGGGCGGCCATGCCCACCGGGGTGCAGTGCACCAGGCCGTCGGCCAGCGGCATCAGCTGCGGCAGCTCCGCCGTCGTCCGGGCGGTGACCAGCTGGTCCGGGAAGAAGCCGGCCAGTTCGGCGGCGCGCGCAGCGCAGCGGGCAGGATCGGTGTCCACCAGGTCCAGTTCGCGGACACCGGCGGTGAGCAGGGCGTAGGCGACCGCAGAGCCTGCGCCGCCGGCACCCAGCTGCACCACGCGGTTCAGCTTGGCGCCCGGCAGGCCCGTGGCCAGGGCGGCCGCGAACCCGGAGAAGTCGGTGTTGTGGCCAATGAAGCGGCCGTCCCGGATGGTCACCGTGTTGACCGCGCCGAGGCGGCGGGCGTCCGGAGTGACCTCGTCAAGGTGTTCCAGGGCCAGCTGCTTGCACGGGTGGGTGATGTTCAGGCCATTAAAGCCCAGGCGGTAGGCGCCGGTCAGGAGCTCGCCGACGCTCTGGCCGGGGAGTCCCAGCTCGGTGAGGTCGATGGGGCGGTAGAGGTACCGCAGGCCCTGCACGTCGCCTTCGCGTTCGTGCATCAGGGGCGTAAGGGAGGGCATCACGCCATCGCCTATCAGTCCCACAAGATAGGACTCTGCTCGACTGCTCATCCGTATAGCTCCTTTGACAACGGCACTCGGCGGGCGGGGGCGCACGGGGCGCCGGCCGCGGGCCGGGTGATGGGAATTACATTACCGCAATTGTTCACATGTTGCACTGTTGTTCTACTAGCGAACAAAGTGTGACGGCCCAAGGCCGTCCGGCTCATCACTGGGGCAGCCGCGCGGACAGCTCTGCCGCCGCTGCCTGGAGCAGCGGGACCAGTGCCACGAGGGCCTCCACGCTCATCCTGAAGACCGGGACCGCCGTGGCCAGCGCGGCGAAGGCGTGGCCCTGCGAGTTGAACACCGGGACGGCGACAGCCCGCATGCCCAGCTCGTTTTCCTCGTCCATAACGGCGTAGCCGCGTTTGCGGACCAGCTCAATCTCGGCCCGGAAGGCATCCCGGTCCGTGATGGAGAATTCGGTCAACGGCTCCAGCTCGAGCCGTTCCAGGAGCTGGCTGCGCGTGGCGTCGTCAGCGAAGGCCACCAGCGCCTTTCCCACCGAGGTGGTGTGCAGGGCGCCCAGGTGGCCAGGGTCGCTCGTGACGCGGAAGGTTTGGGGCCCGTCCACCTTGTTGACGGTGAGGTGGTGGTTTCCGTCCCGCACGGAGAGGATGGTGGCCTCGCCCGTCTCCTCGGTGACGCGCCGCAGGATGGGCAGGGCGGTGCCGGCGAATCCGTGATGGTTGGACACCCGCTGGCCGAGCTGGAAGATCCGCAGCCCCAGATGGTAGCGGCGGCCGTCCGGCTCATAGTCCACGAAGCCGTCCCGGGTCAGCGAGCCCAGCAGGCGGTAGGTGGTACTGAAGGGCAGCTCCGCCCGGCGGGACAGCTCCGCGGCACTCGCACCCCGCGGCTCGTCGCCAAGCAGGACCAGCAGGCCCAGGGCCTTGCCGACCATGTCTGTCCGGGAGTCTTCCTTCCCGGCGCTGGCACCCGCTTTTGCGCCCTTGCCGGCGGGGGCGGCAACGACGGCGGCAGCCTCGGGCAACTCTGTGTCTTGATTCACACTCATGGCTCAATGCTCTCACATGGTGAGAGCTATTTCTAGATGGTGATTATTTTTCTTGACAAGTGATCACCCTCACAGTCATGATTGCTACATCGCACAAGTAGCTCCCACCATGTGGCTACTCGTCCGGGTCTTTCCACGAACCTCCGGCTGCCGCACACTTAAAGCCAGCGGCGGCCGAGACCTTCCTGATCCATCCGCGACAATGTCGTCACACAAAAGGAACACCATGAGCCAGACACTCCCGTCTACGACGCCGGGCACGGAAGCACCGGCCGGGACACCGAAGAAGGCAGCCCTCGCCAGCTTCCTGGGCAGCGCCGTCGAGTACTACGACTTCTTCATCTTCGGATCGGCCGCCGCGCTGATCTTCCCGACGGTCTTCTTCCCCGACGCCGGCGCCAACGCGGCGATCATGTCCTTCGCAACCTTCGGCTTCGCCTACGTTGCCCGGCCGGTCGGGGCCGTCATCCTGGGCCACTTCGGTGACCGGGTGGGCCGCCGCAAGGTCCTCATGTTCACGCTCCTGCTGATGGGCGCCTCCACCTTCGTGATCGGCTGCCTGCCCGATTTCAACACCATCGGCTGGTGGGCTCCGGCCCTGCTGGTGCTGGCGCGTCTGTGCCAGGGCCTCTCCGCGGCCGGCGAGCAGGCCGGCGCCTCCTCCATGACACTGGAGCACGCCCCGGACAACCGCCGCGCCTTCTTCACCTCCTGGACACTCACCGGCACCCAGGGCGGCCAGATCCTCGCGGCCCTCGTCTTCATCCCCGTCCTGGCGCTGCCGGACGAGATCAAGTACGGCATCGGCTGGCGCATCCCGTTCTGGCTCAGCGCCATCGTCGTGCTTGTGGCGTTCTTCATCCGCCGCACCCTGCACGAGCCCCCGGCCTTCGAGGAAGCACAGAAGAACGCCCAGATCTCGAAGCTCCCCGTCGCGGACCTGCTCAAGCACCACTGGCGCGATGTCCTCCGCGTCGTCGCCTGCGCCTTCATCGCCGCCGTCTCCACCGTGTTCGGCACCCTGGCCATCGCCTATGCCAAGAACGTCGCCGGCGTGGACGGCACCACCACCCTCTGGCTCGTCGTCGGCGCCAATGTGTTCGCCCTCGGCACCCAGCCGCTCTTCGGCAAGCTCGCAGACCGGATCGGCCGCAAGCCGGTCTTCATTTACGGCGCCCTGTCCAGTGCGGTCCTGACGCCCGTGTTCCTGCTCAGCCTCGAGTCCGGCAGCGTGCCGCTGATGTTCCTGACCGCCATCGGCTTCTTCTCCTTCGGCTACGCAGCGTCCAACGCCGTCTGGCCGTCCTTCTACGCCGAAATGTTCAGCACCAAGGTCCGCTTCTCCGGCCTGGCCATCGGCACCCAGCTCGGCTTCCTGATGGCAGGCTTCGCCCCGGCAATCGTCGCGGCCATGGGCGGCATCAAGCCCGGCGGCTGGGTCCAGATCAGCATCTTCACCGCCGTCATCTGCGTCATCGCGGCCGTCTCGGCCCTGACCGCCAAGGAAACCTTCAAGACGCCCACCAAGGAGCTCGGCCTGAAGTAACCCGCAGCCTTCCCGCCCGGTTGTTTCGGGCCGGACCACCGGAAGCCCGGCGTGTTCACAGGACACGCCGGGCTTCTCGGTGTCCGGTTCAGTCCCTGCCGGTGCCCAGCACTGCGGCCAGATCGTATGTGACCGGCTCCTCGAGCTGTTCGTCGGTGCAGGAGCGCGGGTCCCGGTCCGGGCGCCAGCGGACAAACTGCGTGGTGTGACGGAACCGTTCGCCCTCCATGTGGTCGTACTTCACTTCCACCACCCGGTCCGGCCGGAGCGGGGTGAAGGAGAGGTCCTTGCCGCCGCTCCACCGGCTGCCCTCGGCGTTGCGGGGTGTACGGGTCCCGTCCTCCTGCCGGGCCCGGTCCCAGGGATGGTCTTCGAAGCGGGTTACGAGCGGCTGGAGTTCCTCGAAGAGTTCCTTGCGGCGCTGCATCGGGAAGGCCCCCACCACGCCGACGTTGGCGAGTCGACCGTCGTCGCCGTAGAGCCCCAGCAGCAGTGAGCCGATCCGGTCCGGGCCGGAGGTGTGCACCCGGTACCCGGCGAGAACGCAGTCCGCGGTGCGTTCATGCTTGACCTTGAACATCGAGCGCTTGTCCGGCTGGTACGGCCCGTCCAGCGGTTTGGCCACGATCCCGTCAAGCCCGGCCCCCTCGAACTGGTGGAACCACTCCTCGGCGGTTCCCCTGTCCCGGGTCGCGGCGGTGAGGTGGATCGGCGCGGCACTCCCGGCGAGCACGCGTTCCAGCGCCGCGCGCCGCTCGGCAAAGGGACGCCCGGTGAGGTCCTCGTTGTCGAGGGCCAGCAGGTCAAACGCGACAAAACTCGCCGGGGTTTCTTGGGCCAGCAGCCGGACCCGGCTTGCGGCGGGATGGATCCGTTGCTGCAGCGCCTCGAAGTCGAGCCGGTCCCCGGCGGCGCCAACGAGGATGATCTCGCCGTCGAGCACGCAGCGCGGCGGCAGGTTTGCCTTCAACGCCTCGACGAGTTCGGGGAAGTAGAGGGTCAGGGGCTTGCCGTTGCGGCTGCCGATCTCCACGTCCCCGCCGTCGCGGAAGATGATGGAACGGAACCCGTCCCACTTCGGCTCGAACATCACCGGGCCAGGAGGCAGGGAACTCACGGCCTTCGCCAGCATCGGCGCGATCGGGGGCATCAGCGGCAGTTGCATAGGCCCCATTCTGGTCCCGCCATCCGCTGCCCGCCAGAGGACGCAGGCAGGGACGGCCGGGGACGGTTTTCCTCGACAACTGGCCGGCCGGCCCGGCGGGGTGCCGACGCCGGTAACGGCGCCGGCGCGGAACGCTTACCCGCCTCTTACCGCGCCGAAACGCGGCGGCAACATTGGCACACGACACTGGAAGTGCCGGCAAGAGCAGGCACCAATCTCCAGTCCGGGAGGCCCCGCCATGTTGAAGGAAGCCAAAGCCCATGTGACCCGCGTCCGCGCCCTGGAACAGCTGCACCGCGGCGACGAGATCGAGGCGCGCCTGAAGGTCGGCCCCAACTACGACGACGTTGTGATCCGCCGCGGCAGCGTCCAGGAAACCGCCCCCGGAATCGGCGTGGTGTGGATCATGGACCGGCAGTCCGGCACCCGGAAAGCCATTAACACGGATGAATGCAGCCTCTGGCGGGTCGCCTGAGGCGGTGTTTGGGCGGAGCGCGCCGTCCCCGCCGCAGCGTTCGAGCGGGGCCGCGGGCGTAGTCAGTAAGGACTGCCCGCGGCCAGGGGCGCAGCCACGTGGCTCATCCTGGGTCCGGCTGCGAAAGGGAATGCAGCCACTCGATCGCGCCGTCGGTCATCGGGTGGGGGGTGCCGAGCGTTTCGAGGAAGGAGCGCGCGTCGCACATCTCGGCCTCCCGCCGCACGGCGTGCACCGGTGTCCCTTCAAGTATTCGCGCCACGAGCGCATGGCCCGACGGTCCCAGCTCCGAAGCGATCTGGTCGATGATCCAGTCCCCGGCTCCTACTGCCCGGGCGGCCGTGACGGACTCAAGAATTGTCGTCGCGAGACCCTTCATAAAGACGCTGCGGAGCAGCTTCAGTCCGGCGGCCACACCGGCTTCGTTGCCCACACTGGCCGCCGGGACTCCCCATCCGGTAAGGACGGACAGCAACGCATCGGCCCCCGCACCGCTCAGCAGCAGGGGCGTCCCGATCCCTGCGCGCGGAACGGGCGCAAGGATGGCGACGTCAACGAACGCGATGCCGAGTTGCTCCGCACGATCCGCCAGCCGCCGCTTGTCAGCAGGGTGGGCGGTGTTCATGTCGGCGAAAATGCCCGCCGGTTCCATCGCGGGCAGCGCCTCCTCAAGGACAGCTCCCGCAGCGCGCCCCCCGACCAGGCTCAGCACCAGGTCGGCCCCGCGGACGGCTTCACCGGTGTCGCCGGCGGGGGTGACCCCGGCCGGAACGTCGGGGACGGCCGGATCCGACGCCGCAACGTCCACTCCGCGCCGGGCAAGGTCCGCCGCATAGATGCTCCCGGCTTCCCCGAGACCCAATACGGCGACGCGCATGCGGACACTCCCCTCCGTTGCTCCTAAGATTGTAGACAAAATGGTGTCCCGCATCGGGGCCCCTTCCTTGTTCGGACATTCTGGGAGTTGAGTGCACATGTCGTCAGCATCTGGCGGTCATCCAGCGGCGGCCGAAGCGGCAGCCACCGTCGACCCGAGGGTCACCGACATCATCCGGGACTCGATCATCCGGGGTGAGTACGCACCGAACCAGCGGCTCGTCGAGGCTGACCTCAGTGCTGCGTTCTCGGCGAGCCGGGCCACCGTGCGCACCGCGCTGCTCGAGCTCGCGGGCGAGGGCCTGGTGGAACGCCTGCCGAACCGCGGCTCCCGGGTGCGGGCGATCTCCGTGGACGAGGCCATCGAGATCCTCGAGGTGCGGATGGGTGTCGAGGGCCTGTGCGCCGCGAAGACTGCCGCGAGCATTTCCGACGAGGACGCCGCGGCCCTGGAGGGCCTGCGGGCCCGGATGATCGAGGCGGTGGCCGAGGGCGATCTGGTCGAATACTCGCGCCTGAACCTGTACCTCGACGTCCGGATCCGCGAACTCAGCCGCCATGCCACCGCCTCCGATGTGTTGGCCCGTTTGCACGCGCAGAGTGTCCGGCACCAGTTCAAGCTGTCGTCCCGGCCGCAGCGGGCGAAGGTTTCGGTGCTGGAGCACGCCGCGATCATCGACGCCGTCGTCGCCCGTGATCCCGACGCCGCCGAACGGGCCGTGCGCAACCACCTGTTCAGCGTCATCGACGCCCTGCGCGAGGTCTCGTCGGCAGAATCCGGACCGGTCAACGCCTGAAGCCCGCCCTTCCTGACGGGGCGCCAGGCAGGACGGGGCCTCAACCGGCAGCAGCTCCCGCGGTGCGCCAGCCGCCGTGGTATTCGGTGCGGGCGGTGACGGCGTAGGGCACCGGGCTCACGACGGCGCGCACGCTGAGCTGCTCGTGGGGCTCCACCGTGGTCTTGCGCGATCCGCCGTCGGGCTCACCCCAGACGACGCGGACTTCGGTGCCGATCTCCACGCTGGGGTCCACCGTCGCCAGCGACAGCCCGCGGCGCTCGTTGGCCGTGACGCCGGTGAAGAGCGACAGGCCCACCACCGCGCCGTCGGCGTCCACCACAGAGTCGTAGTTCGACGAGCCGTAGTTCGCGTTGGGGACGTCGAAGAACTGGTAGCCCGGCGTGTCTCGGTCGAGGAAGGACGCCCAGATTTTCGCCAGGTCCTCGTCGTTCCAGGCGAGCGTGACCTTCCTGCGCTGCCTGGCGGGATCGATCTGCTCCAGGGCCTCGCGGCCGATGAAGTCGTGGTCGAACTTCACGAACGAGCCATAGCCGAGTTCCCACGGCGTGAGGTAGTAGTCCTCGATGTCCTTCGAGACGAAGGAGCCGGCGAGCGCGTTGATCGCTTCGTAGCTCGTGGCCGGCAGCCACTCGCGGTAGGCGCGCTCGGCTTCGCTGCTGTAGATGGCCGGCAGCGGCGAAGGAATCCAGCCCGACTCAAGCGTGTTCGAGGAGTAGGCGCGCGAGCCGCAGGGTTCGATGCCGAATTCGGCGCCGGCCTCGAGCACCGCGTCACGGATCTTGCCGTGCTGCTCGTACGGTCCCCAGATCTCCAGTCCCGGGGCACCGGCCATCCCGTGGCGCAGGGTGCGCACCTGTTCCCCGGCAATTGCCAGGTGGCCCATGTGGAAGAACTTCACCTGCTCGAGCGCTCCGCCGTTGAGCTTCTCGATGATCTGCCAGGCGTTGGGGCCCTGGATCTGGAAGCGGTAGTACTCGCGCTGGACGGCGTGGCCGTAGGGGCGCGACGGCGACCGGTCATCGTAGCTGCACTCGACGTCGTACCCGCCGGTCTCGGCATGGAACTGGAGCCAGTTCGCCGCAGGGGCACGTCCGACGTAGACGAAGTCGTGCTCGGCCTGGTGGAAGAGGATGCCGTCGCCGATCACGCCGCCGTTGGACGCCGTCGGCACGAACTGTTTGGCCGTATTCACGGGGAAGTTCGCGAAGCTGTTGACGCCGGTGTCGGAGAGGAGCCTGAGGGCGTCAGGGCCCTTCATGAAGAAGTTCACCATGTGGTGGGACTGGTCGTAGAGCACGGCGGTCTCGCGCCAGGCGCGCTGCTCGCGGCGCCAGTTGGTGAACTCTGCGGGGACCACGGGGTAGATGTAGGTGCCAAGTTGTGAGTTGCGCAAGTGCTCGACGGTGTTGCCTGCCGCATCGAGCACATCCTGCAGGGACTTCTGGGCCATCAGGTTTTCTCCTTCGGTATCACTGTGAACTCCCTCGTTCGGCCCACGGGGCAAATATCGCCGCAGGAGCATTCAGTCCGCGATTGGTGACAAAATTGTAGCCGATGTCTTGACCAGAGTGCCAGAGCGTGGTTCTCTGGCATTGTCCGCGGGTGCATTGTCCGCGGGTGCGGGGCTTTGTCGAGAATGCACGCCGAGGATGCGGGAGCGATCCGGAAAGGACCTCATCATGGGCAACGGAGGCACTGTCCTCGTCGTCAGCGCACACGCGGGCGACTTCGTCTGGCGTGCCGGCGGGGCGATTGCCGCCGCCACCGCCCGCGGCGACCGCGCCGTCGTCGTCTGCCTCTCCTACGGCGAGCGCGGCGAATCCGCCAGTCAGTGGCTGGCCGGAAAGACGCTGGACGAAATCAAAGCGCTCCGGCGCGGGGAGGCCGAGGCCGCCGCAGCGGCCCTCGGGGCGGAAATCGAATTCCTCGACGCCGGCGACTACCCGCTCCTGCCGAGCCGGGAACTGCTCGATCAGCTCGTGCGGATCTACCGCCGGGTGCAGCCCACCGTCGTGCTGACCCACCCCCTGCTGGACCCTTACAACGGCGACCACCCCGCAGCTGCCAGGCTGGCGATCGAGGCCAGGATTCTTGCCCAGGCGATCGGCTACGACGCCCCCGGCGAGGTGCTCGGGGCTCCGCCCGTGTTCTTCTTCGAGCCGCACCAGCCCGAGCAGTGCGACTTCAAGCCCGACGTCCTGCTCGATATCACCTCTGCGTTTCCCGCCAAGCAGCAGGCCATGAAATGCCTGCCCGCCCAGCAGCACATGTGGGACTACTACACCTCGCTCGCCGTGCGCCGGGGCGTGCAGGTCAAGCGCAATGCCGGGCCGAACCTCGGCCTGCCCGTCGACACCAAGGGCGAGGCCTACATGCGCTACTACCCCCAGGTCACCGAGGTCCTCGAGTGAAGACCGTCGTGGTCACCGATGTCGAGCGGGCGGACGCCTCGTCCATCGATGCCCTCGCGGCGCACGGGGTAGCGACCGTGCACGAGGCGATGGGGCGCAGCGGACTCGTCGGCGCCTCGCTCCGGCCCATCCAGGACGGGGCCAGGATTGCCGGCTCGGCCGTCACCGTGCTGTGCTGGCCGGGGGACAATCTCATGATCCACGCGGCCGTCGAACAGTGCCGCCCGGGCGACGTGCTGGTCGTGACCACCACCTCACCCTCGCTGGACGGCTCGTTCGGCGAACTGTTCGCGACGGCACTGCAGCACCGCGGGGTGCGCGGGCTCGTGACAACCGGCGGGGTCCGCGACGTCGCCGAGCTGCGTGCGATGGGCTTTCCTGTCTGGTCTGCCGCCGTCAACGCCCAGGGTACGGTCAAGGCGACGGCCGGCGCGGTGAATGTGCCGATCACCGTTGGCGGCGCCGTCATCTGCCCGGGAGACGTGATCGTGGCCGACGACGACGGCGTGCTGTGCGTGCCGCGCCGCGCCGCGCCGGCCGCACTCGAGGCTGCCGGCGCGAGGGCCGCGAAAGAGGCCGAGTCGCGGGCGGCCTACCGCGCCGGTGAGCTGAGCCTGGACCGGAACCGGCTTCGCGGGGTGCTCGACGGGCTGGGCGTACGCTACCTGAGCGCGGCGGAGTACGAGGCGGACGATGACCGCGGTTGAGGGCATCCCCTGCCTCCTCATGCGCGGCGGCACCTCCAAGGGCGCGTACTTCCTCGCCTCCGACCTGCCGGCAGACCCCGACGAACGCGACGAACTGCTGCTGCGGATCATGGGCACCCCGGACCCCCGGCAGATCGACGGGCTTGGCGGCGCGCACCCCCTCACGAGCAAGGTCGCCGTCATCTCGCCGTCGCCGGACGGCGGCGCCGACGTGGACTACCTTTTCCTGCAGCTGGGTGTCGACACCGCGTTTGTGACCAGCCGCCAGAACTGCGGCAACATCCTGGCCGGAGTGGGGCCGTTCGCACTCGAGCGCGGCCTCGTCCCGGCGGGCGGCGACCACACCGAAGTGCGCATCCGGATGATCAACACCAACAGCTTCGCCACGGCGCGCTTCGCCACCCCCGGCGGCGTGGTGGACTACGACGGCGGCCTCGCGACCGACGGCGTTCCCGGTACGGCGGGCGCGATCCGGCTCAACTTCGAGGGCACCGCAGGCTCGTCGACCGGGGCTCTGTTCCCCTCGGGCCGGGTCCTGGACCGCGCCGCGGACGTGGACGTGACGTGTGTCGACAACGGCATGCCGAGCGTGCTGCTGCGCGCCGCCGACCTCGGCGTCACGGGTGACGAACCGCCGGAAGAGCTCGAGGCGGACGCCAACCTGGCCGCCCGCCTGGCGGAACTCCGCCTGGCCGCGGCCGGGTTGATGGGTATGGGTGACGTCAGCGGCGCCACCGTGCCGAAGCTGGTGCTGCTGGCCCCGCCGCGGGCGGGCGGCGCCATCGCCACACGCAGTTTCCTGCCCGCGCGCGTGCACACGTCGATCGGCGTGCTGGGGGCTCTCACGGTCGCCGCGGGAGTGCTGGCGGACGGGTCGGTCGGCCATGACCTCGCCGCGTTGCCCCCGCCGGGCGCGCCCTTCCGCATCGAGCACCCCTCCGGCCACTTCGACGTCGAGGTCGGCGTCGAGCCATCCGCGGACGGGTTCACCGTCACCCGTTCGGCAGCCCTCCGCACGGCGCGAAAGCTCTTCGAGGGCCGCGCCTTCCCGCGCCCCCGACTGTGACAACCACACCTTAAGAGAGGACCGTTCCATGACCGAGTACACCTCGTTCGACGTCGCCCACCTGGGGAACGTGGAGCTACTGACTCCCACCTTTGAAAAAAGCCTGTGGTTCTTCCGCGACCTGCTCGCCATGCGCGTCGTCGCGGAGTCCGGCGGAGCCGGAGAAAAGACAGCCGGGAAGAAAAGATCGGTGTACCTGCGGACGTGGGACGAGTATCAGCTCTACACGCTGAAGCTCACCGAGTCGGCCGACGCCGGCGTCGGCCGGACCACGTTCCGGACGACCAGCCAGGCGGCGCTCGAGCGCCGGGTGGCGGCGATCGAGGCGACCGGCCTCGGCGTCGGCTGGGTGGACGGCGAGGTGGGCACGGGGCCGGCCTATGCCTTCCGCGACCCCGACGGGCACGACCTGGCGATCTACTACGAGACCGAGCGGTATGTGGCCACCGATGACAAGCCTGCGCTGAAGAACCAGGCCTCGGCCTTTCCCGGCCGCGGCGTGAACGCCAGGCGGCTGGACCACATCAACTTCCTGGCCAGGGACGTGGTGGCCAACGGAGAGTTCGTGGCGAAGGCGCTCGGGGGACGCGAGAGCGAGCGCATCAAGCTCGACGACGGCGGCTATGCCGCCTGGTGGTTCCACTTCAACAACAAGTCCTACGACATCGTGTACTCCGACGACTGGCTCAAACACGGCAACCGGCTGCACCACGTCGCTTTCGCCCCCGACACCCGCGAGGACATCCTCAAGGCGGCCGACATCTTCCTGGAGAACGGCATCCACATCGAATCGGGCCCGCACAAGCACGCCATCAACCAGACCTTTTTCCTCTACGTCTGGGAGCCCGGCGGCAACCGCATCGAATTCGCCAACGCCGGTGCCCGCCTGCTGCTGGATCCTGACTCGCCGGTGGTGGAATGGACCCAGGAGGAACGCAAAAAGGGACAGGCCTGGGGCATGAAGACGATCGAGACGTTCCACACCCACGGAACGCCCAACGTGGCCTCTAAGGCCACCGACGAAATGAACGTATCCGGCAGTACTGCACAGAGAGGTGCGAAATAATGACCAACGAAACAGAGACGTCGACGCCGGTGACGACCGGATTGTATATCGGGGGGACCGAACGCCAGGCCGCCTCGACCCTGGAAATCGTGGACCCGGGAAAACCCGGCGTGACGGTCGGGCACGCCGCCGCGGCGGGCCCCGGCGACGTCGAGGACGCAATTGCGGCGGCGAAGGCCGCTTACCCGGGATGGTCTGCGCTGAGCGCGCAGGAGCGTGCGGAACAGATGCGCGTGGCACTCGAGGGCATTGCCGAGTTCCGTGACGAGGACGCCGCCATCCTGTCCCAGGAGAACGGGAAGATCCGGATGGAGTCATGGGTCGACTCCCTCGTCTTTGAGATCCGCTGGAACCTCGCCCTCTCGCTGGCAGACGAGGTGGACGCCACCAAGGTGCTCCCGCCGGCGCCGGGAATCCCCGTTTCCACCACCGTCGCCTTCCAGCCGCTCGGCGTCGTGACGGTCATCGTGCCGTTCAACTGGCCCATCGCGATCCTCGCGGCCTCCCTGCCGCACGCGCTGCTGGCCGGCAACACCGCCATCGTGAAGCCCCCGCCCACGGCTCCGCTCGCAACAGCCCGGGTGGTGCAGAGGATCGCGGAGAAACTGCCGCCCGGCGTATTGAACGTCGTGACGGGCAAGGACGCCGACATGGCCGCCCTCATCACGAGCCCCGACGTCGCAAAGGTCTGCTTTACCGGCAGCGTCGCCGGCGGCAAGCGCATCATGGAGATGGCCTCGAAATCGCTGACCCGGGTGACGCTGGAACTCGGCGGAAACGACGCCGCCGTCGTGCTGGCGGACGCCATCCTCGACGACACCCACCTCGACCGCCTGTACGCGGCGATCTTCGACACGACCGGGCAGATCTGTATGAACGCGAAGCGGATCTACGTGCACCGTTCGCGCCTGGACGAAGTCGTCGCGGGGCTGTCGGGCCGGCTGGAGCAAGCCGTGATCGGCTACGGGCTGGACGAGGGGACCACCATGGGGCCCCTGCACTCACCGGTGCAGAAGGCATTCGTAACCGAGATCATCGAGGAGGCAAAGGGAGCGGGCGCCGACGTCAGGGAGTTTGGCACGCTGCCGACGGACCCCGCCCTGCGTGGCGGGAACTTCCTGCGCCCGGCACTGGTGATCGACCCCGACCCGTCGCTCCGGGTCGTCACCCAGGAGCAGTTCGGGCCGGTCATCCCGCTCATCCCGTTCGACACCGAGGACGAGGCGGTCCAGGCCGCAAACGCCACATGGGCGGGGCTCTGCGGCTCGGTATGGACTGCCGACCCTGGGACGGCGGACCGCGTGGGCGGAAAGCTGGTCTGTGGCTATGTCTGGGTCAATGACCACGGCGCCACGCGGCTCGACCTGCGCGCTCCATTCGGCGGGATGAAGCAGTCCGGCATGGGCAGGGAACAGGGCATCGAGGGCGTCCGGGCGTTCCAGGACACCCGCGCGATCGCCCACCTCGAGCCCCAAGTCCCGGCGGCGGGCTGACGTGGTGCGCCCACTTCTCGATACCTATGGACAGTCCCTATCTACATAGGTAAAGTCGGAAGTGGGCGCACCGTTGCACCCACCGAAAGGACTCCCTGATGGCGACTCGAATCAGGCCCGCTACGAACCGGGCAGCATCGCTGGAACTCATCCAAGATTTCTCCCTCGAAATGACCGGCAAGGACATCACCGCCCTTACCGAGGCAAAAGACCACATTCCTCCCCGCACGCGGATCAACATCACCTTTCTCGGCAACGAGGACCTGGAGATGCGCGTCGCCGCTGCCAGGATGGTCCGCGACCTCGGCTTCGTGCCGGTCCCGCACATCTCCGCCCGCCGCCTGAAGTCCCGGGAGCAGCTCGAGGAATTCCTGGGACGCCTCCAGGAGGTCGGTGCCTCGGAGCACGTTTTGGTTGTCGGTGGTGACCCCGCCACGCCGGAGGGTCCCTACGAGGACTCGCTCGCCATCATCCGCAGCGGCGTGCTGCAGCAGTTCGGAGTGCGCGAAGTCGGCATCGGCGGATACCCGGAGGGCCACCCGGACATCCCGCAGGAGACACTCTGGCGAGCCCTGGAGGACAAGACCGCGGCCCTCGCCGAGCAGGACCTCGGCGCCAGTATCCTCACCCAGTTCTCATTCGACACCGATCCCGTGGCCGACTGGATCGATGCAGTGCGCGCCAGGGGCATCAACGCCCCGATCCGGGTCGGTACGCCCGGACCGGCGGGCATCAAACGGCTTCTTGGCTTCGCCCGCCGCTTTGGCGTCGGCGCTAACGCAATGATCGTAAAGAAGTACGGTTTTTCGCTCACGAACCTCATGGGCGACGCCGGCCCGGACCGGTTCGTCAACGATCTTGCGGCCGTCCTTGCAGAACACACCCCCGGCCCGCAGCCGCACATCGGAGGCCGGATCGGGCTGCACTTCTACACCTTTGGCGGCCTGTCGGCGACGGCGGACTGGGTCCGGCAGTTCGTCTCCGAGCAGGGCTGAGGCGGCCAGACCATCGTTTTCTGACCCCAACCATCCCACGCCGCAGGCTTCCTCCCCGGGGCCCCGACACAACAGTCCGACAGCACCAACCGACACAGAACAAGAGGTTCACCGTGGCACCTAAGAATCTGCAGGAAGTCCTCGACGCATCCCACGGTGCAGTCGACCTCCTCCGCAACTCCCAGATCGGCTCGTACATCTACCCGGTGGTTCCGGCCGACTTCCAGAACTGGATCAAGGAGCAGACCGCCTGGCGCCAGACCGCCGTGCTCTACGACCAGTCGCACCATATGGACAACCTGTTTATGAAGGGCTCCGACGCGATCAAGCTGATCACGTCCACGGCGATCAATTCGACCGCCGTCTTCCCCGTCAACAAGGCGAAGCAGTATGTGCCGACCACCGAA
Source organism: Pseudarthrobacter sp. ATCC 49987 (assembly GCF_009928425.1). NCBI lineage: Bacteria > Bacillati > Actinomycetota > Actinomycetes > Micrococcales > Micrococcaceae > Pseudarthrobacter > Pseudarthrobacter sp. ATCC 49987. The sequence goes on along the minus strand of NZ_JAABNS010000001.1, from coordinate 3,858,070 downwards.
TCCGGACACGTCATTGGCGACGGCATCCTGTTCCGCGAAGCCGAGGACGAGTACGTCTACGTCGGACGCGCCCCGGCCGCGAACTGGCTGCTCTACCACGGCGAAACCGGCGGCTACGGGAATCTCGACATCACGGTGGACCGCCGTTCGCCCTCACGGCCCTACGGCAATCAGGTGACCCGCCAGTACTACCGCTTCCAGATTCAAGGCCCGAACGCCTGGCAGGTGATCGAAAAGCTCAACGGGGGACCGCTCGAGCAGCTCAAGTTCTTCAACATGTCGACCATGACGGTCGACGGTACGACCGTCCGCACCCTCCGCCACGGGATGGCCGGCGCGCCCGGACTCGAGATCTGGGGCCCGTACGCCGACCACGGCCGCATTCGCGACGCGATCGTCGAGGCCGGCGCCGAGTTCGGGCTCGTTCCGGTCGGTTCCCGCGCCTACCCGTCCAACACGCTCGAATCAGGCTGGATCCCGTCGCCGTTGCCGGCTATCTACACCGGCGAAGCCGAGCGCGGCTATCGCGAATGGCTTCCCGCGGACGGCTACGAGGCGACCGGGACACTCGCCGGTTCCTTCGTGTCCGGGAACATCGAGGACTACTACCTGACTCCCTGGGAGCTCGGCTACGGCTCGTTCGTGAAGTTCGACCACGACTTCATCGGACGCGATGCCCTGGAGCGGATCGACCCGGCCGCGCAGCGCAAGAAGGTCACCCTGGCCTGGGACGCCGCAGATGTCACGTCAATCTTCGCGTCGCTGTTCAACGTGGAAGGACCGAGCTACAAGTTCTTCGACCTGCCGCTGGCAAACTACGGCTCGGCGAACTACGACTCCGTAGTCGACGCCGACGGAACGGTCGTCGGATACTCGATGTTCACCGGCTACAGCGCGAACGAGCGGCGGGCACTGTCGCTCGCCACGATCGACGCCAATGTTCCCGAGGGCACCGAACTGAGGGTCGTGTGGGGAGAGCCGAACGGCGGAACCGCCAAGGCTGCCGTGGAGCCGCACGTGCAGACCGAGGTGCGCGCCGTCGTCAGCCCCGTGCCTTACTCCTCTGTCGCACGCGCCACATACCAGGGCGGCTGGCGCACGAACTACCAGTCGGCCTAGGCTGGGAACCTCGGTGCAAGGGGGCCGCGGCGCCCCCTTGCACCTCCCTTTAGCCACTCAAGGAGTACCGCATGAGCCTTCGATACGCGCTGCTTGCGTTGCTGCGCGTTGGCCCGCTCTCCGGCTACGAACTGCAGAAGCAGTTCTCCTTGTCGGTGGGGCACGTGTGGCACGCCCCGGACTCCCAGATCTACCCCGAGTTGCGCAAAATGGAGGCGGAGAACCTCATCGAGGGCGAAGAGCAACCGAGGGGCCAGCGCGCCACCAGGCGGGTCTATCACGTAACGGATGCCGGGAACCGGGCCTTCCTGGCCTGGATGCAGACGCCCTTGGAGTACGCACGCGTCCGCGATCCCGCCCACCTGCGGGCCGCCTACCTCGAAGCGGTGTCTCCCGGGGCGGCCCGCGATTTCTTCCGCAGGCACAGTGCGCAGTGGGAGCTCGAGCTCGCGCAATGGGAGGGTGAACTCCTCCGGATCGCCGAGGTGGCCAACCCGATGCTGGTGCGGCGCCTCGCGGTCACTGAACCCGCGGACCGCGAACGCACAATCGCGTTCAAACGCTTCACTTACGAGGGCCTCGTTGACCGGGCCCGCGTCGAGATTGCCTGGGCAGAGCGTGGGCTCATGCTCATCGACGAGCTGGAAGCCTCGGGCGGAGCGTGGACTGACCCGAGCGCCTCCCGCGTCTAGCGGCACCGCCTCTGCCTGCCCGCACTCCCGTTGCCGTCCACCCCTGCGCCGTCCCGGCCCCTGGTCCGGGACGGCAGCGGGGGTGCGGCCGCGCCGTGCGGCTATCCGAAGGCCTCCGCCGTCGCGTATCCCTTTCCGTTGTACTTCTGCACGATCACCGACGACACGGCCGGCTGCCCGTCGACTGTCGTGTCAATCGACGTGCCCGACAGCATCAGGGGTGCCTGCAGGCCCTTGATGTTCCGCAGGGCGGTCATGAAGCTGTCACGCGTCGGCTCGGTCATGTTCTTGAACGCCTGCTCGAGAGTGGCTCCCACCATGTAGCTCCACATGCAGTGCGGGAACGCCGGCATGTCCGGGTAGTTGCCGTACTGCTTGAGTTCCGAAAGGAACTTGACGACGTCGGGGTCCTTGGCGAACGCCGGGCTCTGCGGCGCCTTGGCGAACGATACGGAGTAGATGCCAGGGTAGGCACTCGCGCCGCCGGGCTCAAGGATCGCCGTCGGGCTGGAGGTATTGGAGGGGAGGAACCAGCTGGGCTTCCAGCCGATCTGCTGCGCCTTCTGCAGCGAGGAGATCGTGAGCGGCGTGACCGACATGGCGTTGAAGAAGACGTCCGCCCCTGACGCGGCGAGCTGGGTGAGCTGCGCGTCCACCGAGGTGTCAGTGGCCTCGTAGGTTTGTTCCCCGACCACCGAGATGTTGGATGCGCCCTTGATGGCCTCCTTGAAGCCCGACACGTAGCCCTTGCCGTAGTCGTCGTTCTGCGACAGGATGGCGACCTTGTGCTGATCCTTCGATGCTGTCAGCAGCTTGCCGAACGCAGCTCCCTCATTCTGGTAGATCGGCACGAACCCCAGCTGCCAGGGGCTCTGCTTCTGGTCGCTGAACAGAGGGTCGCCGGTCATCACGAGCACCTGCGGGACCTTCTGGCTGATGGCGGCCTCACGGAAGGCCCGGTTGGTCGGGGTGCCGAGGCCCGCCGTGGCGGCGAATACATTGTCCGACACCATCTGCTGGAAGTTCGCAAGCGATTTCTGCGGATCGTAGGCGTCATCGTAGGACTTGATGGTGACGGTGCGTGTCTTGCCGTCGCCGAACTTCACGCCGCCCGCCGCGTTCACCGCACCGAAGTAGGCCGAGACGCCTGCAACAGTGCAGGTTCCGGGGCCGGCCGTCGCGCCGCTGAGCGGAGTGGTGATACCGAGAGTGATCGACGTGTCCGTAATGCCGGGGGAAGCCCCCGAGCCGCCGCCCTGCCCGGAACCACCGCGGGTGCAACCCGAGAGGGAGAGCGCGAGGATCGATGCCACCGCGACGACGCCAAGGACCCCGCCTGGCTTTTTGCTAATCTTCATGATCGATCTTGCCTCTCTGTGTTTTCGTGTCCCTCCCGCGCGGCGTCCGGAACCGGATGCTGCGCAGGAGCGGTTTGCGGGGGGTTCCCGGATCTGGGGCGGGCGGTCCGCCGGCGGCTGAGCCGGCGGATCACTCGCGGAAGGCTAACCAGTCCTCCGGGCAAAAGGAACAGCACCGCGAGGAGGATCGCGCCCTGGCTGACAGCGGTGAAGTTCGGATCGATCGCGTTCGTCAGCTGCGGAACGAAAACGTAGTAGGCGCCGCCGAGGAGCGAGCCCGCGATGCTTCCGGCACCGCCGATGACCATCGCCGCAACGAGACTGATGGAGTGGCCGAAGCTGAGCGTCTCCGGCGAGGTGTACTGCACGGCCGCGAGGTAGAGGAAGCCGCTCGCCCCGCCGAATATCGACGCGATGGTGAAGGCGAGCACCTTGGTGCGGTACGGCGAGACTCCCATCGAGGCAGCGACGGCTTCGTTCTCGCGGACCACCGCGAACGCCCGCCCGTACTTGCCACGCACAAGGCTTCGGGCCAGCAGGAACGCGGCGGCCGTCACCACCAGCACGATGTAGAACTGCCACTGGTCGTTGTACAGGCCAGACCATTCGGGTGCATCCGAGAAGCGTGCTGAAATGCCCTGCGAGCCACCCGTGAATTCTGAGAGGCGCTTGGCCAGGGGGACGCCGACGATCGGCAGCGCGATGGTCACCATTGCGATCGCCAGACCACCGAGCCGGGCAGCGGCGAGTGCCACCAGCAGCCCCACGATGCCCGCACTCACGCAGGCCGCCGCGAACACCACAATGATGCTCCAGCCGTGGTTGACGCCGTAGGCGGTGACGTAGGCGCCGAGCCCGACGAAGAAGATCTGCCCCAGGTTGACCTGTCCGGTGTAGCCCATAACGATGTTTAGCCCCAACACCGCGACGGCGTAGACGCCAATGCGCACCAGGGTCTGGTTGGCAAACGCCGGAAGGACGAGCGGGGCGACGATCAGCGCAATCGCTACCACGGCAGTGAGGGCGATCCGCGCCGGCCTGGTGCGAAGAGCGGACGATACGGTACCCATCAGACCCTCACCACGACCTTTCTCCCGAACAGGCCTTGGGGACGGACGATAAGGATGACGAAGATCAGTACAAACGGCACGGCGATCTTGAGGTCATGACCGATGAAGGGCACGTAAACAGCCACCAGGTTCTCCAGCACGCCGATCGCCGAAGCGGCCACGACACAGCCGATCGGGCTGCTCAAGCCGCCGAGGATGACGGCGGCGAGCGCGTAGACCAGCGCCGTGTCGAGCATGCCCGGAGTCAGCGTCAGCTGCGGGGCAACGAGGACGCCGGCAATTGCCCCGAGGGTTGCAGCAAGCCCCCAGCCGACCATCAGCAGCCGGCCCACCGGGAGTCCCGAGAACGCAGCTGAGCCTGGGTTGTCGGCCACCGCGCGGAGCGCGAGCCCCAGCTTGGTGCGGAGGAACAGCACCTGCAGAACCACCATGATCACCACGATCGTCACCGTCGTTGCCAGCGCCCGGACGCTCACCACAGCGCCGAGGATTTGCACGCTTGTCAGCGGGAACAGCGACGGAAACCCGAGGTTGTTATAGCCCCAAAGTACTGCGCAGATGCCCGTGACAAGGGTGAGCAAACCGATCGTCACCACGACGGCCGTGTCGGGATCGCCCCGCTCGAACCGGCGGACGAGCAACCGCTCCACCAGCGCGCCGATAAGGAACGAGAGCACCACCGCAACGAAGATCGCGACGATGAGCGGCAAGCCCAGCTGGACGAAGACGTAGGCGATGTAGCTGGACAGCACGGCCATGCCGCCCTGGGCGAAGTTGATGAGCCCGGTCGCCTGGTTCACGAGCACGATCGCGAGGGCCAGGGCCGCGTAGATGGAGCCGGTCGAGAGGCCGTCGACAACGAGTTGGATGAAGGTGCCCATACCCGTTCAGCCCCCCAGGTAGGCGCGGCGGATCTCGTCCATGCCTTTGAGTTCGGCCGAGGTTCCGGTCAGCACGTTGCGGCCCGTTTCGAGCACGGTCGCCGTGTCCACCAGCGAGAATGCGAGGTTTGCGTTCTGCTCGACGACGACCATGGCGATGCCGGACTCGCGCCGGAGCCGGCGGATCGCGTCATACACTGTCTTCGCCGTGCTGGGTGCCAGCCCGAGCGACGCTTCGTCGAGCAACAACAGCTTGGGCTTGGCCATGAATGCCCGGGCCACAGCGAGCATCTGTTGCTCCCCGCCGGACAGTGCCGCCGCCCGCGATCCGACGCGGTCCTGCAGCTGCGGGAACAGGTCCAGACAGTAGTCGACGTCGGCGGAGATCGCCTGCCGGCCCTTGCGAAGGTAGGCGCCAACCATCAGATTCTCGCGCACGCTGAGCTGGCCGAGGGTACCGCGGCCCTCCGGGACGTGGGCGATCCCCAGGGCGGCCACCTGGTCTGGGCGCAAGCCCCGGATGTCCCGTCCGTCGAACGTGATCCGTCCACCGGTGCGCACCGTGCCGCTGATCGCGCGCAGCGTGGTGGTCTTGCCGGCCCCGTTCGCGCCGAGGATTCCTACGGACCCGCCCTCGGGCACACTGAGCGAGACCCCGTCGATCACTTGCACAGGCCCGTAGGACGCGGTCACGTCGGCGAGTTCAAGCAGCGTCATCCGCGGCGTCCTTCCCGATGTAGGCCTCGATCACACGGGGATCGGACTGAGCCTCGGCTGCGGTCCCCGCCATGAGCTTGCGGCCGTGGTCGAGCACGACGACCTGGTCGGTGAGGGCCGAGATAAGTCCCATATGGTGTTCGACGATGATGATCGTGATGTCCTGCTCGGCGCGGATCCGCTTCACAGTCGCGATGAGTTGCTCGACTTCGCCGTGTGATAGTCCCGCTGCGGGCTCATCGAGCAGCAGCAGGGCGGGCTTGGAGAGCAGAGCGCGCCACAGTTCAACACCCTTGTGAAGCCCATGCGAGAGTTCGTCGGCCGGCAGATCCGCCGCCCACGCGAGACCTGCGCGGTCGAGAAGTTCGAGCGCTTCCGCTCGGATCCCGCGCTCGGCCCGGGCAGTGTAAGGCAGCCTGAGCGCCCATGAAACAGGGCCGCCGGGGAGCCGGATGTGCCCCCCGAGAAGCACATTCTGCAGGACGGTGGCGTTCAGTTGCAGCGCGGGGTGCTGGAAGGTGCGCGCCAGCCCCAGCCGCGCGAGGCGCGCCGGGGCACTCCCTAGCACCTCGGTGCCGTTAATGGTGATCGACCCGGAGTTCGGCTTGTAGTGGCCGCTGATGCAGTTGAAAAGCGACGTCTTGCCGGCACCATTGGGGCCAACCAGGCCGAGGATGACGCCCGGTTCGACGTCGAAGCTCACGTCCTGCAGCACCTTGACCCCACCAAAGTGCAGGTTCACGTCCTTCAGGCTCAGGCTTGCGGCCACCGGAGCACCTTCCTGTCGCATCATTGCTAGGAACCGACGCGATCGGTCACGACCGCCCGAGACCGACGGTACGGATGGCAGACGAAATTGTCAACGATCTGGAAGGAGCCTTGCTGGACGTTGGGGAGTGCCGGCAGGCAGAGCCTAGCCGCCGGCCACGGACTGGATGATCAGGACCTCCTGCCCCGGGGACACCTCCGTGGCCAGGCCCTGCAAGCGGCGGATTTCATTCCCGTTGACGTATATGTTCACGTAGCGTCGGATCGCCCCGGTCTCATCACGCAACCGCCGCGACAGGGCGGGGTACTCCCCCGTCACCAGGTCCAGCAGCCCCTCCACCGTCACCGCCGTTGCGGCGGGGGGAGTCAGGAAGGCCTGCCCGCCGGCGAGCGGCTGCAGCACACTGGGCAGCACCACACTGATCCCGGCCACGGCGCCTCAGGCATTCACGGCAGCGCCGGGGGCCGGGGACACCGCGGCGGCACGCACGCACAGCACGTCCGGCAGGTGCGAGGCCACTTCGGCGAAGTGTCCCCCCTCGTCGGCGCTGGCGTAGACGCTGCCGCCGCGTGTGCCGAAGTACACCCCGGCCGGCTCCGCCGCGTCGACGCAGGCGGCGTCCCGCAGTACGGCGTTGAACTCCGCTCCGGGCAGGCCATTGTCCAGGCGCTTCCAGCTCGCCCCGGCGTCGTCTGTGCGGTGAACCGCCAATTTCCCGTCCGGCGGGATCCGTTCGCCGTCCGCCTTGAGCGGGATGACCCAGGCGGTGCCGGCCCGGCGCGGATGCGTGAGCATCACGAAGCCGAAGTCCGCAGGCAGGCCTTCCGCGATCGATTCCCAGCTCTCGGCGTCGTCGTCGCTGCGGTAGACACCGTGATGGTTCTGCGCGTAGAGGCGGCCGTCAACGGAAGCATCGGCGGCAATCTTGTGCACGCACTGGCCGAATTCGGGATTGGGGTCGGGCATAAAATAGGCCGAGATTCCTTTGTTGCGCGGTTCCCAGGAGCTGCCGCCGTCGAGCGAGCGGTAGACGCCGCCAGTGCTCATCGCGACGTGCACCTTCTCGCCGGAGTGATCGACGACGATCGAGTGCGCCGCGGCGCCGCCATAGCCGGCTCCCCATTCACTGCGGTGCGGGTGGTCCCAGAGCCCGCGGTTGAGTTCGAAGTGTTCGCCGCCGTCGGTCGACTTCCACACGGAGATGGGTTCGCAGCCGGCCCAGACGACGCCGGGGCGGGACTCGGCGTCGGGGTGGATCTGCCAGATGCGTTCGAGGGCAGCATCCGTGCCCTCGGGGAAGCGGATGGCGCCTTGTTCGGGCTCGTTCCAGGATTCGCCCAGGTCATCAGAGTGGAAAACTGTGGGGCCCCAGTGCTCGGAACGGACACCGACCAGGATCCGGGTCCGGCCGTCCCGCGTATCGATGCCGATGCTGGGGACCTCGCTCATCAGGAAGTGCGGGCCGGAAAGAGACCAGTCCTTGCGGTCCGGACTCGTCGCCAGCCAGAGGCCTTTTTTGGTGCCGATCGCCAGGATATAACTCGCTGCGGTAGCCATGCCCCCATGCAACCACCCCGGATAGAGGGCCGCAATGGTTTTTGGCCGTTTGGTTTTGTCCGGCTCTGTCAGTCCACGAATTCGGACTGCGTCTCGACGAAGTCCCAGTCGGCGTCGGTCAACACCCCGGAAACGCCCGCCGGGTGGGGGCCGCCGGCTTCGGCGATGCCTTGCAGCACGGGCAGCGGCAGCTCGGGTGCGCGCAGGTTTTCCCGCAGCCACTCCTTGCTCGCCAGATCCAGATCCAGCCACCACATGAAGATTTCCACAGCGGTCACCCTTTCCTCGGTTCCTCAACGTTAGGCCGCGTACAGGAGGTGTTCAAGGGCGGCCGGGCTTTGGCCGCTGGCGGGCCGGGAACACACGTCCGTGGACCGGGGTCAAGACCGGGGAGTAAGCCCCTGTTCCTGCCACGGGTCGGGGGACACAATTGAGTATGTCCGCCGAACGCCCGAGTGCTCCGTCTCCCCTCGTGGTCGGTGTGCTCCCTGGACAGAGCCCCGAAGTGCTGCAGACAGCTGGCCCGCTGGCCAGCAAACTCGCCACCGAGCTGATCTGCGCTTACGTGGATGAGGCCAGCTACCTCGTGGAGTGGGATCCGGCGCGGTCCGCGCACCGGCTCTCCCTGCACCCGGACACCGACAACGCCGAGATCCGGGCCGTGACCCAGGAGCTGCGCACCAGCATCGGCCTGGCCTGCGACCCGCTCGGCATCCACTGGACCCTGCGGACGCTGGCGGGGGATCCGGCCCGGGCGCTTGGCAAGCTGGCAGCCGAGACCGGTGCCGCAATGATCATCGTGGGCACACCGGAGCCCGGCCTGGGACACCGGATTTCCGCCGCCCTCAACGGTTCGGTGGCCGCGTGGCTCAGCCACCACCAGGACCATCCGATCCTGATTGTTCCGGTCCGCGCCGCAGTCCACCACCGGACAAGGCATGGCTCCTGACGCGGTGTCGTGCTGCGGGCCGGCCAGACCGTCCCGCCTAACCGGGCCCCCGAAAGTAAAGTGAAAGTAGTTATTCGGGGTGCTGGCTTTCTCCGGCTACCGCCACGTAAGCTTGAATGCGTAGGCCAGAGATCGACGGCCCACCCAAAGACTGCTCCGGAGTGCGTATCCCCCAATAACGCACTCCGGAGCTCTTTTGTGTCCGGACCTTTTCCCCACGCCTTCCCCACGCGCGCCATGCAGATACCCCCGCGGGGTACTTGTGTTATACCCCTAGGGGGTATATGTTGGGGTCATGAAACAGCCCGAAGTCCCCGTTGTGGCACCCGCGGACACAGAGCCGCACCAACAGCACGGCTACGCATCCAACAAGGACGCCTACCTGCGGCGGCTGAAGCGGATCGAGGGCCAGGTGCGCGGCATCGCCCGGATGGTCGAGGAGGACAAGTACTGCATCGACATCCTTACCCAGGTCGCCGCCGTCACTAAAGCCCTGCATGCCGTCAGCCTCGGGCTGGTGGAGGAACACATCGGCCACTGCGTCGTCGGCGCCGCTTCCGAACCGGACGCCGAGCTTCGGGCTGAAGCCATCGACTTCAAGGTCAAAGAGGCCACCGATGCCATCGGACGCCTGCTGCGGTAGCGGCAAGACCACCCACCACACCACCGGACTGATAAACCACGAGCGGTCCAACTACTAGGAGCAAGCCATGAGCACCGTTTCCACCACCGTCAACGTGTCCGGCATGACCTGCGGCCACTGCGTGTCCTCAGTCAGCGAAGAACTCGAGTCCCTGGCCGGCGTCGAGAAGGTCGACGTCGACCTCAACTCCGGGGGCATCTCCACCGTCACCATCACCTCCACAGGCGCCCTGTCATCCTCCGAGATCGGCGAGGCTGTTGCCGAAGCGGGCTACCTGGTTGTGTCCAACGAGGCCTGAGCACCGCCATACCCGCAGCGCACAGCACCAGACAGACAGACAGACAGGGAATGCCGTGAGCAGAGAGCAACTGCTGGACCAGCCCGGAACCCGGGTAATCGAGCTCGATATCGAGGGCATGACCTGCGCCTCCTGCGTCAGCCGCGTCGAACGCAAACTCGGAAAGCTCGACGGCGTCACAGCCACCGTGAACCTTCCCCTGGAATCGGCCCATGTCACAGTCCCCGCAGCCGTCACCGACGCCCAAATCACCGCCACAGTAGAGGCAGCCGGCTACAAGGCGACAGTGCGCGGAGGTGAGGATTCCACGCGCGCCGACGGTGCCGGCATGCGGCAACATGCGTCTAAGGTGGGGCCACGCCGGCAGGGTTCCCTGGCCGAGCTTGCGAGGTCAGGGGGCCGGCGGGGAGGAACGAGCGAGCACGCGGAGCATGTGCCCGGTGGCGTCGCGGCTGGTGACTATCCGGCGTCGGCCGTAGCAGCCAAGCTCCGCCCGCGCCTGGCCGCCGCGGCCACCCTCACCATCCCGGTGTTCCTGATTTCAATGTTCCCCGCCTTCCAGTTCGCCAACTGGGGCTGGACAGCAGGAGCCCTGGCCCTGCCGGTGGTCACCTGGGCCGCCTGGCCGTTCCACCGGGCCGCCGCCATCAACGCCCGGCACTTCGCCTCCACGATGGACACACTCGTCTCCATCGGCGTGACCGCGGCCTACGTCTTCTCGGCGTGGCAGCTTTTTGCGGACCCGCGGATGACTGACCATCCGCAGGGTATGGAGGGTATGGAGGGCCTGGGCTCCGGCGGACTGTACTTCGAAGTTGCCGCGGTGGTCACCACTTTCCTGCTGCTGGGCCGGTACCTGGAGGCCAATGCCAAACAAAAGGCCGGAGAAGCTCTCAAGGCCCTGCTGAACCTGGGTGCCAAGGATGCCACCGTCCTCCGGAACGGCCAGGAGCAGCAGATCCCGGCTGATCAGCTGGGGGTGGGTGACCTTCTGGTGGTCCGCCCCGGCGAGAAAATCGCGACGGACGGCATCGTCGTCGAGGGATCCTCCGCGGTGGACGCCTCGCTGGTGACGGGCGAATCCGTGCCGGTGGAAGTCGGCCCGGACACCCCTGTCACGGGCGCCACCATCAACACCTCCGGCCGCCTGCTGGTCCGCGCCACGCGCGTCGGAGCCGAAACAACGCTGGCCCAGATGGGCCGGCTGGTCGCCCAGGCGCAGACCGGCAAGGCGCCGATCGCGCGCCTCGCGGACCGGATCAGCGCGGTGTTCGTGCCGGTGGTCCTGGCCATCGCCGCGGTGACCTTTGGTGCCTGGCTGCTCGCGGCCGGCCCGGCCATCAGCGACACCGAACTGCGCGCCGCATTCACGGCCGCCGTCGCGGTGCTCGTCATCGCCTGCCCCTGCGCCCTGGGCCTGGCCACCCCCGTGGGACTGCTCACCGGGACAGGCCGGGGTGCGCAGCTGGGTATCCTCATCAAGGGACCGCAAGTCCTCGAGGACACCCGGACCGTGGACACCATCCTGCTGGACAAGACCGGCACCGTGACCAGCGGACACCTCGCCGTCGACGGCACCGAGGTATTCGGGGCCTTCACCCCGGCTGAAGTCCTGCGTCTGGCCGGGGCGGTCGAGGCCGCATCAGAACACCCGATTGCCCGTGCGGTCGCCGCTGCCGCGCTTTCCGCCGAGCGCCACAGCAACGACGCCGGCGCCCTTCCCGCCGTCGCCGACTTTGGCTCCGCACCGGGCGGCGGAGTCACAGGAAAGGTCGGGGGCAGGGTCGTGACGGCAGGAAGGACGGGCTGGCTGCAGGAGAACGGCATCTCCCCCACAGCCGCACAGCTGGCGGCCTTCAGCTCAGCCGAAGGTTCCGGGGCCACCGCCATCTGGCTCGCCGTGGACGGGCAGCCGACCGGAATCATTAGCCTTCGGGACACGCTCAAGCCGGGCTCCGCAGCCGCGATCCTGCGGCTCCGGGAGCTCGGGCTGCGGCCGATTCTCCTGACCGGGGACAATGCGGCTGTCGCGGCGCAGGTGGCCGCCGACGTCGGCATCGCGCCCGAGGACGTCTTCGCCGGGGTGCTGCCGGCGGGCAAGGTCGAGGCCGTGCGGAAACTGCAGGCGGCAGGCGCCACCGTGGCCATGGCCGGCGACGGCGTCAATGACGCCGCGGCGCTGGCCCAGGCGGACCTCGGCATCGCCATGGGATCCGGCACCGACGTCGCCATCGAGGCCGCGGACCTGACGGTCATGGGCAATGATTTGGGGCAGGTGGCCCAGGCCATCGAACTGTCCCGCCGGACCCTGGCGACCATCAAGACAAACCTCTTCTGGGCCTTTTTCTATAACGCCGTCGGGATCCCGGTGGCTGCCCTGGGCCTGCTCAACCCGATGATCGCCGGCGCCGCCATGGCAGCCAGCTCCGTACTGGTCGTGACCAATTCGCTGCGGCTGCGCAGCTTCGGGAAGTAAGCCGCCCGGCTGCGTTCTGGCCGGAGCCGCATTTTCAGGCGGCGCCGAAGCGGACGGCAGCCCTGGCCTTCGCCTTGGCGGCTTCCTCCCCGCGGTCCTTTGCCGGAGCCTGGGTCACCAGGGAGTCGAGGAGGTGTTGCGTGGCATGTGCAATCTCGTGGACAGCCCGGTTGAAGGCCTCTTCATTGGCCTTCGAGGGCTTGGTGCTGCCGCTGATCTTGCGCACGTATTGCAGCGCGGCAGCTTCCACCTCGGCGGTGGTGGCGTGGGGTTCAAAGTTGTGGAGGGTGCGGATGTTTCGGCACATACCTCCATGCTAGGTGCCATTGCGCCCGGGATCGAGGGCATGGGGAGGGCTGCCCATCGACACTTTTTCGGCGGGCAGGATAGTTTGGGGGCATTGGATCTTCCGGAACAGCCGGGGGCCTTGGGGGACGCCGACCTGGCTCCGACCCGTTTTATGACTTGAGGAGATTTTCGAATGGCTATTTGGGGTGCAGACATTGCTCAGCTCAAGACTCTTGGGACGAAGCTGCAGCAGGGATCGTCGGAGATCGATAAGCAGAAGGCGGCGCTGACCAAGGCGCTCGAAAGCACCGACTGGAAGGGCCCGGACGCCGACAAATTCCGCAGCGAATGGAACGGCACGCACGCGGCCCAGCTGGCGAAGGTCTCCCAGGCGCTGCAGGAGGCCGGCAAGCAGGCCAGCCGCAACGCCACCGAGCAGGAGAGCGCTTCCCGCTAGGCGGACGCGCTGAGACATCAGGCCGGCCCGGACGCACAGCGTCCGGGCCGGCCTTGTCATTGCCTACGGCACGGGCTCGACGTCGTTCGCGTGGTCGAGGGCGGCCGGCAACGCGGCCCCACCGGCGCCCGGCGGTGTCCTGAGCTCGTCCAGCCGGACCAGCACGACGCCGCCGACAATCAGCAGCCCGCCCATGAGCTGGATGGGGCCAGGCAGTTCACCGAGCAACAGCCAGGCCCAGATGACGGCGAACAGCACTTCGGTGAGCGAGACAAAGGAGGCGACCTTGGAGCCGAGTGCGCGAGCCGCCACAATGCCGGAGACGTAGGCGAGCACGGTGGCCAGCACGACGAGGCCGCCCAGGGCCACCCACCAGGGGGTGACCCAGGGGCCGAGGCGGGTGTCGGCTGTGCTGAACGCCATGGGAAGCAGGCCGGTTGCCGCGGCAAGCCACATGGTGACGGCGCCGACCATGAGTCCGCCGGAGGCCAGGACGATCGGCGGGAGGGTGTCGTTTTCCTTGGCCGTGATGAAGAAGTAGATTGCGAGGCAGACGGCTGCCGCGATGCCCCAGAGGACACCCACGACGTCGATCCTCACGGCTCCGGTGAGGTCCAGCACCAGGACCAGGCCGCCCAGGGAGAGCAGGGTTCCGGCGATCGTCAGCGGGCGCGGGCGTTTGCGGCTGGCGGCCCAAAGCCACAGCACGATGATGACGGGCGCCAGGTATTCCAGCAGCAGGGCAACCCCGACCGAGAGCCTTGCCACCGCGTTGAAATAGAACAGTTGGCAGGCCGCGACCCCGATGAGGCCGAAAAGCAGCACCGTGAGCCAGTTGTCCTTGAGCTGGTGCCAGCGTCCGCGCAGCGCGGGGGCCGCGAAAACCGCCAGGATCAGCGCGGCTCCGGTGAGGCGTGCGGTGACGGCCGCGCCTGGGCTCCAGCCGGTCTCCAGCAGGGCTTTGGCAAAGGAGCCGGAGAGTCCGAACACGGCCGAGGAAAACAACGCAACTCCCAGGCCCGAGGCCATGAACCCGGAGGCCGTGCGGGGTGCGCCGGCACCGCCCTTTCCGGGGGCTCGCATTCCGGAATCGTTCGTGGCCGGTGCAACGGCTGAGCGGCGTGCGGCAGACACGGGCTGCCTCCTGTCAGGAGTAAAGTAGGGTTATGCTCATGACAGTACGCCACGCCGACGTAAGGAGTCAAGATGCTTTTTGCCCCTGACACAGAGGTGGCCCTGCGGTCGGTGGTCAACCTGATCAACACCGCGGCCAACGGCGAGGAACAACTCGCCACTGTCCAGGACCTGGATCACTTTTTGAAGACGGAGGGGTTCAGCGGCTCGCGGGCCAGGGACGCGGCCGAACTGGCCAGCGTGCGCCGCCTCCGCAGCGAACTCGCCACCCTCTGGCTCGCAGACGAATCCGCCGCGGTGGACACCGTGAACAGGCTGCTGCGGGAGGCGCGGGCACTCCCCCAGCTCGTCAAGCACGACCACTGGGACTGGCATCTGCACGCCGCCACCCCGGAGGCGCCGCTGGCGGACCGGATGAGCACAGAGGCCGCGATGGCGTTGGTTGATGTCATCCGCAGCAAGGAAATGGACCGGATGCTGGTGTGCGCCGCCGAGGACTGCGACGCCGTGGTGCTGGACCTTAGCCGGAACCGCTCCAAGCGCTACTGCGACACAGGCAACTGCGCGAACCGGGCGCACGTGGCGGCCTATCGCGCACGAAAAGCGGCCTCCTGAGCGCGTCACAATGAACATTGCCGGGACCGGCCGGGCCAAAGCCGCCGCCACGGTCTGATTTCCCCAGAGAATGGATTAATTCGCCCAGCCAGCAACTCGACGCCCGGCGCAGCAGCATCAGCCGCACCCGCGGCAGCAGCGGCAGGCTCGCTCACCGCGCCGGGAACCAAGCTCAAAGCCGGCGAAACCGCCGTCACCCACAGCAACACAGGCAAGGACAAGGCGGACCCCCAGTACACGGAAGCCGTCTTCACCGCGAAGTTCGCGGGGCAGACGCCCTATTTCGTCTCGGTCAGCCACCGGATGGACAGCCTCAGCAAGGCATCCCTCGGCATCAGCGAGCCCAAGGTAACCGCCCAGCTCAAGGACGGCTCCGAAGCGCAGCCACTCATCGTCTTCGGTGCCTTCGACCAATGCGAGAGCACGCGCTTCAACACCACCGGCACCGGCGATGCCCTGACCCTGGTGGTAGGCAGCACTATGGTGTCCTGCAAGGTGCTTCTGGCGCCAGCGGGCAATGAAATCAAGACCGTCGAGTACACCGATTCCAGGTACACGTACGCCAAGTACGGCGACAATCCCTACCTGAAGAGTCCGATTTCCTGGACCAAGTAGGAGCATCCGCCGTGGCGCCGGAATCGGGCGCCGGGCGGGAAGGACGGCGTTCGCGGACTTAGCGCACGTCGTCGCCCGGAGCTTCGGCTTCCGGCCGGGGCTGCTCCGGCTGACCGCCGTGGCCGGACTTGCTGGAGCTCAGGTTCACGCCGGATCCCTTGCCCAGGTATTCGGCGTTGGGCTTGTGGCCCATGGACAGCATGGCGAGCACCACCAGAATCACAATGAAGGCGATGCCTGCGGCTGTGAAGGCCAGGTCAAAGCGGGGCGTCTTCGCGCTCCCACCGGAGGCAAAAATGAGGGTGGCAATGAAGGCCAGCACAGCCCAGAACGCGGAGAACATGAGCGGTCCCTTGACCGAGGTGCGCAGCGTGCGCGGTTCTCCAGATTTCTGCTGTGCCAAGGTATTTCCTCCTGCAGCCAACGCCGCCAGGCGTGGCAGTTGTGATGCCGCAATCGTTCTACGCAAGGTAGAACCTGTCCCTACTAGTTTACGGCCTTTACCGAATCGGCCCGTGCATCGTGCCGTAGGGTCAGTCCGGCCAGCACCCACAACACTCCGCTGATGATCGCACCGCCGCCGGCGACGCCCAGCAGCGCGTGCGGACCGAGGTCAATGAAGAACGGCAGCAAAGCGGCCGTGCCCAGTCCGACAACTCCGGAGGCGACCCAGTCGCGGGCAAGAAGGGACCGTCCACGGTTGGTGATGCCAAGGTAGAGTTCCGCGGCGCCGGCGAGGCCCAGGCCCACCGCTGCGAGTACACCAAAGACCAGGCTGCCGGAGATGAGCCCGACGGCGGCGCCGGTTCCGGTCAGCACGGCGCCGGCGGCGGAGAGGATCTTGCTGGACGCGGACCCGGGCCGGAGTCCGGCCTTGTTCACGCCCCAGAGCAGCACCACCCCCGTGGCCAGCAGGTACAGGCCGCCGGCCCAGCCCATGCCCGTAGGGGACGGCGAAGCCCAGAATACGGTCACGGCGCCAAATCCCAGCGCGACGGCCGCCCGGACCAGCACGGGCTTCCAGAGATCCGCCGCAGCGGGCAGGGCGGTGGAGGCGTCTGGGGCTGCGGGGAGAGTCACCAGATTAGTTTAGTGCGAAGCCGCGGCCGAGCGCGCCAGGCCCCCTGCGGAACCGGCAACACCGGCGGGGCGGCCCCGGGCAGGGCTCCGGATCAGGGCGAGCCGAGTACCATCCACCGGTCCGTCCGCGCGCGGAGGCCAAGGGTCACGGCCCGGGCCGCCATATAGCCCAGCGAGAACGCCGCCCACAGCCAGAGCAGCCCCGTACCGCCGCCGGCCCCGGATTGCCGGACCGCCAGAAGCAGCGGGAGATACACAGCGAGATTCACGACGCCGGCAATCGCCAGGTACTTCGCATCCCCCGCACCGATCAGAACGCCGTCGAGGACGAAAACAAGGCCGGCGATCGGCTGTCCGGCGGCGAGTACCCACAGCGCCAGCGTGAGCGCTGCCTGGACCTCGGCGTCGGGCGTGAAGAGCAGTCCCGCCCACGGCGCCGCGACGGCCAGCAGGAGCCCGGCCAGCACGCCAAAGCCGAGACCCCAGCGGACCATGGTTCCGGTGAGCTCCCTCGCCGCCGCCGGGCGGGAGGCGCCGAGTTCCTTGCCGATCAGCGCCTGCGCGGCAATAGCCAGGGCGTCCAGGGCGAACGCGAGGAGCGTGAAGACCGTCATCGCGAGCTGGTGGGCTGCCAGGTTGGCCGGCCCCTGGGCCGTGGCCACCACAACCGTGGCAAGGATCGCGATGCGCAGGCTGAGCGTCCGCAACATCAGCCAGGAGCCCACCCTGGTCAGGGCCCGGATGCCATGCCAATCGGGGAGCAGGGAAACACCGTGGTTGCGGGCGTTCCGCTGGACCATCACCACGTAGACCAGTGCCATGGCCCATTGGGCGATGCTGGTGCCGATCGCCGAGCCGGTGACGGAGAGCTGCAGCCCGTACACCAGGAAGAGGTTGAGCGCGATGTTCAGGGTGAAGCCGGCGGCCGCGACAAACAGCGGGGTGCGGGTGTCCTGCAGGCCCCGCAGCACGCCGGTGCCGGCGAAGATGACCAGCATCGCGACGAGTCCGGGCATCGACCAGCGCAGGTAGTCCACGGCAAAGATCCGCACCGCACCGCGGGCGCCCATCAGGTCCAGGAGAGGCTCGGCGGCCAGGAAGCCGGCGACGGCCAGGGCGGCTCCAAGCAGGAGCGCCAGCCAGACGCCATCCCGGCCGGCAGCGAGGGCCCTGGGCAGCTGCCCGTTGCCGAGCGCCCGCGCCACGGCCGGAGTGGTGGAGTAGGCGAGGAACACCATGAGGCCCACCACTGTGTGCAGCACCGCGGATGCGAGTCCGACTCCGGCGAGCTGGGCTACGCCGAGGTGGCCGACGATTGCCGCGTCCGCGAGGAGGAACAGCGGTTCGGCGATCAGCGCACCAAAGGCCGGGACCGCGAGGCGCAGGATCTCCCGCCGGCGCCCCGCCGGGGACGGTCGTGTTGCGGGAGTCGGGGCGGAGGCTGGCACGGAACCACCCTAGCGGCACTGCGGCGTCGCGCAGCTTCGCATTACTTGACTTTTCAACTAAGTCCCGGAAGAGTATAAGTTGAATCTTCAACCAAATCCCAGGCGGTCTGCATCCGCCGCGGCCCTACGTCAGGACGGCATCCCCATGAACCAGCCCACACTCACCACATCGGCCCGGACGATCCTGCGCATCGTCACAGGATTCCTCTTCGCCGCGCACGGCTGGCAGAAATTCAACGAATTCACGATTGCAGGCACCCAGGCCGCCTTTACACAGATGGGTGTTCCGGCCGCCAACCTCGTTGCCCCGGTCGTCGCCACGCTGGAACTTGTCGGCGGCGCCGCACTGATCCTGGGCGTGCTCACCCGCGTGTTCGCCGCCCTGCTCACGGTGGACATGCTGGGCGCCCTGTTCCTGGTCCATGCCCCGGCGGGAATCTTCGCAGCAACGGGCGGCTACGAACTGGTGCTGATCCTGGCGGCCGCGGCGCTGGCCGTTGCCCTGGTCGGCGCCGGCAAGGTCTCCGTGGACAAGGCGCTCTTCGGCCGCTCCGGCTCCAAGCTCAGCGTCCTGGCCTGAGCCGCAGGCTCGCGACACAGCGTGAGAGGGGGAGGTCACATATCGGGTGACCTCCCCCTCCATTTAATTAACCGGGTGCCAGTCAGCGGATATCCGAGGGGTGCTTGGCCAAGGGCGTCACCTGGATATCCATGTAGGGGAATAGCGGCAGTCCGGAGAGCATGTCGTGCACCTCGTCATTGCTCTCCGCGTCAAAAACTGAATAGTTGGAGTACTCCCCCACGACTCTCCAAATGTGGCGCCACTTTCCTTGCCGCTGAAGATCTTGGGAGTACGCCTTCTCCACGGCTTTGATCTGGGTCGCCTTTTCTTGCGGCATATCCACGGGAAGGTTGACGTCCATACGGACCAGGAACAGCATCGGATTCTCTCTTTTCGTTTTCGCCTGGTAATTGATGAGCGTGGAACTAGCCCAGGAAGCCCCAGAGCAGGATGGCGGAAATGTAGATGATGCCAACCCAGAACATCATGATCACGGTGTAGCCCATGATGTCTTTGAGCTTGAGCTTTGAAAGCGCCAGGGCCGGGAGGATCCAGAACGGCTGGACCAGGTCATTCCAGGCATTGCCGAGCATTACTGACATGGAAGTCTGAGCTGTCGAGGCTCCGATTGCGCTGGCTGCATCGATCATGAAGGGGCCTTGGATCACCCAGTGCCCACCGCCGGAGGGTGCAAAGAAGTTGATCAGGAATGAGCTGATCAGGCCCCAGAAGGGCAGCGTCTCCGGCGTCGAGATGTTGGTGAAGATTCCCGAGATCGTTACAACGAGTCCGGATGCGCCCATGATCGCCATGATGCCTGCGTAAAAGGGGAACTGGAGGATGATGCCGGAGATGGTCCTGACGCCCTCGTTCAGCTGGCGCAAGTAGGCATTGGGGGTACCCAGGAGCAGGATGCCCAGGAAGAGGATGAAGAAGTTGATCAGGTTAAGGTCCACTCCGCCGCCACGAATGAAATGAACGACGACGTAGGCCATACCCAGCGCGCCGATTGCCACGGCGAGAACCCGGCTGTTGTTCAGCTTGGCCGCGAATGTGTTGGCATCGGGGTCGATTGTTTCGCTCCTGACGGGTGCGACTGCGTGAACGGAGCGATCTATTTCGGTAACCGGCTGCCCCGGTTTGGGGTGCAGCATGCCATTGAGTAGCGGCAGGGTAACCAGAACAACCGCGGCCGTGATCAACATCGGTGCGGCAAAGATGGTCTCGGCGAGGGTAATGAGGCCCATCTGCTTCTCCATGGGATGACCGGGCGTGGAGATGACCATGGGAATCGTCGCCGACAATCCCAGCCCATACATAGTGAATCCGCTGTAGGCCGCGGCAATGATCAGGGGGTAGTGCACATTTTTGACGTGCAGGGCCAGCTTTTTGGCGATGATTCCGCCGATCACCAGGCCGAACCCCCAGTTCAGGTAAGATCCAACCGCTCCGACCAAGGTCGCCACGATGACGGCGGTCCGCGGGATCTCGACGTGGCTGACGATCGCGTCCATGAGCCGGTCCACCACGGGAGCGTTGGCCAGTACGTAGCCCATCGCCAGGATGACTGCCATCTGCGTCGTGAACGCGAGCAGCGACCAGAAGCCCTTGCCCCAGGCAGCGGTCACATCCGTGAAGCTCTGCTGCTCAACCACCATTGCCAGAATTACAGTGAGGAACGTGAGGACAATCGCAAAAACGAAGGGGTCCGGCAGGTAACGGCGCATGAGCTCGGTAAAGAAACCGGCTACTTTCTGCATGCCGCCGTTGCGTTTGACCGCAGTACGTTCGGCCTCGGTGACTGCATTATTCATAGTTGTCTTCCTCGTTGAAGTGCCTGTTACGGATGGAGAGAGGCTGCCATCGGCACCCTGGGACGCTCGCATCTCGGCGCTGGACCACTGCGCGTCCGTCAGGCGTCGGCCGGGCAGAACGGTGCGGCTGTGCGGCTCGCCACCCCCAAAGATGACAGGGACCCGCGATTGGAGTCCAATAAAGAACTCATAGAGTTTCAATAAGGAAACCGGTATAGGTGGGGACATGCATCTGAAGTACCTGCAAGCTTTCGCGGTCCTCGCAGAGGAACTCCATTTTGGTCGCGCCTCAGAACGCCTGCGGGTCGCCCAGCCGCAACTGTCGGTGTGGATCCGGCGGCTGGAAGAGGATTTGGGCGTGAGCCTCTTTGATCGGAGCTCCCGGTCCGTGCGGCTGACCGAGTCCGGGTACGCGGTTCGTGAACCGATCCTGCAGACTCTGGCGGGTGCACGCCTCATCAGGCGCGCCGCGGCTCTTGGATCTTCACGGATCGTCGGTCAAGTGAATATCGGATACGCCGGCGCCAGCAGCAGGGAAGTCCTTCCACCGCTTGCCCGGGCCGTCCGCTTGGCGGAGCCCGGCATTGAACTGAAGCTGACGTCGCTGGTATACGGCGGATCAGCTCCGACCCAAGTGGCCGCAGGAGTCCTGGATATAGCCTTTTCGAGGCTGCCGGTCCGCAATGAACACGTGAACGTCCGGGTATTCGCCTACGAGCGTTTGCTCGCGGTCCTGCCCTCGGATCATCCGCTGGCCTCGCAGGGGGAACTTGACGTCCGCGACCTCGCCGACGAACCGTTTGTCACCTTTCCCGCCACCCAGGGATCCACAGTGCGGGACGCCTCGTTCCGGCTCGCGCTGGAGTCAGGCTTTGTCCCGCAAGTGGTGCAGGAAGCCCCCGATTCGTATGCCATCCTCAGCATGGTCGCCGCCGGGGCGGGGGTGACCCTGACGTTGTCGTCAGTAAGCCACATCGACCGGCCGGGGCTTGTATATCGCGAACTGTCCGGCACCCCCACGTACCTGGCGACGGTCATCGTGTCAGCCAGGCACAATCTGAGCCGGGCCGCCGGGGCGGTCATCGGCATAATGGAGGATATCTTTCCCACTCCTGAGCCTCCGGCGGGGCGGGTTCTCCAATAGGCGTGCCGCGTGGCGTCCCGGGCGGTATTTGTGTCGGGGGCCTGCGGCGCTTCCGCCGCCCGTTAGTAAACTCTCTTCATGAGTGAGACTGCCGCCAATGCCGTGACCCTGCGCTTCCTTGCGGCGCCCACCGACGTTGGCCACAGCGGTTCGGTCGACGCCGGCACCGTGCTCGAGTGGGTGGACAAGGCGGCGTACGCCGCCGCGGTCGGCTGGGCCAAGTCCTATTGCGTGACGGCATACGTTGGCAACATCCACTTCGCGGACCCGGTCAACAGCGGCGACATGGTCGAGGTCACGGCCACGATTGTCTACACAGGCCGGTCCTCCATGCACATCCGCACGGTCGTGTCCTCGGGCGATCCGAAGGGCGGCGCGGCCACGATGCGCAGCCAGTGCATCGTGATTTTCGTGGCAGTGGGCGACGACGGCAAGCCCATCCCCGTGCCGCAGTTTGAGCCGACGACACCGGAAGAAATCGAACAACGCGACCATGCGCTGGCGAGGATCAAGGTCCGCGAGGACATCGTCCAGGCAATGAGCGCACAGGAATATACCGACGCCGGAACCGCCGAGAAGGTCGTCCTGCGCTTTATGGCCGCCCCCACGGACGTGAATTGGGGCGGCAAGGTGCACGGGGGCATCGTCATGAAATGGATCGACGAGGCGGCCTACGTCTGCGCCTCACGCTACTGCGGGATGGACACGGTAGCCGTTTTCTCCGGCGGAGTGCGGTTTTACCGTCCGCTGCTCATCGGCCATGTGGTGGAGGTGGAGGCCCGGCTGGTCTACACCGGAACCAAGGGCATGCACATCGCGGTCCATGTCCGGTCCGGAGATCCCAAGGGACGCAAGCTGGAGCTGACGACCTACTGCCTGACCGTGATGGTGGCCCGCGACGAGCACGGCACGTCCGTCCCGGTCCCGCAGTGGGTTCCGGTGTCTGAGGAGGACAAGCGGCTGCACGCCCATGCCCGCGAACTGCTGGAGATCCGGGGCCGGGCACCCGGGAACCGGCTGCCCAACCACCTGCTCCCTGCCGAGGGCCGGTAGCCGCTAGAAGCCGCCGCCCCCGGCGTCGGCCGCCATGTTGGCGAACCGGGAGTAGTGGCCCTGGAAGGCGACCACAATGTCCTTGGTCGGGCCGTTACGGTGCTTGGCGATAAGAATATCCGCCTCGCCGGCACGCGGCGATTCCTTGTCGTAGACGTCTTCGCGGTGCAGCAGGATGACCATGTCAGCATCCTGCTCAATGGAACCGGATTCACGCAGGTCCGAGACCATCGGCCGCTTGTCCTGGCGCTGCTCGGAACCACGGTTCAGCTGCGAGAGGGCAATGACCGGAACCTGCAGTTCCTTGGCCAGCAGCTTCAGCGCACGGGAGAACTCGGAGACTTCCTGCTGGCGGGACTCCACTTTCTTGCCGGAGCTCATCAGCTGGAGGTAGTCGAGGATAACAAGCTTGAGATCGTGCTGCTGCTTCAGGCGGCGGCACTTGGCCCTGATTTCCATCAGCGACATGTTGGGGCTGTCGTCGATGAACAGCGGGGCATCATTCATCCGGCCCATGGTGGTGGCGATCTTGGACCACTGCTCGTCCTTGATGGTGCCCTTGCGCAGGTCCTGAAGGCCGATCGTGGCCTCCGCGGACAGCAAACGCATGGCGATCTCGTTCCGGCCCATTTCCAGGGAGAACATCACGGTAGCGAGGTTGTTCTTGATGGCCGCGGAACGGGCGAAGTCCAACGCGAAAGTGGACTTACCGACGGCGGGGCGGGCCGCGATGACGATCATCTGGCCGGGGTGCAGTCCGTGGGTGAGCTCATCAAGCTCGTAGAAGCCGGTGGGAACGCCGGTCATTCCCTCCTCGCGGTGGCCGGACGCTTCGATCTCGTCCACGGTGGACTCCATCACGTCCTTGAGGACCACATAGTCCTCTGCCGTACGGCGCTCCGCCACGGCGTAGATCTCGGCCTGGGCCTGGTTCACCAGGTCCTCGACCTCGCCGTCCTGGCCGTAGCCGAGCTGGACAATCTTGGTTCCGGCATTGACCAGGCGCCGCAAGACCGCGCGCTCACCCACGATTTCGGCGTAGTAGCCGGCGTTGGCAGCGGTGGGCACCGTCTGGATGAGTTCGTGGAGGTAGGCAGGGCCGCCGATCCGGTTGATCTCACCCCGCTTTGTCAGTTCATCCGAAACAGTGACGGCATCGGCAGGCTCGCCACGGCCGTAGAGGTCGATGATGGCTTCGTAGATCGTCTCGTGCGCAGGACGGTAGAAGTCCACGCCCCGGAGGATTTCGACGACGTCGGCGATGGCGTCCTTGGACAGCATCATGCCGCCCAATACTGACTGCTCGGCGGGAATGTCCTGCGGCGGCTTGCGGCTGCCTTCGGCTCCCCGGGTCCCCTCGACTGAGTCCAGATGCGTAACTGACAAAACTGCCGTCCTCCATTGTGTGCCGCGGCGGACGTCCGTTCGCCGGCGACGCGTATGCCATTGGTCCTCGGTGCTCGGTGGCGCCGACCCCGGCGTATGCGCGACGGGTTAAGTCCTATCAGCCGGCTCCGACACTTTGGCCGCCTCCCGGCGCCGCCGGTTTTCCACAGCCCGGGCCCGGCACCGCGGCGCCGGAGATCGAAAGGAAGGCAGCATCGGATTTCGGTATCCAAGGCTCGATATCCAGCAACGTTATCCCCCGTCCGGGCAGGCACCAACCCGGACGTCCCCAACCCCTGTGGATAAGCTGTGCACTACTGCCTCCTGCTTGTGCACAGCCTGTGGGAACAGCTGTGGATAGAAAATTTGTTGGGCCGGCAATCAGCGTCTGACCTGCGGAAACACTGACTTCGCCATGTGGACACAAAAGAATTTCGGCCGATGTTCATCCACAGAACGCGGACCGCGGCTGGGGATAGCGGCTGGCATATGAGGCCACACACCCACGGAAATATGCACATTTAGTGATGGTCCTCACGGAAAGCCCGGGACTGGCGCCTCCGGCGACGCAGGGTATGCCAATTCCCGAATGTGCTGTGGATAACTGCGATCTGGCATAAGCTCATTACATGGGCGATGTATTGCTGGTCATACTGCCTGCCCTCATCCTGGCAGCAGTCCTCTGGGCGTTTGCCACGGCCCTTAGGCCACGCGATTTCGGCATGTCCGACGCGGAGCGCTACCAGCACGAACTGGCGGTCCGTTCGCAGGCCCACTATGCGGCCCAGGTTCAGGCCGCCACCGCCGCCCGTGCCCGGGTAGACGCGGTCACCCGTCCCAGCCAGAACGAACAGCAGCAGTCACAGCAGGCAGATCACGCCCGCATGGCGTTGCGCGCCCAGGCGGGCTCGGCACCTGCCGTCGGGCAGCCCGGCTACCAGGGGCCCGTCCTGCCCGGCGGCCAACTGAACCCCCAGTTTGCCCTGCAGCTGCAATCCCTGGCCCGGAACGGCAAGAAGCTCCAGGCCATCAAGCTGCTGCGCCAGGCAACCCATTCAGATCTCTTGACCGCCAAGAATTACGTAGATCGGCTGTAGTTTCATGGAATCCCTGCTCATCCCCCTGCTGATTCTGGCGCTCGTTGGCACCGGCGTTCTGCTGGGCGCACGCGCCTTGGCCCGCCGCGGCGGCCGGTCCCGGCCGGAGGCTGCACCCCAGCCCGGCCGCGACCCGATTGAACTGGCACGCGCCTCGGCGGCCAAACTCAGCCAGGAGCAGCACCGCCGCCTCTACGCGCTGATTGCCCAGGGCCAGGCCATGGGCGCCATCAAGTTGTACCTCGAGTCCACCGGAGAGGGCCTGAGGGCCTCCCGGGACGCCGTGGGGGCGCTTGCCGCCCACCCGCAGCCCTTCCGGCCCGAGACGCCCGAACAGGCGCCCAGCGAGGACGACGACAACGCGCCGCAGCGCTTCGCCTACCGCTACCGCGCCATCGCCAGCAAGGGCGATGTCACCCGCGAAGTCAGCAGCAACATGCTCAACGATGAGATCTATGGCCGGATCCGCACCCTGGCCAGAAGCGGCGACACCGAAGCCGCGGCGGAGGCCCTCACCCGCCACTCGGACATCTCCATCAAACAGGCCCGCGAGTTCATCGCCCTCCTGGAGGACTGACCGCCGCACCCCTCAGTTCATATCTCTAGAAGTCGAACAGCTCGCCAAGCCAGCCTTCCTTCTTCTTCGGGCGGCGGCGGTCGTCATAGCGCGGCTGTTCATAGCGGGGCCGGTCCCTGCGGTCGTCATTGCGGCGCTCATCTGACCGGCTGTCATCGCGGCGCGGGTCAAAATCATAGAGCGGTGGCGGAATGTGGCCGGGCGTCGCCGGCGGCAGCGGTGCCGCCGCGGGTGCTGATGCGCCAGTTCCCATGGACTCCGCGGCGCGGTCAAGGATCTTGTCCAGTTCCCCCCGGTCCAGCCACACGCCGCGGCACTTGGGGCAATAATCTATCTCGACGCCGCTACGTTCGCTCATGATCAGGTCAATTGAATCCACAGGACACTTCATGTCCCGCACAACGCCCCGGGGCCGTGAATCGTTCGCTGGAGCCCCCGCGGGGTCAGTGCCGGCCGGAGATGCCGGCGAGCAACTGCTCGAACGGAAGCGATTCCAGGACGGGCTGCTTCTGCCCCGGCTGCGCGCCCTGCAGCAGGCCGATGAACTCGCCGGCCGCCCGGTCGATCCGCGTGGAGAGGGGCGAGCCGCCGTCGTCGTTGTTGCCCCAGTCCTGGGGGCCGGCGAAGACAGCAGTGCTGGCGATACGGGTGCGGAGGTAGGCGAACAGGGGCCGCATGGCGAAATCCAGGACCATCTGGTGCCGGTCCGTTCCGGCCGTGGCGCCGAGCAGGACGGCCTTGCCCTCGAGCGACTTGGGGTCGAGGACGTCGATGAAGGACTTGAAGAGACCGCTGTAGGAGGCGCTGAAGACCGGGCTGACGGCAACGATCCCGTCCGAGGCCTCGACCCGGGCGATCACCTCGGCGAGCTTTGGAGCCGCATAGCCGGTCACAAAATTGTTCGCGATGTCCACGGCGAGGTCCCGCAGTTCCACCACCGCGATATCCACGGCGTAGCCTGCTGCGGCGAGCTGGCGCTCGGCGGAGGCGGCCAGCTGGTCCGCGAGCAGCCGGCTGGATGACGGGACGCCGAGTCCGGCGGAGAGAACGGTGATGCGGCGGGATTCCACGGGGATGCTCCTCAAGTTGTTGCACGGCCACAAACGCTGGTACATGCGTTTGCATCTACCTGTAGAAGCCGGGTCCCGGAGCTTTTATTCCCGTCCTTCGTTGCCCTGTCACTCCCGGTCCTCCAGCCCGCGCAATGGCGACCACAACTGGCAGCGCAACGGGGGCGCAACGCGCGGTCCGGCCGACGACCCGTTCAACCGTTCTGAGCAGGACGAAGCCCTCAATGCAGCTCACCGAGCTCCCTCCGACCCAGATGTCCTCCCCCACAGCATCGATGTGGACCCGTCCGGCGCGGCCCAGCACCGTACCCTGCGCCGCCAGGTAGGACTCGGGGGCACGGCCACTGCCGATCAGCCACTGGGCCGCGCCGGCATTAAAGCTGCCGGTGACGGGGTCTTCCGCCGCGGCGTCGCCCGGGATAAAGGTGCGCACCTCGAAGCCGACCTCGGATCCGGCCGGATGGGGACCGACCACACCGACCTTGAGTCCCGCCATGGCCGCGTAATCAGGCCTGACAGCCAGCACCAGCTCCGCTGACTCGAGCAGCACACCGATCCAGTCCGGGCCGTTGACCAGCCAGGACGCCTCCCGCGGCATCCCCAGGCCGGCGGCGACGCGGGTGAGGTCCCCCTCGGCCACCGGCCCCGAGCGGGTCAGCGGCGGCGCCGCGAAAGCCAGCCTTCTCTGCACTTTGCAAGTGCGGATGGTTGACAGGCGGTGCTCCCACTCCCCTACGCGGAACGGCGGTCCGTCGGTAGAGGATGGCCCGGCGCGCCGGGTACGGCCGCCGGACCCCGGGGCTCAGAGTGTCAGCCATGGCCGGTTACGACGCCAGTTTGTAGACGGTGCTGTTACCGACGGTTTCAGCCGCGTAGTTGGCTGCCACCCAGGTGGCGACCTCGGAGTTGCCCCCGGGCCCCCCGCCCATACTGCCGGCGATGAAGTATCCGATCTCGCCACGGTCCACCATCTGCTGGAACTGCGCGAGGGTTGGGTACGGGTCACCGCCAGAGAAGCCGCCCAGAGCGATCACGGAAGTGTCGGTGGCGAGTTCCAAGTCCGCTGCGGAGGTGGCACCGGAGACAATCGCGGACCACTTGGTGCCGGAGGACTTCAACAGTGCGATCAGTTCCGCCGACGCCGTGTCGACGCCGGGTCCGCCGGGGGCTCTGCGCCCGGCTCTGGTGTCCGCGGCCGCGCCGCCGGCATTGCCGTCGTCGCCCGGGACCATGCCCGGCCCGCCCTTGCCGTCGCCCATCGCGGACGCGCTAGGTCCGGAGGTGGGGATCGCACCGGAATGCGGCTGGGCCGCCGTCGCCAGTGTCCAGGCCGTGGTCCCGAGGCCGCCGGCCAGCAGCGAGGTGACCAGGACCCCGGCCGTGGCGGCCTTGCGGAGCTTGGCCGGGAGCGCCGCCATGCGGTCCATGCTGAGCAGGAGCGCTGCCGCAGCCAGGACGCCAAGGACCACGATGATCACCCGAAGCCCCGGCATCCAGTCCGGGTCGCGGACCAGCAGAATAGCGGACCATGTGGAGGTGGTCAGCACCGTCACGGCCAAAACGATCCGCGCGGGCCAGAAGGACCGTCCCCGCCACAGTTCCACCGAACCGATGCCCACAAGGGCCGCGACCGCGGGGGCCAGCGCCACGGCGTAGTACGGGTGGACGATGCCGCCCATGAAGCTGAAGATGCCTGCCGTGCCGATCAGCCAGCCGCCCCAGAGCAGAAGTGCGGCGCGGGTGGCGGATGTCCGTGCCTCGCGGTGGGTGAACCAGAGCCCGGCGACCAGCAGGATCAGGGCTGCCGGGAGCAACCAGGACACTTCCCCGCCGAAGCTGGTTCCGAACATGCGGGTGATGCCGGCCGTGCCGCCAAAGCCCGCGTTTCCACCGCCGCCGGGGCCTCCGCCGGGCATGGCGCCGAAGTCCGGCATGGCTCCGCCGCCCGGCATGGCGCCGAAGTCCGGCATGGCTCCGCCGGAGCCGGTGATCCGTCCCAGGCCGTTGTACCCGAAGGTAAGTTCCAGGAAGCTGTTGGTTTTGGAGCCGGCCATGTACGGCCGGGCTGAGGCGGGGGTCAGCTGGAACAGTGCAATGTAGCTTCCGGCTACCACCGCAATTCCTGCTGCGGCGCCCAACAGGTGCAGGAGCCGGCGGACCAAGGTGGTGGGCGCCGCCCAGAGGTAGGCCAGGCCCAGTGCGGGAATGATCAGGAAGCCCTGCAGCATCTTGGTCAGGAAGGCCAGTCCGATCACGGCGCCGGCTGCGGCGAGCCATTTCCAGCCGGCTTTCTCGATGGCGCGGGTGGTGAGGTAGGCGGCCAGCACCAGGCACAGGATGAGCATGGCGTCCGGGTTGTTGAACCGGAACATCAGGGCAGCCACCGGTGTCAGTGCCAGGGCGCCGCCGGCCAGCAGTCCCGCAGCCGGTCCTGATACGCGTTTCACCGTCAGGTAGAGAAGCCCGACGGCGGCCACGCCCATGAGCGCCTGGGGGATGAGCATGCTCAGGGCCGAGAAGCCGAAGATCCGTCCGGCGAGGGCCGGGATCCAGAGGGCGGCCGGCGGTTTGTCCACCGTGATGGCGTTGCCGGCGTCGAGCGAGCCGAACAGCAACGCCGTCCAGTCCTTGGTGCCCGCCTGGACCGCGGCGGCGTAGAAGGAGTTTCCGTAGCCGGTGGCTTCCAGGTTCCAGAGGTACAGCACGGCGGCGAGGACCAGCAGCAGGGCTGCGGAGGGCCGAACCCACCGTGGTTGCGGTCCGAACAGCAGCCGGTGGCGGCTCCCGTGCGCTGTGGGCGGCAGAAGCCCTGCCGTCGTCGTCGGGGGTGTCTGCTCAGGGGCCGGAGCGGCCGGGGTCCCGGCGGTGTGAGCGGTGGTGGCGGTCATTTACTTGGCCGTTTCTGTGCGGGGAGGGACGTGTCGGCGGCTGGCGCCGGGGGAATGCCGGTGGACCGGCGGCGGAACACCACAAGCCGGAAGAGCAGGAACTTGACGACGGTGGCGAGGAGGTTGGCGGCGGTGACCGTGACCAGTTCCAGCCAGCGGTCCGGGGTTCCGCCGGACGTGCCGTGAACCAGGGCCAGTGCGCCCGAGGTCAAGGCGAGCCCGATGCCGAAGACCAGCAGCCCTTCGAAGTGGTGGCGTCCCGCCTCGCTACTGCCCTGGATGCCGAACGTGAAGCGCCGGTTCGCGGCGGTGTTGGCCACGGCGGTGCTCAGCAGCGCGAGGAAGTTGGCCAGTTGCGGGTCCATGAAGCCCCGGCAGAGCAGAAAAATGAGCAAGTAGGCCAGGGTGGAGGCCACCCCGATGCTGCCGAAGCGGACCAGCTGTCCGAAGAGGCTGCCGCCCGGGCTTTGTTCCTGGGCTCTGGCGGCGGCAGGCAATGGGCCCCGGGCTAAGGCCGCCCGGAGCTCGGGAACGGGTATCCGGCCCGAGACCAGGTCCCGGCTCAGTCGGGCCATGCCGCGCAGATCCTCCAGCGCTGTCTGGACGATGTCCACGCTGGAATCAGGGTCGTCGGTCCAGTCCACCGGGACCTCGTGGACGCGCAGGCCGCACCTCTCAGCAAGGACCAGCAGCTCGGTGTCGAAGAACCAGGCGTTGTCCAGGGTATGCGGGAGCAGCTGACGGGCGACGTCGGCGCGGATGGCCTTGAAACCGCACTGGGCGTCGCTGAAGTGGACGCCCATCCAGGAGTGCAGCAGGAAGTTATAGCTGCGGGAGATGAATTCCCGTTTCGGCCCCCGGACCACGCGCGAGTTGCGCGTCAGGCGGGTCCCGATGGCCAGATCGGAATGTCCCGAGATGAGCGGTGCCAGGAGCGGCCCCAACGCGGCCAGGTCCGTGGACAGGTCCACGTCCATATAGGCCAGAACCGGCGACGGCGAGGCCAGCCACACCTTGCGCAACGCGTTTCCCCGGCCCTTCTCCGCCAAGTGGACCACGGTCACTTCGGGGAGCTCGCGGGCGACGCGTTCAGCCAGCTGGAGCGTTCCGTCGGTACTGGCGTTGTCCGCCACTGTGATGCGAAACGAATGCGGAAAAGAACCGAGGAGGTAGGCGTGCAGCCTACGCAGGCACGCCTCCAGGTCCCGTTCCTCATTGAAGACCGGGATCGTGACATCCAGCAGCGCAGCCGTGACACGCGGGTCAACGGCGGGGCGGCCGCCGCCCGGGCGGACCGTCGCCCCTTCGGCAGGGGGCTGGGCTTCGGAAGCCTGCTCTGTGAACGTCATGCGTCAACCGTCCGGGAGGCCGATATGAGGTCCTTAGGGACAAGCTGTGCGCGGCCTGTGAAAGTCCGCGCGGGCGGCGCCGCGGGCAGCCGAATGGCGAACTCCGTCCGGCCGGGCCGGGAGGAGACTTCAACGGTGCCGCCGTGGGCCTCCAGGATCGACTGCACAATGGACAAGCCCAGGCCGCTGGTGCCCTCGGCGGACCCGGTGCCGGCCATGCAACCCGTGCCGCCTGCCGTCCCGTCCGGCTGGTGGACCGCCGCGCTGTTCGCTACTGGGGTGCGTGCGGTGTCGGCCCGTGCGAAGCGGGCGAAGCGGGCGAAGACCCGGCTGAGGAATTCGGGAGGAATCCCGCCCCCGTTATCCGTGACGGTCACCATGGCGCTGCCGTCAGCCGAACGCATAACGCCGGTGACGACCCTCGTTCCGGGGGCGGTGTGCTTGCGGGCATTGGACAGAAGGTTGGCAATGACCTGGTGAAGCTGGGCCGCATCACCGCGCACCACCACGGGCTCATCCGGGAGTTCGCTCTCCTGCCGTGCCTCGAGGGCGTTGGAGACGTTGTCCAGCATCTGGTTCAGCGCGTATCCCACGCTGCCCACCTCGGTTCCCGGATGAGCGGCCGACGCCGGGACGCGCACCCCGAGCGTGACCTCGCCGGCGTCCAGCGGGAGTCGGGAAACCTTGGTGGCAACTTCGGAAAGTTGTTCCAGCGGCTTCAAGGTCCGCCGGATGGCAGCCGTGCCGGCGAGTCCGATCAGCACCAGTCCTGCTGCGGAGACCAGCACCAACGTCCACACCAGCGAGGCCAAGATATTTTGCTTTTCCGCCAGGGGAAGCCCGGTGACAATGACGTCACCAAAGGGCGTTCGCACGGAAGTGAGCCGGTAGGCACCAGCCGAAAGGGTGCGGCCCACGGGCGCCGCGTCCGGAGTGAGAGCCAGGAGGACGGCGTCGTCCTCGGTGGAAAGGCCTCTGCGGGTGGCATCGCCGGCGAGAAAGCCGGCGCTGACCACTGCGCCGTTGAGCATCCGGGCGTTGAGCGTGCCGACACTCTGGCCCCGTGCTTCCAGCGGATCGGGGCCGACCATGGTGCCGGGGACCGGCTGGCCGAAAATGCTCGAGCGATGGGACGCGCCGCCCAGTTGCTGATCGAGCTGCCGGGTGAGGACACCGTCCATGGAGACATAGCTAAACACGCCCACAGCACCGCAAATGGTCACCAGCAACACCATGGCAACAATCACCAGGCGCGTCCGCAGGTGCCAGCTGGACGGGGTACGCCAGGAATGCCCGGGCTGGAGAGTCGCCCCGGAAAGTGCAGCCAAGGATCAGTTCCCCGGCAGCCAGGCGTTGTCGGCGGGAACGGGAGTTGCGTAGATGTGCGAAGGGTCCATGGGACCAGACTCCGGCCTGCCGTTGAGCCGCGGCTGTGCGGACCCTGTGCCGCTGCTGTGAAACTCCCCAAGGCAACAAGAAGCAGGTATCTGCGCGCAATTGGCTGGGGCCGTTGGGAGCGGGCGGACAATCACACGGGCCCGGCCGCCGGCCCACACAGCATCGGCACAGGATCGGCACAGGATCGTTCGACATTCTGGGGTGGACATGAACCAGCCCCTGACAGGAGAAACACCTTGAGCAACCAGCACCCCGGAGGCAGTTCGCGGCCGGTCCCCGGACACGGCCCGGACCACGGTTTCGGCACCCCCGGCGCAGCCGACCCAACCCCGATGACCGCACCTTACGCTGCCGCGGGCGGCTCTCCCGCCGCGCAGTCAACAGACTGGCACCAGGCTGTGCCCGGAGCACCGGAAGCGGAACAACGGGCCCCGGGATGGGGCGCGCCGGCCGCCGAAGCTCCGAAACCGTCGGCAGGGAAACCGTGGACGATGAAACGGGGGCTCGCCGTCGCTGGCGCCACAGTCGCCCTGGGGGCCGCCGCGGGTGCGGGCGCCTACGCGCTCACGTCAAGTCAGGCAAGCAGCGCGACTGCGTCCGCCGGTGCCGGCGGACCAGGCGGTGGCACCCAGGGCTTCGCTCCGGGAACGCCCGGCTCCCAGCAAGGCGGACCGGCGGGAGGCGGAATGCCCGGGCAGGGCGGTCCTAACGGCTTTGCAGCAGGCGGCATGCCCGGCGGGCTGT
This sequence comes from Pseudarthrobacter sp. ATCC 49987, assembly GCF_009928425.1. Lineage (NCBI taxonomy): Bacteria > Bacillati > Actinomycetota > Actinomycetes > Micrococcales > Micrococcaceae > Pseudarthrobacter > Pseudarthrobacter sp. ATCC 49987. The sequence continues at coordinate 3,824,822 of NZ_JAABNS010000001.1, read as the reverse complement.
CTGCAGCTGTGCACGCTGAATACGTGGTGCTGGACGGCAGCGACTACACCACCAAGGCTGAGCAGCTGGGCACAGTGAGTGACGTCAGTTCAACTTCCGTTACCGTCAAGAGCGCCGACGGATTCACCCGCAGCTACACCCTCGGCAGTGATGTACAGGTAAGCAGCATGCTCCAGCGCCGTCCGCAGGCGGGCGCATCGGGCGCGGACCTGACCGTGTCGGACATCGCGGCCGGCGGAACCGTGCGGATCGTGGCCGCGAAGGACGGCTCCGGCTACACGGCCGAATCCGTCCAGGTCGTGGCAGCGACCGCCACGGGTCCATCCAACTAGCCCGTTCCTGCCGGGGGATGCCGCCGGCTTCAAGCCAGGCATGCGCCGAGCCGAGCTTCGGGTGGCCTGCAAAAGGGAACTCCTCGCTGCCCGTGAAGATCCTGACCCGGTAGTCGGCGCCGGGGTCGGTGGGCGGCAGCAGGAACGTGGTCTCGGAGAGGTTCGTCCAGTTGGCGAACTGTTGCATCACACCGGTGGAGAGGCCCGCTGCGTCGACGACGACGGCCAGCGGGTTGCCCCGGTAGGGCACGTCAGTAAAGACGTCCACCTGGGCGAAAGGGCGAAGGCGGGGCACCGGTGCCGTAATCGAAGTCACTGCCGCAGGCTATCACCGGCACCGTTCCGGCTGACAAGGCTGCCGCCGTCTGCAAGACTGCCCGCATGGCCGTGAACAAGACCCACAACAAGACCAGAGCAACGGGCGCGTCCGTTGAGGAGTTGCTGTCCGCCGTCGAGCATCCCGTCCGACGCCGGGACGGGTACCGGCTGCTCGAACTGATGTCCGGGATCACGGGGCAGCCTGCCGAGATGTGGGGCCCCACGATTGTGGGCTACGGCCGGTACCACTACAAATACGCAACCGGGCGCGAAGGCGACGCGCCCGCCGTCGGCTTCTCACCGCGGAAAGCCAGCCTGTCGCTCTACGGGCTGAGCTATGGGCCGGAGTCCGCCGGGCTGCTGGCACGGCTGGGAAAACACAAGACCGGCGCCGGGTGTCTCTACATCAACAAGCTCGACGACGTTGACGAGGCAGTGCTCACCGAACTGATCCGGAACGGCTACCGGTACGTGACGACGGAATTGCACCACGAATGAGAGTTAACGCAGAAGGCCCCCGCATCCGGTTCCCAAGAGGAATCCAAAGGCGGGGGCCTTCCAGCAGTTCAGGACTGCGGAGCCGGTGAGGGCTACTTGCCTGCGACTACGTCGAGTTCGATCACAGCGGCAACGTCGGCGTGGAGGCGGACGTGTGCCTGGTAGGAACCAACCGACTTGATGTGCGTCGGCAGTTCAACCTTGCGCTTGTCGATGCGGCCAAGGCCTGCGGCCTCAACAGCGTCGGCCACGTCGCCCTGCTTGACGGTGCCGAACAGGCGTCCGGTCTCGCCAGCCTTGACAACGAGCTTGACCGGCTTGGCGGAGAGTGCAGCGGCCTGCTTCTGAGCATCTTCCAGGGAAGCGTGCTCGCGGGCGGCGCGGGCAGTCTTGATGGACTCAACCTGCTTCTCGCCACCCTTGGACCAAGTCAGGGCGAAGTTGCGGGGCAGCAGGTAGTTACGTGCGTAACCGTCCTTGACCTCGACAACATCGCCTGCAGCACCGAGACCGGTTACTTCGTGGGTCAGAATGAGCTTTGCCATGTTAGTTAATCCCTTCCTTAGCCGCGGCCAGCGCCGGAGTAAGGCAGCAGAGCAACTTCGCGGGCGTTCTTGATTGCCTGTGCGATCTTGCGCTGTTCCTGCACCGTGACGCCGGTGACGCGACGGGCGCGGATCTTTCCGCGGTCGGAGATGAACTTGCGCAGCAATGCTACGTCCTTGTAGTCGATGACAGTGATGTCAGCGGCCTTCAAGGGGTTGGACTTTGGTTTGGGCTTACGGAGTTCAGCCTTAGCCATCGTGGAGCTCCTATTCGATGGAGCCCGTGGATATTGATCCACGGGATGGTGGTGATCCGACGCCGGTCAGCGCACGTCCGCCTTGCGGCGTCCGGCGGGTTCCGTCGTCGAACCTTAGATGTTGTTTAGAAGGGAGGTTCGGAATCCGGGCCGTTGCCCCAGCCGCCGCCTGCATTGCTGACACCGGGCGTGGCCCAGGGGTCATCCTGCTGCTGTGCGGGCTGGTTGCCGCCCCAGGTTCCACCCGAGTTGCCGCCGCCCTGGTTTCCACCAGAGCCGCCACCGAAGCCGCCACCACTGTTGCCGCCGCCGAAGCCACCCTGGGCACCGTTGCCGGCACCCCCACCGCCGGAGCGCTGGGTGCGGTTGACCTTGGCGTTGGCGTAGCGCAGGCTGGGGCCGATTTCATCGACCTCAAGCTCGATAACGGTGCGCTTCTCGCCTTCCTTCGTTTCGTAGGAACGGCTCTTCAGCCGGCCGGAAACGATCACGCGCATGCCCTTGGTCAGGGATTCGGCGACGTTCTCGGCTGCTTCACGCCATACCGACGCGCGGAGGAACAGGGTTTCCCCGTCCTTCCACTCATTGGACTGGCGGTCGAAGGTGCGGGGAGTAGACGCGATGGTGAAATTCGCTACTGCCGAACCTGACGGTGTGAACCTCAGTTCGGGGTCATTGGTGAGATTACCGATGACCGTAATAGTGGTTTCGCCTGCCATCTACTGCCTCCTTGTTCGTTCCTGCGGGGTGAAGAGTGAAAATCGGGAGCTGAAATTACTCAGCAACAACCTTCTGTACTTCGGGGCGGGTGATCTTGGTGCGCATGATGGTCTCATTGAGGCTCAACTGGCGATCAAGTTCCTTGGCGGTAGCCGGCTCAGCGGTGAAATTCACCACGGCGTAGATACCTTCAGACTTCTTCTGGATTTCGTAGGCCAGGCGACGGCGGCCCCAGATGTCAACCTTTTCGATGGTTCCACCATCGGTCGTGATGACGTTCAGGAACTTCTGAAGCGTTGGCTCAACGGTACGCTCTTCGACCTCGGGGTCGATGATTACCATCAATTCGTAAGGACGCATATGTGAACCCACCTCCTTTGGGCTAAGCGGTTACGGCATTTCCGTAACAGGAGGTTCATTTGCGGTGCCATGTGCCCGCAGCACCCCCAGGAACGGGGGCAGGGCGCAGCACAGACTTCAATAGCTTAGTGCATCGGGACCGGATCCGGCGATTCCATGCCTGCCCAGCGTAGGCGCGGCCGGCTGGTGCCGGAAGCCACGCTGGCCTCCATGTGGAAAACCCTGTGCCATGATCGGGGAATGAACACGGGTTCCTCTTTCCGCCGCAACGCCCGGCCGATCCGGCGCAGCCGGCTGCGCCTGGCGGCAATGCTCCTCGCCGGGCTGCTCGCGGCCACGGCGTCCGGCCTGGCCGGGCACTGGGTGGAGGCTCCGGCTGTCGGCTGGGGCACGGCCTCGTTGACCTATGTTGTGTGGGTCTGGACGGCGATCGGTCGTTTCGACCCCGCCGAAACCCGGGCGCATGCCACCGCGGAGGACCCGTCCCGGAGTATCACCGACCTGCTGATTCTGGCGGCCAACGTCGCCAGCCTCGGCGCGGTGGCCGCCGTCGTCGTCGATTCCCATGCCAGCGACGGCGGGTCCCGTTTCGGCGGCGGGCTGCTGGCCCTGGCGTCGGTGGCCCTGTCCTGGCTGCTGGTGCAGACGCTCTTCACGCTGCGCTACGCCGAGCTCTACTACAGCACGGGCGGGAAGGCCGGGGCGGGAGTGGGTGGCATCGACTTCAACCAGGAACGCCGCCCGCAGTACACCGACTTCGCCTACCTCGCCACGAGCCTCGGCATGACCTACCAGGTTTCGGACACTGCCCTGCAGAACCATGGCATCCGGGCCGAAGCGCTCAAACACAGCCTGCTGTCCTACCTGTTTGGCACCGTCATCCTGGCCACGACCATCAGCCTTGTGATCGGCCTGGCCTTCTAAGGGGACGACGGCCGACAGCGCTCCCCGGCCACCGCTGCTGGAGGCTTTCCGGAACGAATACGAGTAGTGAACACGAAAACTACTCGACTTCAGTCGATGCCCTACTCGACTATCCGTGCGGCCTAGTCCCCCGACGGACGCCCGGCCTATATTTGCAAAAGCACAGCCATTTGGTCAGGGCTTTCGCTCCAACCCCGAGCGTGACCCGGGCCTTCGTTTTGCAGTTGGCGTTGGCGTGCGGAGGTGAATACGTCAGTTCGGGATCCGGTTCTCTCATCACGAAGCAGCAGGAATCCCGGCTGAATGGTCTCTTGGGGATGAATAGGGGCGCCCGTGGTTTGGTTCGATCGACGTTTAGCGGCTGCACTGGGACGGTCATGAAGGCGGCCATCGGTACCCGGATGACCGGCGCCTCGAATGCTTTTGGCTGGGGTCTGCTCAATACTGTTGTCTCACGGCTCGGCACGCTCGGCATAGGAATAGTCCTGGCTCGCGTGCTGGGCCCCGAATCCTTTGGCACTTTTGCCGTCGCCATGGTCGCCCTCATGGCCGTACTGAGTTTCAACGAACTTGGTGTCTCCCTCGCAATTGTTCGTTGGCCCGAGGATCCAGCCAGGATCGTGCCCACGGTCAACACAATTTCCGTCGCCGGCAGCACTTTGTTCTGCACTGCCGCGATGGCCGCCGCTCCGGTCTTCACCACGGCAATGGGAGATCCAGGCGCCACCGATGTCGTGCGGATCCTGATTCTGAGTGTCTTCGTCAACGGGATTGTTGCCTCGCCGTCGGCCCTGCTGCAGCGCGACTTCAGGGAGAAGGAACGGCTGTGGATCGACCAAGCCAATGTCTGGATCGGCGCTGTCCTCTCCGTGGTGCTTGCCCTCACGGGGATGGGAGCCATGGCGCTGGCGGCAGGCAGGCTCGCGGGCAGTCTGGTCTCCGGGGTGATGTTTCTGGCGGCTTCACCATTGCCCTACCGGTTCGGACTGGACCGCTCGCTGCTTGGGCCCCTCTTGCGCTTCGGGCTGCCGCTGGCCGGGACAAGCGTCATCTTCTTCGCTATCGGCTATGCGGACCAACTCACGGCCGGGGCAGTTCTGGGGTCGACGGTCCTGGCGTTCTACGTGTTGGCTTTCAACCTCTCCAACTGGCCGGTGAGTATCTTCGCGCAACCGCTCCGCAGAGTGGCGCCCTCGGCCTTCTCCGCATTGCAGCACAACCGGCCACGCATGGATTCAGCCTTGGAGGCCATTGTGGTGGTGTTGGCAGCCGCCACGCTCCCGGTGATTCTCTTCGTGGCCGGAATCGCGGTGCCATTAGTGGAATTCGTCTACGGCGCGGCGTGGGTGGCGGCAGCGACCGCAATTTCCTGGCTCGTCGTCGCCGCGTCCTGCAAAGTATTCTGCGATCTCGTCTACGACTACCTCGTGGTCCTGGGCAAGTCCGGGACGGTCTTCACCGTGCAGGCCGGAAGCCTGCTGGTGTTGGTTCCCGCCCTCGTGGCCGGGGCCTCCTGGGGAGGGCTGGGTGGACTCGCTGCTGCACAGGCGGCCGTGACAGGATGCGTGGTTCTACCCCTGTACCTGTGGAAGTTACGGGTGAACGGGCTGGCCCTCAGGGGAATTTTGGCGAAGATCCGTTTACCCTTCGCAGCAGGTCTGGTTACGGGCGCAGCAGCGCGCATCCTGGCGATGACGGTCACCGATCACCTCGCAGCGCTTGTCACCGCCGGGACAATCGCGGCACTGGTGACAGCCGGGTTGTTGTACCTGCAACGGGACCGCATTAAAGAGCTCCGATCCATCGGAAAGGCCGCCACAGTGGAGGCGACAGTATGAAAATTCTCGTATACCCGCACGATCTGGGGATCGGCGGCAGCCAATTGAACGCCATCGAACTCGCGGCTGCGGTGCAGCGGCTGGGTCACGAGGTCATCGTCTTCGGACGTCCGGGGCCGCTGAACCGGCGCATCGAGGAGTCGGGGCTGGAGTTTGTTCCATCTCCGGAACCCCATCACAGGCCGACCCCCTCGGTGGTGAAGGCACTGGTTCGCCTTGCCCGGGAACGAAAGATCGACGTCATCCACGGCTACGAATGGCCGCCTGCGCTGGAAGGCCTCATTGCCTCCCGGCGGTCGCCAGGCACTGCGGCCGTGGCAACGGTGATGTCAATGGCCGTGGCACCGTTCATTCCCAAGTCGATGCCGATTCTGGTGGGCACCCAGGAGATCGTGACGGCGGAGCAGGAGTTCGGTCGGACCTTTGCCGCGCTTCTGGAACCGCCGGTGGACCTTGATGCCAACAATCCGTCGCTGGACGTCGCCGAACAGGAGTTCCGCGGTAAGTGGGACCTGGATCCGGCCGCCTACACGGTGGTTCTCGTGACGCGTCTGGCAAAAGAGCTCAAACTCGAGGGCATCCTGGCTGCGATCGACTGCGTGGGAATGCTCTCACAAGAACTCCCCATTCAACTTGTCATCGCCGGCGATGGTCCGGCACGGCGGCTCGTCGAAAACCACGCCCAGGCGGTCAACGCCGCAAGGGGTCGGCCGGTCATCGTGCTCACCGGAGAGCTCGGGGATCCCCGGGCGGCCTATGCCGTGGCTGATGTAGCCCTCGGGATGGGAGGGTCGGCGCTGCGGGCAATGGCCTTTGCAAAACCACTGATCGTTCAGGGCGAGAAAGGCTTCTGGGAACTCCTGACTCCGGACAGCCTTCCGCTCTTCCTTGAGCAGGGCTGGTACGGAGTCGGCCCCGGCACGGAGGACGGGGCCGAGCGGCTGGCACACCTGCTGCGCGGCCTGCTTCCGGACGAGTCCTGCCGCAGGACGCTGGGCGGCTTCGGTCTATCAACGGTTCAGGAACGGTTCTCGTTGACGCGCGGCGCCCTCGTACTGGAAAACTTCTACGAGCAGGCCATCGAAGCAGCCGGGGAAGTCAGCATCGTGCAGGAGGTGGGAGCTCTCGCCAGGTTTGTCGAATACGAACTGGCCAGAAGGCTGCGCGGGGTCCTGGGGTCACCTCCAGCTGACGATTTCAATTCCCGCCCGGTGGCGGGGCGCAGACAGGCGGGTCCTGCAGTTGAGGCCCGCACTGCAGGGCGGGCAACACCATGAAGCAGCGGCGGACAGCGGCGCAGGAAACGCTCCTCTACGTCCCGGGGAGCCGCTGGGATGACGTGCGCGGAACCGACTACCGGCTCGCCATGGCGTTGGCAGTCCACGTCCCGGTCCTGTGGATCGATCCGCCACTTCCCATTCATCTGGCCAATCGGCGGGGGGCGGGTCTGGGGCGACGGACTGTCGAAATCACGGACGTCGCACCGGGTGTCACTCGGGTGCGTTCCCTGTCGGTCCCCGGATTTGCCCGTTGGGGGTCATCCTCCGTTGCAAGGGTACTTCTCGGTCGCGCCATCAGGACAGCACTCCGGCGGTGTCAGTTGCGCCCCTTCGCGACTATTCTTTCCTCGCCGATCAGCAGTTTTCCCGCGGGGGTCGAGGGACCGAAGGTCCTGTATGTCACCGACGATTGGGTGGCGGGAGCCGGACTCATGAACTTGTCCCGTCGTTTTGTGCAAGACAAGCTGCGGGACAACCTGCGAACAGCCGACGTGTGCGCGACGGTCTCTCCGCACCTTGCTTCGGTCTTGGAGGGGACACCCGGCGCGGCGGCTCCGGTCGTGGTGATCCCGAATGGATGCGATCTTCCGGATCGGCAGGACCATGGCACGCCGCGCCGCCGGAATGCCGGTCTCATCGGACAGCTGAATGAGCGATTGGACATGCAGCTGCTCGAAGCCGTTCAGGACGCTGGAATCCCAATGCTCGTGATCGGCCCCCGCACCGAGCGCGACGCGGAAACGGGACGACGGCTCGATGCCTTCCTTGCCGCGCCCAACGTTACGTGGCTCGGCGAACTCCCCGCGCAGGAACTGGCGCCGCACCTGGCTGAGATCGGTGTGGGGTTGACCCCCTATGCGGACACGGCCTTCAACCGCTCCAGCTTTCCGCTCAAGACCTTGGAATATCTCGCCTCCGGAATGCCCGTCGTGGCGAGCGACCTGCCGGCAGTCCGCTGGCTCAACACCGAACTTGTCGTCATCGGATCCGGTCCTGTTGAATTCGCCAACCAGGTCCGGAGGATCCTGGACAGCCCCGAGGAGGCCGGCCTGGGACATCTGCGACGCGACGTCGCCTCCCTGCATACCTGGCACGTCAGGGCGGCCCAGTTTCTCGGGATAATTCAAGGAGTCACGCCATGAGCCCAGCCCGGCCCTTCCGGCCGCCGGAAGGAATTAAGAGCAGCGCCGATGTAGATCACGTGCTGCTGACCAGATTCAACCTCCCATCGGTTGGGGCGGAGAGCGTTGTGCGGGCGAAGGATGGCTGGCTGCGTACGCGGCTGGAGCTGTTCCGCCGGTATTGCTTTCCATCAGTGCTGCAGCAGTCAGACCAGAACTTCAACTGGATCATCTACCTCGATCCCCAAAGCCCCGAATGGCTTGTCAGGTCGCTGGACGACCTCAATATCCACGGCACATTCACGCCCATCTACAGGGCCGAAGTCGGCCGCGGCGAACTTCTCGAGGATTTGCGGGCAGTGTCAGGAGCCCGACGCCGGGAGCTCATGACCACCAATCTGGACAACGACGACGGCCTCGCTTCGGACTTCGTTGAGCGCCTTCAGGCCGCCGGAAGCGACGGAACCCGCACGGCGATTTACCTGGCCCACGGTCTTATCCGCAATGGCAGCGCCCTTTACCTCCGCCGGGATCGGTCAAATGCTTTCTGCTCCGTCCGGGAAGACTGGGACGCCGCCCGGACCTGCTGGTCCGATTGGCACAATTTGCTTGGACAGTCGATGAACGTCAGGGAGCTCGCCGGCGCCCCGGCCTGGCTTCAGGTCATTCACGGTTCAAATGTCAGCAACCGGACCCGCGGGAAACGTGTTTCTGCCGCGCCTTATCTCGGCACGTTCGGACGCCTGCTGGACGGCGTCGATGACGTCGGCCGCCTTGACCTCATGAGGGACGCGGCGCTGGGGCGGCCACGCCGAATCGCGCTGGATTCCGGACGCTCCCTGCTGAAG